>NZ_JBVIRQ010000007.1:194789-424353 GCF_055575955.1 Streptomyces sp. NPDC033966 | reverse complement strand
ACGCCCGGTTACATTCCGAACCCGGAAGCTAAGCCTTTCAGCGCCGATGGTACTGCAGGGGGGACCCTGTGGGAGAGTAGGACGCCGCCGAACAACCCGCCCTTTTAGCTCAGTCGGTAGAGCGTCTCCATGGTAAGGAGAAGGTCAACGGTTCGATTCCGTTAAAGGGCTCTGACTTCACAAAAAAGGCCCCCGCCACCAGGCGGGGGCCTTTTTTGCGTTCACGGGCCGGCTCCGCGCACAGCACGACGTCGCCGGCACGCCGAGCGGTCCTCGGCGTGCCCCTCACCCGGAACCGTGGGGGCCGGGGTCAGGAGCCTTCGCGCTGCTGGGGGACGCGGAAGGCCAGGATGGCCATGTCGTCGGAGGCCGGTTCGGCGGCGAAGCGTTCGACCGCGCGCAGGACGCGGGAGGCGACCGCGCCCGCCGTGAGGCCGGTGCAGGTGGTGAGGACCTCCGCGAGGCCGTCGTCGCCGAGCATCCTGGTGCCCTCACGGCGCTCGGTGACCCCGTCCGTGACGCAGAGCAGGACGTCGCCCGGGTCGAGGGTCATGGTCTGTTCGTAGAGGTCGAGGTCGTCGATCACGCCGAGCAGCGGCTGCGGCTCCGCGGCCGGTGTGACCTGGCCGTCCGGGCGCAGGCGCAGCGGGAGGGGGTGGCCGGCGCAGACGACCTTCATCAGGGCGCCGCCGTCGGGCTGCGGGTGCAGCTCCCCGTAGAGGAGGGTGAGGAAGCGGCTGCGGGCGCCCTCGTCGAGGATCGCCGCGTTCAGCCGCTCCAGCACCGCCGGCCCGCCCAGGCCCTCGCGGGCCAGGAGGCGCAAGGCGTGGCGGGCCAGGCCGGTGACGGCCGCCGCCTCGGGGCCCGTACCGCAGACGTCGCCGATGGCGAAACCGTACGCGCCGTCGCGGATCGGGAAGACGTCGTAGAAGTCGCCTCCCACCTCGTTGCCCTCGCCGGCGGCACGGTAGATGACCTCGACCTCCATGCCGGGGATGGCGGGGGAGCCGGGCGGCAGGAGGCTGCGCTGGAGGGAGCGGCTGATGGCGGTGCGCTCCGAGTAGAGGCGCGCGTTGTCCAGGGCCAGGGCCGCGCGGCGGGAGAGGTCGTCGGCGAGTTCGAGGATCTCCTGGCGGAAGTGCTCCTCGCTGGGCTTGCCGAGGGTCAGCATGCCGATCACCCGGTTGCGGGCCAGGAGGGGCAGGACGACCGTCTCGCCGCCGACCGCGGCGGCCGTCGCCGGCCAGGGGCGGGCACCGGCCTCGCGGACCGGTTCGGGCGGGTCGACGCGGGACAGGAGGGCCTTGAGGCCGTCGATGCGCTCCTCGTCCTCGTGCAGGACGTAGGCGAGGTAGGGGTCCGAGGCCTGGTCGGCGATGGTGTAGACGGCGCACCAGGTGGCGAGCGTCGGGACGGTCATCTGGGCCATGAGGGCCAGGGTCTGGTCCCGGTCGAGGGTGCCGGCGAGCAGGTCGGAGGCCTCGACGAGGAAGGACAGGGAGCCGCGGCGCAGCCGTTCCAGCTCGCCGAGGCGGGCGGACTCGACGGCGAGGGCGATGCGGTCCGCGGCGAACTGGAGGCGCAGGGCCTCCTCGTTCGTGTAGCGGCCGGGGCCCTCGGCGGCGACGCCGAGGGAGCCGGTGAGGCGGCCCTCGACCTTGAGGGGGACGGTGATGACGGAGCGCATGCCGGTGGCTTCCAGGAGCGGTACGGCTCCGGGGACGACGGCGAGGTCTTCGTGGACGGCGGGCAGGCGGGCCGATCCGTAGCGGCTGGTGCCGGCCTCGACGGGGACGCGGGCGAAGCGCTGGCGGGTGGAGGGCAGGCCGGTGGTCGCGCGGACCTCCAGCTCGGTCTCGTCGTCGGTGGCCAGCAGCAGGAAGGCGGCGTCGGCGTCGAGCATGTCGCGGGCCCGCTCGACGGTGCGTTGGAGCAGCCCGTCGAGGTCGTCGGGGGCGGGCGAGCCGATGAAGACCTCGAAGGGGTCGGTGGGGCGGGGATCGCTGTGCTGGCCGTCGGAGGAGGGGACGCGTGCGGGGGTCTGGAGCAGGGCCCGCTCGTCGTCGTGGACGAGGAGGCAGACGATGGAGGGCTCGCCGTGGGCGTCGCGGACCCGCAGGTGGGAGGCATAGACGGGGATGACGCGGCCGTCGGCGCCGCGGATGCCGTAACTGCCCTCCCAGCGGGACAGGCGCAGTGCCTCGGCGACGCCGGTGCCGGTGCCCGGGGTCTGGGGCCAGGCGGCGAGCTCCGCGAGGGGGCGGCCCAGGGCCTTCTCCGCGGGGTGGCCGAAGATGTGCTCGGCGTCGTCGTTCCAGGCGGAGATGGCGTCGGTGGCGTCGATCTGGAGGACGGCGACGCGGACGCGGCTCTCGGCCAGGGGCAGGAACTGGTCCGGTACGACGGGGCCCGCGGAGCGGGTACCGACCGGCCGGTCCGGGAGGTCGAGGCGGAACCACACGTGTTTGTGGGTGGCGGTGTACTCGACGCCCCAGCGGGTGGCGAGGGCGGCGCAGAGCATCAGCCCGCGGCCGCTCTCGCGGTCGGGATCGGCGTACGGGCGCTCGCCGGGGTGCCGCAGGGGCAGCTCGCGCTCGGGGTAGCGGTCGGCGACCTCGACGCGTACGCCGTCCTCGGCGCGCAGGCACAGGACCTCGGCCCGGGTCCCGGCGTGCACCACGGCATTGGTGACGAGCTCGCTGGTCAGCACGACCGCGTCGTCGACGATGTCCGAGAAGCCCCAGCCCTGGAGCGTGTCGCGCACGAACGCGCGGGCGGCGGCGACCGACCGCCCTTGAGGGTCGAAACTGGCAGCCGCCCGTGCCGTGATCACGAGTCTCCTTCGACGCGGTGGGACATCGGATGCCAGGTTACTTACCTTCGCGGTCGCCATGAGGCCGTCGTACGGGATTCCACCCGCGGGGTGCGGCCGGTGTGCGATGGTGCCGAAGTGTTATCGCCGGGTTCGGCCAGGGTGAAACACTGGGCAGGCTTGGAGAGCCGGCTCTTGGACAGCCGGTGTCCGGTGGAACAGAGGTCGACCCTTTCGGGAGGGACACGGTGGAGTCCAGCGCAGCGGTGCGACGTACGGGAACGCGCCCCAAGGGCGGACGGTCCCGGCGGAACGGGACCACGGAGGTCGACACCGCCGCTCTGAACCGTCTGCTCACGGCCCTGGTGTCGATGCGGGACGGGAACTTCCGCAAGCGGCTGACGGTGTCCGGCGAGGGCGTGATGGCGGAGATCGCCGCCGTCTACAACGAGGTCGCCGACCGCAATCTGCACCTGACCGGTGAGCTGTCGCGGGTCCGGCGGATGGTGGGCCGTGAGGGCAAGCTGAGCGAGCGGCTGGAGACGGGGGCCTGCGAGGGCTCCTGGGCGGCCGCGATCGACGCGTCGAACCAGCTGGTGGACGATCTCGCCCGGCCGGTGTCCGAGGTGGGCCGGGTGCTGTCGGCGGTGGCCGAGGGCGACCTGGACCAGCGGATGGACCTGCGGACGCAGGCCCCGGACGGGGTGGGCCATCCGCTGCGCGGGGAGTTCCTGAAGGTCGGGCGCACGGTCAACAACCTGGTCGACCAGTTGTCGGCGTTCACCGACGAGGTGACGCGGGTGGCGTTGGAGGTCGGTACCGAGGGCAAACTGGGCGGTCAGGCCCAGGTGCGTGGAATGTCCGGTTCTTGGAAGGACCTGACCGACTCCGTCAACACGATGGCCTACCGGCTCACCGCTCAGGTGCGTGACATCGCCCTCGTCACGACGGCGGTGGCCAAGGGCGATCTCTCGCGCAAGGTCACGGTGCACGTGGCCGGCGAGATGCTCCAGCTGAAGAACACCGTGAACACGATGGTGGACCAGCTGTCCTCCTTCTCCTCCGAGGTGACGCGCGTCGCCCGCGAGGTGGGTACGGAGGGCGAGCTGGGCGGCCAGGCGAAGGTGCCCGGGGTCGCGGGCGTGTGGAAGGACCTGACCGACTCCGTCAACACGATGGCGGGGAACCTGACGGCGCAGGTGCGCGGGATCGCGCAGGTGACGACGGCCGTCGCGAACGGTGACCTGTCGCAGAAGGTGCGGGTCAGCGCGCGGGGCGAGGTCGCGCAGCTGGCCGAAACGATCAATCAGATGACGGAGACCCTGCGGACCTTCGCGGACGAGGTCACGCGCGTGGCCAGCGAGGTCGGTGCGAAGGGCCTCCTCGGCGGCCAGGCGCAGGTGCCGGGGGCGGCCGGTACGTGGAAGGACCTCACCGACTCGGTGAACACGGTCTTCCGCAACCTCACCACGCAGGTGCGGGACATCGCCCAGGTGACGACCGCCGTGGCCAACGGCGATCTGTCGCAGAAGGTCACGGTGAACGTGGCCGGCGAGATGCTGGAGCTGAAGAACACCGTCAACACGATGGTGGACCAGCTCCAGTCCTTCGGTGCGGAAGTGACGCGTGTGGCCCGTGAGGTCGGCGTCGAGGGTGAGCTCGGCGGCCAGGCGCAGGTGCCGGGGGCGGCCGGTACGTGGAAGGACCTCACCGACTCGGTGAACACCGCCTTCCGGAACCTCACCGGGCAGGTCCGCAACATCGCCCAGGTGACCACGGCGGTGGCCAACGGCGATCTGTCGCAGAAGGTCACGGTGGACGTCTCCGGCGAGATGCTCCAGCTGAAGAACACCGTGAACACGATGGTGGACCAGCTGTCCTCGTTCGCCGACCAGGTCACGCGGATGGCGCGGGACGTGGGTACCGAGGGCCGGCTGGGCGGCCAGGCCCGGGTGGAGGGGGTCTCCGGCACCTGGAAGGAGCTCACCGACTCCGTCAACTTCATGGCGGGGAACCTGACTTCGCAGGTGCGCCAGATCGCCCAGGTGACGACGGCGGTGGCGCGCGGTGACCTGTCGCAGAAGATCGACGTGGACGCCCGGGGCGAGATCCTGGAGCTGAAGAACACCATCAACACGATGGTCGACCAGCTCTCGGCCTTCGCGGAGCAGGTGACCCGGGTGGCCCGGGACGTGGGTACCGAGGGCCGGCTCGGCGGTCAGGCGCAGGTGCCCGGCGTGGCCGGGGTGTGGCGGGACCTGACGGATTCGGTGAACGGCATGGCCGGGAACCTGACTTCGCAGGTGCGCAACATCGCGCAGGTCGCGACGGCGGTGGCGCGCGGTGACCTGTCGCAGAAGATCGACGTGGACGCCCGGGGCGAGATCCTGGAGCTGAAGAACACCCTCAACACGATGGTCGACCAGCTGTCGAACTTCGCGGAACAGGTGACGCGGGTGGCCCGCGAGGTGGGCACCGAGGGCATCCTCGGCGGGCAGGCGGAGGTCAAGGGCGTCTCCGGCACCTGGAAGGACCTGACCCAGTCCGTCAACTTCATGGCGAACAACCTGACGTCGCAGGTGCGCAACATCGCCGAGGTGACCACGGCCGTGGCCATGGGCGACCTCTCCAAGAAGATCACGGTGGACGCCAAGGGCGAGATCCTCGAACTGGTCACCACCGTGAACACGATGGTCGACCAGCTGTCGTCCTTCGCGGAGCAGGTGACGCGGGTGGCGCGCGAGGTGGGTTCCGAGGGCATCCTCGGCGGGCAGGCCCGGGTGCGCGGGGTGACCGGCATCTGGAAGGACCTCACCGACAACGTCAACCTGATGGCCAACAACCTGACCTCGCAGGTGCGCAACATCTCGCAGGTGTCGGCGGCCGTCGCCAACGGCGACCTGACGAAGAAGGTCACGGTCGAGGCGCGCGGCGAGGTCGCGCAGCTCGCCGACACCGTCAACACGATGGTGAAGACCCTGTCGTCGTTCGCGGACGAGGTCACGCGCGTGGCCCGCGAGGTGGGCACGGAGGGCCGCCTGGGCGGTCAGGCGCACGTCCCGGGGGTCTCGGGGACGTGGAAGGACCTCACCGACTCGGTGAACTTCATGGCGTCCAACCTCACCGGCCAGGTGCGGCAGATCGCCATGGTCACGACCGCCATCGCCAAGGGCGACATGACCAAGAAGATCGACATCGACGCCCGCGGGGAGATCCTGGAGCTCAAGACGACCATCAACACGATGGTCGACCAGCTGTCGTCCTTCGCGGACCAGGTGACGCGGGTGGCCCGCGAGGTGGGTACCGAGGGCATCCTCGGCGGCCAGGCCCGGGTGCGGGACGTGGACGGCACCTGGCGGGACCTGACCGAGTCCGTGAACGAGATGGCCGGCAACCTCACCCGGCAGGTCCGTGCCATCGCGGCCGTGGCCACCGCGGTGACCCGCGGCGACCTGAGCCTGAAGGTCGACGTGGACGCGGCGGGCGAGATCCAGGTGCTCCAGGACAACATCAACACGATGATCGTCAACCTGCGGGACACCACCCTGGCCAACAAGGAGCAGGACTGGCTCAAGGGCAACCTCGCCCGGATCTCGGCGCTGATGCAGGGCCGCCGGGACCTGGACGACGTGGCCTCCCTGATCATGAGCGAGCTGACCCCGGTGGTCTCCGCGCAGCACGGGGCCTTCTTCCTCGCCGTCCCGGCCGGCGGGGCCTCCGAGATCGGGGCGGACGGCGGCGCGGAGGGCTCGTTCGAACTGCGGATGCGCGGGAGCTACGCGTACGCGGGCGGTCAGATGCCGATTTCCTTCAGGCCCGGCGAGGGGCTGATCGGCACGGTGGCCGAGGAGAAGCGGACGATCCTCGTCGAGAACACCCCGCCCGGCTACCTGAGGATCTCCTCGGGGCTGGGCGAGGCGCCGCCGGCGCACGTGATCGTGCTGCCGGTGCTGTTCGAGGGGAAGGTGCTCGGCGTCATCGAGCTGGCGTCGTTCACGGGGTTCACGCAGATCCAGAAGGACTTCCTGAGCCAGATCGCCGAGATGATCGGTACGAGCGTCAACACCATCTCCGTGAACTCCAAGACGGAGATGCTGCTCAAGCAGTCGCAGGAGATGACCGAGCAGCTGCGCGAGCGTTCCGACGAGCTGGAGAACCGGCAGAAGGCCCTCCAGGCGGCGAACGCGGAGCTGGAGGAGAAGGCCGAGCTGCTGGCCCAGCAGAACCGGGACATCGAGGTGAAGAACACCGAGATCGAGGAGGCCCGGCAGGTCCTGGAGGAGCGTGCCGAGCAGCTCGCGGTCTCGATGCGGTACAAGAGCGAGTTCCTCGCGAACATGTCGCACGAGCTGCGCACCCCGTTGAACTCGTTGCTGATCCTGGCCAAGCTGCTCGCCGACAACGCGGACGAGAACCTGTCGCCGAAGCAGGTGGAGTTCGCCGAGACCATCCACGGGGCGGGCTCGGACCTGCTCCAGCTGATCAACGACATCCTCGACCTGTCGAAGGTCGAGGCGGGCAAGATGGACGTCTCGCCGACACGTATCGCACTGGTCCAGCTCGTGGACTACGTGGAGGCCACCTTCCGGCCGCTGACCGCGGAGAAGGGGCTGGACTTCTCGGTACGGGTCTCCCCGGAGCTGCCCGCGACCCTGCACACCGACGAGCAGCGGCTGCTGCAGGTGCTGCGCAACCTGCTGTCCAACGCGGTGAAGTTCACCGACAACGGGGCCGTGGAGCTGGTGATCCGGCCCGCCGGGGCCGATGTGCCGACGGCCATCCGGGAACAGCTGCTGGAGGCGGGGTCGCTGCGGGACGCGGACGCCGACCTGATCGCCTTCTCCGTGACCGACACCGGGATCGGGATCGCGGCGAGCAAGATGCTGGTGATCTTCGAGGCGTTCAAGCAGGCCGACGGCACCACCAGCCGCAAGTACGGCGGCACGGGCCTCGGGCTGTCCATCAGCCGGGAGATCGCCCGGCTGCTGGGCGGGGAGATCCACGCGGCCAGTGAGCCCGGCCGGGGGTCGACCTTCACGCTGTACCTGCCGCTGCACCCGAGCGAGCTCCCGCCGCAGGGGTACGCGCCGCCGACGCCCGGCGGGGCGCGCGGGGAGTACCGCAGGGCGGCCGAGGAGGAGCCGGCGGCGGTCCAGCCGCTCCCGGCAGCGCTGCCGGCGCCGCTGGGAGCGGCACCGCCGCGGCAGGCGCCGCCGGCGGCGGAGGCGCCGGGGCAGGGCTCCTCGGCGCTGTTCCGGCACCGGCGCAGGACGGCGGCCGGTCCGCTGCCGCGCGCCGAGGTGCCGGGGCAGCCGGAGGGGGACGCCTGGGACGTGGAGGAGCCGCTGCCGGCGCCGCCGCGCTCGTACGACTTCCACGGCGAGCGGGTGCTGATCGTGGACGACGACGTGCGCAACGTGTTCGCCCTGACGAGCGTGCTGGAGCAGCACGGACTGGCGGTGCTGTACGCGGAGAACGGCCGGGAGGGCATCGAGGTCCTGGAGCAGAACGACGACGTGGCGGTCGTGCTGATGGACATCATGATGCCGGAGATGGACGGGTACGCGACGACCTCGGCGATCCGGCGGATGCCGCAGTTCGCGGGGCTGCCGATCATCGCGCTGACGGCGAAGGCGATGAAGGGGGACCGGGAGAAGGCCATCGACTCGGGGGCTTCCGACTACGTCACCAAGCCGGTCGAGCCCGATTACCTGCTGGCGGTCATGGAACAGCACATGCGCGGAAACTGATCGGAGGACGGGCCGCGGGCGGAGACCGTGAGGGGAACCTTTGGGTCTCCCCTCACGTTTCCGCTTCGGGCACAGTGACATCTTGGTGACAGGGTGTGGCGATCTCGGGACTGGGGCTACGATGACCGGCACAAGGACGGACGGCTCAAGGATGCCGTCCTCTGGGGCGGGGCCCGGCGCGCATGCCGGAGCCAGGAGCCGGGGAGGCCCCATGCCGGGGCGAGGAGGACAGGGCATGGTGCAGAAGGCCAAGATCCTCCTGGTCGACGACCGGCCGGAGAATCTGCTGGCGCTGGAGGCCATCCTCTCCGCGCTCGATCAGACACTGGTCCGGGCGTCGTCGGGGGAGGAAGCGCTCAAAGCGCTGCTTACGGACGATTTCGCGGTCATCCTGCTGGATGTCCAGATGCCGGGCATGGACGGATTCGAAACGGCCGCGCACATCAAGCGGCGCGAACGGACCCGGGACATCCCGATCATCTTCCTCACCGCGATCAACCACGGTCCGCACCACACCTTCCGCGGTTACGCGGCCGGCGCGGTGGACTACATCTCGAAGCCGTTCGACCCGTGGGTGCTGCGCGCCAAGGTCTCGGTGTTCGTCGAGCTCTACACCAAGAACTGCCAGCTGCGGGAGCAGGCGGCCCTGCTGCGCCTCCAGCTGGAGGGCGGCGGTACCAACGGCGACGGCGGCCGGGAGACGGCCGGGCTGCTGGCCGAGCTCTCCGCGCGGCTGGCGGCGGTCGAGGAACAGGCCGAGGCGCTGACCAAGCAGCTCGGCGAGGACTCGGCGGACGCCGGGGTGGTCGCCACGGCCGCCCACCTGGAGCGGAAGCTGACCGGGCTGCGGCGGGCGCTCGACGCGCTGGAACCGGGCGCCAGCGGGGGAGCCGCCATCCTGCCCGCGCAGGGCTGAGACCGCCGGGCCGCCCGCCGCGCGACGGCGGAGCGGCCCGCCGGGCAAACCCGCTGGGCACCCGTCAGTTCTGTCACGGCGTCAAAGCACTTAGGGGCGGGGCGACACGAACGGGTGAAGCGGTGGGCACGCGTGTCCACCGGCGTGCACACAGGTAACCTCGGGCCCATGGCCTCAAGTACGTCCGGCAAGGGTTCCCAGAGCACGGCGGGCACCGCGAAGGGCCGCACCGGCCGTACGACGGCGCCGACCAAGAAGGCGGCCCCGCGTAAGCCCCCCGCGAAGAAGGCCGCCGCGGCCAAGCGCCCCCCGGCGAAGAAGGCCGCCGCGAAGCCGGCGCCGTCGCCGAGCGGGGGAGTGGTGCGGCTGGTCCGCTGGTGCTGGCTCGGTCTCGCGCACGCCGTCGGCGGGCTGTTCCGCGGGATCGGCAGGGGCGCCAGGAACCTGGACCCGGCCCACCGCAAGGACGGCGTGGCGCTGCTGCTGCTCGCCCTCGCGCTGATCGTCGCCGCCGGCACCTGGTCGAACCTGAGCGGGCCCGTAGGGGACCTGGTCACGATGCTGGTCACCGGGGCCTTCGGGCGCCTGGACCTGCTCGTGCCGATCCTGCTGGGCGTCATGGCGGTACGTTTCATCCGCCACCCCGAGCAGACCGACGCCAACGGGCGCATCGGGATCGGCCTGTCCGCCCTCGTCATCGGCGTCCTCGGGCTGGTGCACATCGCCTGCGGGGCGCCCGGCCGGGACGAGGGCACCACCGCCATGCAGAACGCGGGCGGGCTGATCGGCTGGGGGGCCTCCAAGCCGCTGATCTTCACCATGGGGGCGCCGCTGGCCGTGCCCATGCTGGTGCTGCTGACGGTCTTCGGGCTGCTGGTGGTCACCGCCACCCCGGTCGCGGCGATCCCGCAGCGGCTGCGCCGCGCCGGGATCCGGCTCGGGGTGATCCAGCCCAACGAGTACGACGAGGGGTACGGGGAGCCGCACGAGGGCTCCGGGCGGCCCGGCCGGCACGACGCGGAGCAGTGGCAGGCCCACACCGGCGGCGCGGGCGGTGAGGTGGACGAGGCCGAGGAAGCGGCCCTGGCACGGCGGCGCCGGCCCCGGCGGAGCGCCGTGCGGCCCGGCGGGCGCGAGCCGGACGCCGTCGACGTCGCGGCGGCGGCAGCGGCCGCGCTGGACGGGGTGGTCCACGGGGGGCTGCCGCCGAACCCGCTGGTCGCCGATCTCACCCAGGGGATCTCCGTGCGGGGGGAGGGTGCGGAGGTCACCGCTCCGGTGCCGCCCGCCCGGGAGGGGCGGCCCGTCCCCGCCCAGGCTCCGGCTCCGGCTCCGGCCCAGGCCCCGGCCCCGGCTGCGGCCGACGGCTCCGGCGCGCCGCACGAGCGGACCGCGGCGGTCTCCGGGACGCTGTCGGTGCCGGACCTGACGAAGACCCCGCCGGAGGCCCAGCCGCTGCCGCCGCGGGCCGAACAGCTCCAGCTGCGCGGGGACATCACGTACGCACTGCCCTCGCTGGAGCTGCTGGAGAAGGGCGGGCCCGGCAAGACCCGCAGCGCCGCGAACGACACGGTGGTGGCGGCGCTGACGAACGTGTTCACCGAGTTCAAGGTGGACGCGCAGGTCACCGGCTTCACCCGCGGCCCCACGGTCACCCGGTACGAGGTGACGCTCGGCGCCGCGGTGAAGGTCGAGCGGATCACCGCGCTGGCGAAGAACATCGCCTACGCCGTGGCCTCGCCGGACGTGCGGATCATCAGCCCGATCCCGGGCAAGTCGGCCGTCGGCATCGAGATCCCGAACACCGACCGCGAGATGGTCAACCTGGGCGACGTGCTGCGCCTCGCGGACGCCGCCGAGGACGACCACCCGATGCTGGTCGCGCTCGGCAAGGACGTCGAGGGCGGCTACGTCATGGCCAACCTCGCCAAGATGCCGCACGTGCTCGTCGCGGGCGCCACCGGCTCCGGCAAGTCCTCCTGCATCAACTGCCTGATCACCTCGATCATGGTGCGGGCCACCCCGGAGGACGTCCGGATGGTCCTGGTCGACCCCAAGCGGGTCGAGCTGACCGCCTACGAGGGCATCCCGCACCTGATCACCCCGATCATCACCAACCCCAAGCGGGCCGCCGAGGCCCTCCAGTGGGTCGTGCGCGAGATGGACCTGCGCTACGACGACCTGGCCGCCTTCGGCTACCGGCACATCGACGACTTCAACCAGGCGATCCGGGACGGCAAGATCAAGCTGCCGCCGGGCAGCGAACGCGAGCTCAGCCCGTACCCGTACCTGCTGGTGATCGTCGACGAGCTCGCGGACCTGATGATGGTGGCCCCGCGCGACGTCGAGGACTCGATCGTCCGCATCACCCAGCTGGCCCGCGCGGCCGGCATCCACCTGGTGCTCGCCACCCAGCGGCCCTCGGTGGACGTGGTGACCGGCCTGATCAAGGCGAACGTGCCCTCGCGGCTGGCGTTCGCGACCTCCTCCCTGGCCGACAGCCGGGTCATCCTGGACCAGCCGGGCGCGGAGAAGCTGATCGGCAAGGGTGACGGACTGTTCCTGCCGATGGGTGCGAACAAGCCGGTCCGCCTCCAGGGCGCCTTCGTCACCGAGGACGAGATCGCCGGGATCGTCCAGCACTGCAAGGACCAGATGGCGCCCGTCTTCCGGGACGACGTCACGGTCGGGCAGAAGCAGAAGAAGGAGATCGACGAGGAGATCGGCGACGACCTGGACCTGCTGTGCCAGGCGGCGGAGCTGGTGGTCTCCACCCAGTTCGGCTCCACCTCGATGCTCCAGCGCAAGCTGCGGGTCGGCTTCGCCAAGGCGGGGCGGCTCATGGACCTGATGGAGTCCCGCGGGGTCGTCGGGCCGAGCGAGGGCTCCAAGGCGCGCGACGTGCTGGTCAAGCCCGACGAGCTCGACGGGGTGCTCGCCGTGATCCGCGGCGAGGAGGTCCCGTAGGTCTCCAGGAGCCCCCGGGGACACCCGGATCCCGGCGGAAGCGGAATCCCCCGGAGCCCCGGGCGGCCCGCTAGAACGGGGGTCCGGCCACCTCACCCGACCGAATGGGATCGTGGCCGGATCGTCACCGGTTCCGGCGGCAACCGTTTCCCCCGGGCGTGCGTCAAGTTGAGGGAGGCACCGGCGGCCGTTCCCGTCGCCATTCGGATGGCGTAGGAAGCGGACCCTCCGGTTGCCCCACCCTTTCGTCACCCCCCTAGACTGGACATCCAGCAGGTGGCTACACGCTCGAAAGGCGCCCTTGTGTCCATCGGCAACTCCAACTCCCCCGAAGAAGAGCGGCCTTCGACCGACGTCCGGTCCGAGGACCGGTCCGAGGACCGCATCGTCGAGCGCTCCGTCGAAGAGCCGTCCATCGGGACGGCCCTGAAGAAGGCCCGGATCGCCGCCGGGCTCACCGTCGACGAGGTCAGTTCCACCACCCGCGTGCGCATCCCGATCGTGCACGCGATCGAAGAGGACGACTTCACGCGGTGCGGCGGCGACGTGTACGCCCGCGGCCACATCCGTACGCTCGCCCGCGCCGTCCACCTCGACCCGGCACCCCTGGTCGAGCGCTACGACGCGGCCCACGGCGGCCGGCCGGCGCCCACCCCCGCCGCCCCGATGTTCGAGGCCGAGCGGATCCGCCCCGAGCGGCAGCGGCCCAACTGGACCGCCGCCATGGTCGCCGCCATCGTCGCGGTGATCGGTTTCGTCGGCTTCACCGCCTTCGGCGGCGGCGACGAGCAGTCCAAGCGGCCGGTGGCTCAAGGTTCCGTCTCCCCGAAGCCCGCGCCCAAGCAGGCCGCGGGCAAGCAGCCCGCCACCCCGACCCCGCCGGCTCCCAAGCCCGAGCCCTCGGACAGCGCCATCGCCGCCGCCCCCAAGGACCTCGTCACCGTCGTCCTGACGGCCGACGCCGGGGAGAGCTGGATCTCCGCGAAGGACCACAGCGGCCGGCTCCTCTTCGACGGCACCCTCGCGCAGGGCGAGTCGAAGACCTTCACGGACAAGGAGTCCGTGGACCTCGTCCTCGGCGACGCCGGGGCCGTCAAGCTGTTCGTGAACGGCAAGGAGATCAAGGAGAGGTTCGAGTCGGGACAGGTCGAACGTCTCACCTACACCAAGGACGACCCGCGCCAGGGCCAGGCCCAGGCGGGCTGACCAGCACGGAATAAGAAATTCCAGATCCCCGGGATCCCGCGCGGCGGCCGCCGCCGGCCCCGGGGATCTTGTCATGGGGGGACTTGGGGCGGGGGTGGGCGCCGGGACGAAGTAGTCTTGAGTCCATGCCCGAACGCCGTACCGTCGCCCTTGTCACTCTTGGCTGCGCCCGTAACGAGGTGGACTCGGAGGAGCTCGCAGGCCGCTTGGCGGCGGATGGCTGGGAGCTCGTCGAGGACGCCGCCGACGCGGACGTAGCCGTCGTCAACACCTGTGGCTTCGTCGAAGCCGCCAAGAAGGACTCCGTAGACGCCCTGCTGGAAGCCAACGATCTCAAGGATCACGGCAAGACCCAGGCCGTCGTCGCCGTCGGCTGTATGGCCGAGCGCTACGGCAAGGAACTCGCCGAAGCGCTCCCCGAGGCCGACGGAGTCCTCGGTTTCGACGACTACGCCGACATCTCCAACCGCCTCCAGACCATCCTCAGCGGTGGCAGCGTCGAGGCGCACACCCCGCGCGACCGGCGCAAGCTGCTGCCGATCAGCCCGGCCGAGCGGCAGGGCGCCGACGTGGCACTGCCCGGCCACGCCCAGGCCGCCGAGGAGCCCGCCCCGGCCCCCGCCGACCTGCCGGACGGGCTCGCGCCCGCCTCCGGGCCGCGCGCGCCGCTGCGCCGCCGCCTGGACAAGAGCCCGGTCGCCTCCGTGAAGCTCGCCTCCGGCTGTGACCGGCGCTGCTCCTTCTGCGCCATCCCGTCCTTCCGCGGCTCCTTCATCTCCCGCCGCCCCAGCGACGTGCTGGGTGAGACGCGCTGGCTCGCCGAGCAGGGCGTCAAGGAGGTCATGCTGGTCTCCGAGAACAACACCTCGTACGGCAAGGACCTGGGCGACATCCGCCTGCTGGAGACCCTGCTGCCCGAGCTGGCCGCCGTCGACGGCATCGAGCGCGTCCGCGTCAGCTACCTGCAGCCCGCCGAGATGCGGCCCGGCCTGATCGACGTACTCACCTCGACCCCCAAGGTCGTGCCGTACTTCGACCTGTCCTTCCAGCACTCGGCCCCCGACGTGCTGCGCGCCATGCGCCGCTTCGGCGACACCGACCGCTTCCTGGAGCTGCTGGACACCATCCGCTCCAAGGCCCCGCAGGCCGGCGTCCGGTCCAACTTCATCGTCGGCTTCCCCGGTGAGAAGGAGTCGGACTTCGCCGAGCTGGAGCGTTTCCTCACGCACGCCCGCCTCGACGCCATCGGCGTCTTCGGCTACTCCGACGAGGACGGCACCGAGGCCGCCGGCTACGAGGGCAAGCTGGACGAGGACACCATCGCCGAGCGGCTCGCGCACATGCAGCGGCTCGCCGAGGAGCTGACCTCGCAGCGCGCGGAGGAGCGGATCGGCGAGACCCTGGAGGTGCTCGTCGAGACGGTCGTCCCGCTCGACGAGGCGGAGGAGGGCGAGGGCGCCTACGGGCGTGCCGCCCACCAGGCCCCCGAGACCGACGGCCAGGTCGTCTTCACCGACGGCGCGGGCCTGGTGCCCGGGCGCATCGTCACCGCCAAGGTGGTCGGAACCCTGGGCGTCGACCTCGTCGCCGAGCCCCTGGGCGTGGAACTCGAGGAGGCGGCCGGATGACCGGAGTCCCGGCATCGGCGGCGGGCGGGACAGGCCGCCGGCCCACGCCCGGCGCGAAGCTCGGGACTGCGGCCGTCAACCAGGCCAGCCTCTGGAACATCGCCAACATCCTGACGATGATCCGGCTCGTCCTCGTGCCGGGATTCGTCCTGCTGCTGCTCGCCGACGGGGGCTACGACCCCGTCTGGCGGGCACTGGCCTGGGCGGCCTTCGCCGTTGCCATGATCACGGACGTGTTCGACGGGCACCTGGCCAGGACGTACAACCTGGTCACCGACTTCGGGAAGATCGCCGACCCCATCGCCGACAAGGCGATCATGGGGTCGGCGCTCGTGTGTCTCTCCTGGCTCGGAGACCTGCCCTGGTGGGTGACCGGGGTGATCCTGGGGCGCGAGCTCGGCATCACGCTGATGCGGTTCTGGGTGATCCGGTACGGGGTGATCCCGGCCAGCCGGGGCGGCAAGCTGAAGACCCTGGCCCAGGGCACGGCGGTGGGCATGTACGTGCTCGCGCTGACCGGGCCGCTGGCGACCATGCGGTTCTGGGTGATGGCCGTCGCCGTCGTGCTGACCGTCGTCACCGGTTTGGACTACATCCGGCAGGCCGTGGTGCTGCGCCGGGCCGGTCTGGCGGAGGAGCGGGCCGCGAAGTGACATACGGGGCGGGGGATGTGCCGGAGGCCGCGGAAGCGGCGGAAGGTGCCGCGGGGGCGGCAGTGGTGGCCGAAGACGTGTTGCGGCTGCTCGCGGAGAGTGACCAGACGCTTGCGGTCGCGGAGTCGCTGACCGGCGGAATGGTGGCCTCCGAGCTGACGGCCGTACCGGGGGCCTCGCGCGCCTTCCGCGGCTCGGTCACCGCGTACGCCACTGAACTCAAGCACCGCGTCCTCGGAGTGGACGCGGAGCTGCTCGCGGCCGAAGGCGCGGTGAACGCGCAGGTCGCGGAGGAGATGGCCGCCGGCGTGCGGCAGGTGCTGGGCGCCACGTGGGGGATCGCGACGACCGGGGTGGCCGGGCCCGACCCCCAGGACGGGCAGCCGGTGGGCACGGTTTTCATCGCCGTGGCGGGTCCGGGGGGCAGGAAAACGGCCCGGCTGCGGTTGAACGGCTCCCGCGCGGAAATCCGTAGGGAGAGTGTACGGACAGTGCTCGAACTCCTCTCGAGCGAACTCCGCGAGAATCTGCGGGGGCAGGATACGGAACAGAACGGGGGGATTTGATGTTTGCAGCCCTGAGTGAACACGACATCGCTCCCCGCACGGCCGCGGCGCGAGGCGGTACGGTGGGGCGTGAAGGTTACGGCTACACGGTCAGAGGAGGGAGCCACCGATGATTCTGCTCCGTCGCCTGCTGGGTGACGTGCTGCGTCGGCAGCGCCAGCGCCAGGGCCGTACTCTGCGCGAAGTCTCCTCGTCCGCCCGAGTTTCGCTCGGCTATCTCTCCGAGGTGGAGCGGGGGCAGAAGGAGGCATCCTCCGAGCTGCTCTCCGCGATCTGCGACGCGCTGGACGTACGGATGTCCGAGCTGATGCGCGAAGTCAGTGACGAGCTGTCGCTGGCAGAGCTTGCGCAGTCGGCCGCCGCAAGCGAACCGGTGCCGGCACCGGTGCGCCCGATGCTCAATTCGGTCTCCGTGGCCTCGGTCACGGGCGGACCCGAGCGGGTGACCATCAAGGCACCCGTGGAAGCGGTGAACGTCGTAGCCGCTTGAGCGTGCCGTTGGGTATGTGAGCGTGGCGGGAGCCCCGGGTGGTGCGTGAGCACCGGCCGGGGCTCCTCGCCGTTCCGGGGGCCCCGCGCGGCCGCTGCCCGGCGTTCTGGGTGCGGGGGTGCGGGGGTGCGGAGGGTGCGGGAGGATGGGCCCGTCCGGGAACCGGCCCTCCCCCGACTCCGTCCGGGGGGACCCCCAGGGAGGTCGCCGTGCGGCGGTTACTGCGCATACCTGTGACGGTGCCCTTCGCACTGGCCGTGGGCGTGCTGTGGTGGTGGGCCGTGCTCCGGCTGGCGCTGGCGCCGGCCGAGGCGGGCCCGGTGGAGGGCGCGATGGCGGTCGGCGGCTGGGGTCTGGGGCTGCTGCCCGTGCACTGCGTGCCGGGGCCCGTGCGCGGGGCCGGCGGGCGGTCCGCGGCAGGGGCTACCAGGGCATCGACACTCCGCCGTTCGGGCGCAGGATCTGGCCCGTCATGAAGGACGAGGCGTCCGAGGCCAGGTAAAGGACGGCCTGGGCGATGTCCTCGGGTTCGCCGACCCGGCCCAGCGGGGACATGCGGACCATGGCGGCCTCCGCCTGCTGCTGGACCTCGGGGCCGTGGCGGCCGGTCATGGGGGTGCGGATCCATCCGGGGGCGACGGCGTTGACGCGGATCCCGTGCGGGCCGCTCTCGGTGGCCAGGGTCCTGGTCAGCTGGACCACGGCGGCCTTGGAGGCGCTGTAGCAGAGCAGGCCGGGCTGGGCGGCGTCCACGGCGCCGGAGGCCATGGTGACGACCGAGCCGGGGCGGCCGGCGGAGATCATCGCGCGGACGGCCTCCTGGCAGGTGCGCAGCACGCCCTTGAAGTTGATGTCGAGTACCCGGTCGAGGTCCTCGTCGGTGGTGTCCAGGACGCTGCTGGTGTGCATGACCCCCGCGATGGCGGCCGCGATGTCGAGCGGTCCCGCGGCGGTGACGGCGGCCCGCAGGGCGGTCCGGTCGGTGACGTCGAGGGGGTGGGCGGTGGCGGAGCCGCCGTCCTTGGAGATCAGGGCGGCGGTCTCGGTGAGGCCCCGTTCGTCGCGGTCCGCGCAGTGGACGGCGGCTCCGGCCCGGGCGAGGAGGAGGGCGGTGGCGCGGCCTATGCCGGCGGCGGCTCCGGTGACGAGCGCGGTGCGGCCGGTGAGGTCGTACGAGGCGATCGGTGTGGGCATGCCAGGACCGTACGAGCGGATCTGACGGGCCGTCAACTGCTGGGGTGCTCCGGGATCGGGCCGGACTGGCAGCGGGGGCACCAGTACGTGGGCCGGCCGTCCTGCGGGGCCTCGCGGACGGGGGTGCCGCAGCGCAGGCAGGGGCGGTGGGCGCGGCCGTAGACGAAGAGCTCCCGGCCCGGGCGGCGGCTGCCCGTGGTGTTGCGGGCGCCGCCGTGGCCGGCGTTCGCCGCCAGCAGGCGCTGGGCGGCGGCAGCGACGCGGGGGAGGGTGGTGGCGGGGTCGGGGAGGGCACCGACCGGGGTCCAGGGCGTGACCTGGGCGAGGAAGCAGAGCTCGCACTTGTAGATGTTGCCGATGCCCGCCAGGTTGCGCTGGTCGAGCAGGGCCTCGCCCAGGGGGCGGCCGGGGTCGGCCAGGAGGTTGGCGGCGGCCCGGGCCTCGTCCCAGTCGGGGCCGAGGAGGTCGGGGCCCAGGTGGCCCACGGCCCGGGACTCGTCCGCGGTGCGCAGCAGTTCCAGTACGGGGAGCCGGTAGCCGACGGCGGTGGCGCCGGCGGTGGACAGGACGGCCCGGATCTCGTGGGAGGGTCCGCCGCGCCACTTCTCGCCGGGGCCGAAGAGCCTCCAGGCGCCGTCCATGCCGAGGTGGCTGTGGAGGGTGAGGCCGCCTTCGAGGCGGGCGAGGAGGTGCTTGCCGCGCGGGGTGACGTCGAGGACGGTGCGGCCGCTGAGGTCGGCGGTGGCGAAGCGGGGCACGCGCAGGTCGGCGTGGGTGAGGGGGCTGCCCGCGAGGGCGGCGTGCAGCCGGGCCGCCGCGCGGTGGACGCTGTCTCCTTCGGGCATGGGGCCATTGTCGGGCCTGGGAGGCGTCCGCGGAGCGGCGCCGTCCGCCCGGTCGGCGGGGCGGGCCGGGCTCCGCGTACGCCCCCGGGACGCACGGAACCCCCTGGGCGGGGTGGCCGCCGCAGGGGGTTCGCGGATCAGGAGGGGCGAGGGCCGGGTGGGCCGCCCGTCACTTCCAGGTGAGGCCCTTCTGCGGCGGGGAGGCCAGGTTGTTGTACGGGTCGCCCCAGTACAGGGCGCCGGAGACCTTGGTCCCGGTCGGGGCCAGGGCCACGGCGCAGGAGTTCTGCGACTGGCCGTTGGTGAAGCCCTTCGGCAGCGACTCGTTCGGGCACTTGTCGAACTTGCCGGCGATCAGGAGGACGTCGGACTCGCTGCCGCCGTCGAGCAGGCCCTTCATGTGGCCGACGGAGGAGAAGGACAGGTCCGTGTTGCCGGTGTTCTTGACCGTGTAGCGGATGTAGAAGGGGGTCTTGCCCTTCACCTTGTCGGCGGCGATGTTCACCGAGGCCAGGTCGGCCGGGTTGCCCGCGTCGATGCCGGTGACCGTGATGGCGAGCTGTCCGCCCTTGTTGCTGCCGTAGCTGAACGGGACCGTGGCCGCCTCGCCGATCTTGAACGACTGGCCGGACTTGGCCACGGCGCCGCCGGCGGCACCGCCCGGGGCCGCGGAGGCGCCCGCCGAGCCGTCGTAGCCGCTCGCGGAGGAACTGGGCGCGGCCGGGGCGACCGGCTGGGCCGAGGCGCCGGCCGAGGCGCCGGCGGACGGCGCGGCCGGAGCCGCCGGGGTCTCCTCGATGCCGTCCTTGCAGCCGGTCAGGACGAGGGTGCCGGCGACGGCGAGGCCGGCCGTGGCGAGGGTGGTCCTGCGCATGCTGTTGGTGCTCACTGTTCTTGTCCCCCATGACGGGGCACCGCCGATCGCGGTGCCTGTGATCACCTTGATAAGCCACGGATAAGTGGCTGGGCCAGCCCAGGAGCCCCCGCGGAGCGGCTGGCAGCAGTTTCGTGACATGCCCAAGACATACGTGTCCGGGCCGAGACCGGACCGGGTCCCGGCACCCGGGGCGTCAGCTGCGCAGCCGCAGCCCCCTCGGGGTCGCGTGGAAGCCCGCCGCCTCCAGGGCCGGACCCAGCGGGGAGGTCAGGGCCGCCGCCGCGTTGATCCGCTCCACCGTCAGCGCCGGCAGGGTGCCCGCACGGGAGCCCGCGGCCAGCGCCGCCACGGCCGCCTCCAGCCGCGGATCCCCCGGCTCCGGCCACGCCAGCAGGGTCTTGCCGCCGCGCTCCAGGTACAGCGTCAGCTCCCCGTCGACCAGCACCACCAGGGAGCCCGCCTTGCGGCCCGGCTTGTGCGAAGCGCCCGCCGGGGGCTCCGGCCAGGGCAGGGCCGCCCCGTACGCGTTCGCCGGATCGGCGGCGGCCAGGACCACCGCGGCCAGCGGCGGGGGGTTCTTCTCGGCGGCCCGGAGCCGGTCCACGGCGCCGTCCATCGCGAACTGGGCCGCGCCCAGACCCTCCACCACGTACCCCCGGCGGGCCTGGCCGCCGTCCTCGAACGCCGACAGCACCCGGTAGACCGCGCTGAAGCCGCCCTCGACGCCCTCCGCCGCGACCGCCCCCCGGGTGACGACCCCGTGCCGGTCCAGCAGGGTGCGGGCCAGGGCGTGCGCCCGGTGCGTCGGGTCGGGGGCCCGCTCGGGCAGCAGCGACCAGCGGCCCGCGACCGTGGGCGGTCCGTTACGCGACACCGTGGCGCTCAGGCTGCCGTACCGGCCCCGTGGCACGGTGCGCCGGGCGCGGTGCGCGGTGGCGCCCGCCGTACGGCCCGAGCCCAGCAGGGAGCGCAGCGGGGCCAGGGTGTCGTTCGTCAGCCGGCCGGACCAGGCCAGGTCCCACAGCACCTCGGACAGCTCCAGGTCGGAGGCCTCCGGGTAGCGGGCGCGGACGGACTGGGTGATCTGCCGGAAGAACAGGCCGTACCCGCCGGACAGGCTCTCCAGGACCGCCTGGTGCAGCGGGCCCGGCTCCAGCGGATGCGGCTCGGGCAGCAGCAGCGGAGCGGCGTCCGCCAGGTAGAGGGAGATCCAGCCGTCCTTGCCCGGCAGGGCCCCCGCACCCGCCCACACCACCTCGCCGGTGCTCGTCAGCTCGTCCAGCAGCGTCGGCGAGTAACCCGCCACCCGCGAGGGCAGGATCAGCCGCTCCAGCGCCGAGGCCGGCACCGGTGCCCCCTGGAGCTGCTCCACGGCGCGGGCCAGGCCGTCGATCCCGCGCAGGGCCCCGCCCAGGTGCTGCCACTGGGGCAGGAAGGTGGCCAGCGAGGCCGGCGGGACCGGCTCCAGCTCCTGGCGCAGCGCCGCCAGCGAACGCCGCCGCAGCCTGCGCAGCACCGTCGCGTCGCACCACTCCTGGCCGATGCCCGCCGGATGGAACTCTCCCTGGACCACCCGGCCCGCCGCCGCGAGCCGGTGCAGGGCACCCTCGGTCACCGCCGCGCCCAGGCCCAGGCGGGCGGCCACCACCGCCGTGGTGAACGGCCCGTGGGTGCGCGCGTACCGGGCCAGGAGATCGCCGAGCGGGTCCTTGACCGGCTCGGTGAACGCCTCCGGCACCCCGACCGGCAGGGCCGTGCCCAGCGCGTCCCGCAGCCGGCCCGCGTCCTCGATCGCCGCCCAGTGGTCCGCGCCGCCGATCCGCACCCGGATCGCCCGCCGGGCCGCCTCCAGTGCCCCCGCCCAGGCGGGCCCGGCCCCGCGCGCTTCCAGCTCGGCGTCCGTCAGCGGGCCCAGCAGCCGCAGCAGGTCCGCCACCGACTCGGCGTCCTTGGCGCGCCGGTCCTCCGTCAGCCACTGGAGCTCCCGCTCCAGCTCCTCCAGCACCTCCGCGTCGAGCAGCTCCCGCAGCTCCGCCTGGCCCAGCAGCTCGGCCAGCAGCCGGGAGTCCAGCGACAGCGCCGCCGCCCGCCGCTCGGCGAGCGGCGAGTCCCCCTCGTACAGGAACTGGGCGACGTACCCGAACAGGAGGGAACGGGCGAACGGCGAGGGCTCCGGGGTGGTGACCTCGACCAGCCGGACCCGGCGCGCCTCGATGTCCCCCATCAGCTCGGTCAGGCCCGGTACGTCGAACACGTCCTGGAGGCATTCGCGTACGGCTTCCAGCACGATCGGGAAGGAGCCGAACTCCGAAGCCACCTGGAGCAGTTGCGAGGCGCGCTGGCGCTGCTGCCACAGCGGGGTGCGCTTGCCCGGACTGCGGCGGGGCAGCAGCAGGGCGCGCGCCGCGCACTCGCGGAACCGGGAGGCGAACAGGGCCGAGCCGCCGACCTGGTCGGTGACGATCCCCGACACCTCGCCCTGGTCGAAGGCCACGTCGGCCGCGCCCAGCGGGGCCTGTTCGTCATCGAACTCGAACGGCGCAGGCCGCGCCGGGTCGTGGTCGAGGAGGTCCATGGAGAGCAGGTCGGCATCGGGCAGGCGCAGCACGATCCCGTCGTCGGCGTGCATCACCTGGGCGTCCATGCCGTACTTCTCGGCGAGGCGGGCGCCCAGCGCCAGCGCCCACGGGGCGTGCACCTGGGCGCCGAAGGGGGAGTGGACGACGACCCGCCAGTCTCCGAGCTCGTCCCGGAACCGCTCGACCAGGATGGTCCGGTCGTCCGGCACGTGCCCGCAGGCCTCCCGCTGCTCCGCCAGGTACGCGAGCACGTTGTCGGCGGCCCAGCCGTCCAGGCCCGCCGCCAGCAGCCGCAGCCGGGCGTCCTCGTCGGAGAGCGCGCCCAGCTCCCGCAGAAACGCGCCGACCGCGCGGCCCAGTTCCAGGGGGCGGCCCAGCTGGTCGCCCTTCCAGAACGGCAGCCGGCCCGGCACCCCGGGGGCGGGGGTGACCAGGACCCGGTCACGGGTGATGTCCTCGATCCGCCAGGAGGTGGTGCCCAGGGTGAACACGTCGCCCACGCGGGACTCGTAGACCATCTCCTCGTCCAGCTCGCCGACCCGGCCCCCGCCCTTCTTCGGGTCGGCACCCGCCAGGAACACCCCGAACAGGCCCCGGTCCGGGATGGTGCCGCCGGAGGTGACCGCGAGGCGCTGCGCACCGGGCCGCCCCGTGATCGTCCCGGCGACCCGGTCCCACACCACGCGCGGTCTGAGCTCCGCGAACGCGTCCGACGGGTAGCGGCCCGCCAGCATGTCCAGCACCGAGGTGAACGCCGACTCGGGCAGCGCCGCGAAGGGCGCGGCCCGCCGCACCAGCGCCAGCAGCTCGTCCAGCTGCCAGGTGTCCATGGCCGTCATCGCCACCAGCTGCTGGGCGAGCACGTCCAGGGGGTTGGAGGGGATCCGCAGCGACTCGATCGCCCCGGTCCGCATCCGCTCGGTGACCACGGCCGCCTGCACCAGGTCCCCCCGGTACTTGGGGAAGACCACACCGGTGGAGACCGCGCCCACCTGGTGCCCGGCGCGGCCCACCCGCTGGAGCCCCGAGGCCACCGACGGCGGTGACTCCACCTGCACCACCAGGTCCACCGCGCCCATGTCGATGCCCAGCTCCAGGCTGGAGGTGGCGACCACGGCGGGCAGCCGGCCCGCCTTCAGGTCCTCCTCGACCAGCGCCCGCTGCTCCTTGGACACCGAACCGTGGTGCGCGCGCGCCAGCAGCGGCGGGGCGCCCAGGGCGGCACCCGACTGGGCCATGATCTCCGCCGGGGGCGGGGCGCCCTCGGCGAGCGTCTCGCCCGTGGCCCGCTCGTGGGCGATCTCGTTGAGCCGGTTGCACAGCCGCTCGGCGAGGCGGCGGGAGTTGGCGAACACGATCGTGGAGCGGTGGGCCTGCACCAGGTCCGCGATCCGCTCCTCCACATGGGGCCAGATCGACGGCTTGTCGCCGCCCTCCCGGCCCTCGGTCGCCGGGGAGCCCCCCAACTCGCCCATGTCCTCGACCGGGACGACCACCGACAGGTCGAACTCCTTGGCCGAGGGCGGCTGCACGATCTCCACCCGGCCGCGCGGCGCCAGGTAGCGGGCCACCTCCTCCACCGGCCGGACCGTCGCCGACAGCCCGATCCGGCGGGCCGGTCGCGGCAGCAGCTCGTCCAAACGCTCCAGGGACAGCGCCAGATGGGCGCCGCGCTTGGTCCCGGCGACCGCGTGCACCTCGTCCAGGATCACCGTCTCCACCCCGGACAGCGCCTCCCGGGCCGCCGAGGTCAGCATCAGGAACAGCGACTCCGGCGTGGTGATCAGGATGTCCGGCGGCCGCGTCGCCAGCGCCCGGCGCTCGGCGGCCGGGGTGTCCCCCGAGCGGATCCCCACCCGGATGTCCGGCTCGGGCAGCCCCAGACGGGCCGACTCCTGCCGGATCCCCGTCAGCGGACTGCGCAGGTTGCGCTCCACGTCCACCGCGAGGGCCTTCAGCGGCGACACGTACAGCACCCGGCACCGCTTGCGCGCCTCCGCCGGCGGCGGCTGAGAGGCGAGCCGGTCCAGGGCGGCGAGGAAGGCGGCCAGGGTCTTGCCGGAACCCGTCGGCGCCACCACCAGCACGTCCGAGCCGGCCCCGATGGCCCGCCAGGCACCCTCCTGCGCGGAGGTGGGCGTACGGAAGGCCCCCGTGAACCACGAGCGGGTCGCGGGGGAGAACGAGTCGAGCGCAGCGCCTGCCATGCCCCCATCGTGCACCCCGCCTCTGACAACCGGGCCCGACCTGGGCAAACGCCCCGCCGGGGCGGGGCGCAGAATGAGGACATGGGGACGGACGGCGGGCGCGGGCGCGGCGAATGGGCACGGCACTGGCAGTACGAGCGACTGCCCGGCCTGGACCTGCTGCGCGCCCACTACGTACGCCACACCTTCCCCCGCCACGCCCACGACGGGTACGTCATCGCGGCCGTCAACGGCGGCATCGAGGAGATCGGCCTGCCCGGCGGCACCGTACGGGCCGGGCCGGGCAGCGTGGTGCTGATCAACCCCGAGGTCGCTCACACCGCCCGCGCCGGGGTCCCCGAAGGCTGGGCCTACGCCACCCTCTACGCCTCCCGGGACCTGATCGCCGAGGTCGCCGCCGAGATCGCCACCCCGCGCGGCACCCCCGGCTTCAACGCCGACATGGTCGCCGACGCGCAGGGCGCGCGGGCCATCACCGAGGTGCACCGGGCCGCCGAGGCCGGGAACGCGCTGGCCGCCGACACCCTGCTGCGGGGCGTGGTGGCCCGGATGCTCAGCCGGCACGCGGGCCCGCTGCCCGCCCGCCCGGTGCGCGGCGCGGGCGCCGCCGACGCCGAACGGGCGCGGGCCGTGCTGGAGGAGCGGATGGCCGAGCCGCCCTCGCTGGAGCAGCTCGCGGCCGGGCTCGGCACCAGCCCCTTCGCGCTGCTGCGCGCCTTCCGGGAGCGGTACGGGATGCCCCCGCACACCTGGCTGACCGACGCCCGCGTCCGCAGGGCGCGCCGGCTGCTCGACGCGGGGACCCCGCCCGCCGAGGCCGCCGTCACCGTGGGCTTCACCGACCAGCCGCACCTGAACCGGCACTTCACCCGCATCGTCGGCGTCCCGCCGGGCGCCTACCGGCGGGAGCGCGCGGGTTAGCCTGCGGCCATGGACACCGGGGGACTGGTGGAGCTGTACGACACGCGGGTGCGGGGCCTGGTGCCCGAGCCCGCCGGTCGGGGCCGCGCTGCTCGCGGCCGCCGGGCCGGAGCCGACCCGGCTGCTCGGGGATCCGGTGCGCCGGCAGGGCTGAGCCGGGCGCGCAAGAACGTACAAGACCCGGCCGGTCCTCCCCGCCTACGTTCAGGGCGTGGGAGAACATCAGATGGTGATACAAGAGGCCCCCGGCGCGGCCCCCGGTGCGGCCCTTCGCGAGGCCCCCGGCCGGCCGCGGGCCGCCGTCGTGCGGGACTCGCTCGGGGTCGGCGTGGCCGTCGGGCTGTCCGGGTTCGCGTTCGGGGTGACCGCGGCCGGGGCCGGGATCAGCGTGCTCCAGGCCTGTGTGCTGAGCCTGCTCGTCTTCACCGGCGCCTCGCAGTTCGCGCTGGTCGGAGCACTCGCGGCGGGCGGGAACCCGTTCACCGCCGCCGCCGGGGCCTTCTTCCTCGGCACCCGCAACGCCTTCTACGGACTGCGGCTGTCCCAGCTGCTGGCCCTCCCGAAGGCCGTACGGCCCCTCGCCGCGCACTGGGTGATCGACGAGACCACCGCCGTGGCCCTGGCCCAGCCCGACCGCAGGTCGGCCCGGCTCGGCTTCACCGTGACCGGGCTCGCCCTCTACGTGCTGTGGAACCTCACCACCCTGCTGGGCGCGCTCGGCGCCGAGGCCATCGGCGACACCGCCGCCTGGGGGCTGGACGCCGCCGGACCGGCCGTGTTCCTCGCCCTGCTCGCGCCGATGCTCAAGAGCGCCACCGAGCGGGCCGTCGCCGTCCTCGCCCTGGTGCTGGGGCTGGGCTTCCTGCCGGTGCTGCCGGCCGGGGTGCCCGTACTGATCGCCGCGCTGGCCGCGCCCGCCGTGCTGTGGATGAAGGGGCGCCGATCGCTGAAGGGAGGGCGCTCGTGAACGTCTGGATCGCCATCGGGCTCACCGTCGCCGGATGCTACGCCGTCAAGCTCGCCGGACTGCTCGTGCCCGCCGGGGCCCTGGAACGCCCCGTGGTCCGCCGGCTCTCCGCCCTGCTGCCCGTCGCGCTGCTCGCCGCGCTCACCGCCCAGCAGACCTTCAGCACCGGCAACGAGCTGGTCCTCGACGCGCGCGCCGCGGGGCTGGCCGCCGCCGGGGTCGCGTTGCTGCTGCGCGCCCCGTTCCTGCTGGTCGTCGGCGCGGCCGTGGTGGTCACCGCGGGCGTCCGGGCCCTGGGAGGCTGACCCCGCCGGCCCCGGGCGGGGCCCCGATGGGCCGCCCGTACGCCCGCAGGGTCAGCAGGGCCTCCAGGGTGGCGATCGGCCGCCGCTCCAGCGAGCTGCCCGGCGCCCAGGCCCGACGGTGCACCGGCCAGCCGCCGTCGGGCTGCTGCTCCGCCGCGAGGAAGTCCAGCGAGCGCCGCATCTCCTCGTCGGTGAACCAGCCCCGGGCCAGCGATTCCGGCCGCCGCGCGTAGTCGTACGGGAACAGCTGCTCGCCCGGGGCGTAGCCGGGGGCGGTCGGGTACTCCGCGCGCCGGTCCGGTTCGAGCACCGCCAGCCGCCGCTCGCGCACCAGCCGGCCCAGCCGGTCCGCGGCCGCCGCGGCGCGGGCCCGGTCGGGCGCGCCGTCGAGGAAGGCCACCGCGCCCTGGACCTCGTACGGGTGGGTCCGGCGCAGCGTCTCGACCCGCTCCCAGCAGAAGTCCGTGGCCCGGAACAGCCAGGCGTGCCAGATCCGGTTGCGGTGCAGCACCCCGACGACGGGGCCCGTGGTCAGCAGCGTCCCCGGCGGGTCGTCGCACACCGGGTGGTACGGGGCGGCGGGATAGTCCCGGGGGCCGGCCAGGACCAGCGGGAGCGCGCCCTCCGGGGTGGAGACCCGGGTCAGGTGGCGGCAGAGCCGCTCGATGCGCTGCCCGGAGCACCGGCCGAGGGCGTCGAGGATCCGCAGGGCGTGCGCGGTGTGCAGGGGCTGGCTCAGCGGGCCGCGCAGGTCGGGGTCGAGCGCGTGCCCGTAGCCCCCGTCGTCGCCGAGGTAGGAGCCGAGGGCGGCGTCGACCGGGTCGGGATCCCCGCCGAGGAAGTGGAACGCGAACCGCCGCTGCTCCAGCACCCGGGCCGTGAGCCAGGTGAACCGCTCGGCGCGGGCCAGCGGGGTGGACGCGGGGGAACCAGGGGCGCAGGTGGCCGTCGGGGCCGCCGGGCTCGGTGGGGCCGGGGCGGGAGCTTCGTCTCCAGGCATGCGTGACACCGTAGGGCGCGCGCACGGGGGCGCAGGGGAGCAACGGGGCCGGTGCACTCTCCGGGGCGGGATACTGGAGGCATGCGGTTGACGATTTTCTGGGAGCGGATGGCCGAGCACCTCGGCGCGGGCTACGCGGACTCCTTCGCCCGGGACCACGTGATGGCCGAACTGGGCGGACGCACCGTCCACCAGGCGCTGGACGAGGGCTGGGAGGCCAAGGACGTGTGGCGCGCGGTGTGTTCGGCGATGGACGTGCCGGCCTCGCTCCGCTGACGCGGCCCCGCCGCGCCGACGGGGGTCCCGGGCCGCGTGCGGCGGCGGGCCCGCGGGCCGGCCGGGTCCCTGCGGCTTCGTGGTCCGGGCGGCCGTTGGGACAGACTGGACGGCGTGGCAGCAGCAGAAGAGACGACCGACCAGACGACGGGCACGACGACGGGCGCGGCGGCCGGTGAGCCGACGGGCCCGGCGGCCGGCCCCGGCCCCGGAGCCGGCGCCCCGACGGCCCCCGCGGGCGCGGGCGCCGTCCCGCCCGGGACCGCCCCGGCCGCGGGAGAGGCGCGGATGCCCCGCTGGCTGCCGCGCGCGGTGATCCTCGTACTGGCCCTCGTCGCCTGCTTCCAGCTCGGCAGCTGGGCCTTCCACCAGCTGATCGGGCTGCTGGTCAACATCCTGATCGCGTTCTTCCTCGCGCTCGCCATCGAACCGGCCGTGGCCAGGATGGCGGCCCGCGGCATGCGCCGCGGGCTCGCGACCTTCCTGGTCTTCCTGGGCGTGTTCGTGGCGGCCGCGGGATTCCTCGCGCTGCTCGGCTCGATGCTCGCCGGGCAGATCATCGACATGGTCGAAGGCTTCCCGGGCTACCTCGACTCGGTGATCGACTCGATCAACCGGACCTTCCACACCGATCTGTCCCGGCTGGAGATCCAGGACAGCCTGCTGCACTCCCAGTGGCTCCAGAAGTACGTGCAGAACAGCGCCACCGGTGTGCTCGACGTGTCCGCCACCGTGCTCGGCGGGCTCTTCAAGCTCCTGACGATCTTCCTGTTCTCCTTCTACTTCGCCGCCGACGGGCCCAGGCTGCGGCGCGCGCTGTGCTCCGTACTGCCGCCCGCCAAGCAGGGCGAGGTGCTCCGGGCCTGGGAGATCGCCGTGGCGAAGACGGGCGGCTACCTGTACTCGCGCGGGCTGATGGCGCTGATCTCCGGCATCGCGCACTACGTCCTGTTCGTGGTGCTCGACGTGTCGTACGCGCCCGCCCTCGCGGTGTGGGTGGGACTGGTCTCCCAGTTCATCCCCACCATCGGCACCTACCTGGCGGGCGCGCTGCCGATGCTGATCGCCTTCACCGCCGATCCCTGGTACGCGCTGTACGTCCTCGGATTCGTGGTGGTCTACCAGCAGTTCGAGAACTACGTCCTGCAGCCGAAGCTGACCTCCAGGACCGTGGACATCCACCCCGCTGTGGCCTTCGGCTCGGTCATCGCGGGCACCGCCCTGCTGGGCGCGGTCGGGGCGCTCATCGCGATCCCGGCCGTCGCCACCCTGCAGGCCTTCCTCGGCGCGTACGTGAAGCGGTACGAGCTGACGGGTGCGGCGGCCGGCGAGCCTACTTCCCTTCGTCCCCGCCGAGTACGGCTGCGAGGACTTCGGTGACGGTCGCCTCGGTGGCCGCCTTGTCGAGGCCGGCGGCGCTGAGCGGGCCCTCGCCGTTCTCCTGCTCCAGGAGCGCGAGCAGGATGTGCTCGGTGCCGACGTAGCCGTGGCCCAGGCGCAGGGCCTCGCGGAAGGTGAGCTCCAGGACCTTCTTGGCGTTCGCGTCGAAGGGGACGAGCTCGGGGACCTCCGACTCGGCCGGGGGGAGGGAGGCGGTCGCGGCGGTGCGCAGGTCTTCCGGGGCGACGCCGCGGGAGGCGAAGACGTGGGCGGCCAGGCCCTCGGTCTCGCCGAGCAGGCCGAGCAGCAGGTGCTCGGTGCGGATCTCGGTGTTGCCGGCGGCACGGGCTTCGTTCTGCGCGGACATGACCACGTTGCGGGCGCGGGGGGTGAAGCGGCCGAAGCCCGCGTTCGGGTCGAGGCCGGGGTCGCCGTCCTTGTCCGCCTTGGGGACGAAGCGCTTCTGGGCGGCCTGGCGGGTGACGCCCATGCTGCGGCCGATGTCGGTCCAGGAGGCGCCGGAGCGGCGGGCCTGGTCGACGAAGTGGCCGATGAGGTGGTCGGCCACGTCGCCGAGGTGTTCGGCGGCGACGACGGCGTCGCTGAGCTGGTCGAGGGTGTCGGAGTGGACCTTCTTGATGGCCTCGATCAGGTCGTCGAGGCGTACCGGATTGGTCATGCGAACGGGTTCCACCGAAGGGTTCGTCATGAGTGCAACCCTAGGTTGACACCCTGAGGGGTGTCAACCGTTGGTTGTCACTCGGCCGCGCGTGGCTCCCGCATGCCGCGCGTGGCTCCCGTATAGGGCCGTGATGCGGAGGGTGCGTAGACCTGGCCCGCATGAGTGTGGACACGAGTGACACGCGTACGGGCCGGGCCGCGAAGGCGCCCGGTCGCGCCCGCCCGGCCCTCCCGAACGCGCTGGCGGGACGGGCCCCCGCGCCCGCGTCGCCCGCCCGGGCCACCGCCCTGCACAGCGGCGGGGTCGCGGCGGCCGCGCTGCTGGCGCTCGCCGGCATCGGTGCGCTCCTGCACGAGCCGGTGCTGATCCCGCCGATCGCGGCGATCGTCTACGGGGTGCCCGCGCTGCCGCTGGCCCAGCCGCGCAGCGTCGTCGCCGGGCACCTGCTGTGCGCGGCGGTGGGCTATCTGGGGCTGGCCCTGCTGGGGGACGCGCCGTGGGTGGCGGCGCTGGGGGCGGGGGTGGCGGTGGGGGTGATGACGCTGGCCCGGACCCCGCATTCGCCGGCGGCGGCGACCACCGTGGTGGTGGTGCTCCAGGCGCCGGATCCGGTGGTGTTCGTACCGCTGCTGACGGGGGCGGCGCTGCTGCTGGTGCTGGCCGGGACGGCCGCCTCGTGGGCCCGGCGGGGCGCGGTGCGCTACCCCGTGTACTGGTGGTGAGCCCGGGGGCGGAGGGGGCTGGGGACGGGACCCCCTCCGCCGGCCGGGCCGTCAGACGTCAGGCGGTCGGCTGGTTCTGACCCGTCAGCAGGCCGAGCAGCTGGTCCATCTCGCCCCGCCAGATGCGGTGCACGTTCATCCGCGTCGGCGCGGCCTGGCCGGGGAGCTGCATGCGGAAGGAGCTCCAGATGGCGTTGCGCTTGACCTCGGTGATGCTGCCGACGGCCTCGGCGGGGGATATCGCGAAGACGATCTCCTGGGGGCGGTTGCTCATCCGGCTCGCCTTGTGGAGCACCACGGCCTGCTCGGTGACGGTGACGAAGTAGTAGGTGAGGAACGCCTGGCCGATGAGGCCGAGCATGCTCATCAGCCACACGCTGGGGCCGGCGATGGCCTGGATCGTGACGATGGGCTTGTCGGTGGGGTTGGCCTGGGCGAGGGCTTCTGCCACCTGCTGCTGGATCGTGGCCTTCTTGATGGCCATGGGTCCTCCTGAGCGGAATTTCACGGCCCCCGTCGTCGGGGGCACCGCAGAGTACCGGCCGTTCGGGGGCGGTTTCGCTCCAGCCCGGGGCGGTGGCCCATGCGCCCCGGTATGGCAGGCGGCGCCCGCCTCGTGCGGGGTTGGAATGGTTCATTCCGGATGTGCTTCCGGTCGTTCCGGTGGGGGTGGCGCCCAACCGGGAAGGCCCTCTTGTGGGTTGTGTCCCCGGGTTTGAGAATGCGCATGACAACCGGAGATCTTCGGTCGTCGCATCCGTCACCAGAGGGGACCCCCCACATGAACAAGCCTCTCGCCGCCGCCGCACTCTCCTTACTCCTGACCGGAGTGGCGGCCGCCCCGGCCATGGCCTCGGCCTCCGACACCGCGCCCGCCCTCGCGGTCACGTACGCGGGCACGGTCGCGCTCAGCAACTGCTCCGGCTCCGTCGTCCGCACCCCGAACTCCCAGCCCGGCGACCCCGCGCTCGTCCTCTCCAACGGGCACTGCCTGGAGACCGGCTTCCCGGCGCCCGGCGAAGTCCTCGTCAACAGGGCGTCCAGCCGCACGTTCTCCCTGCTCAACGCCTCCGGCTCGAAGGTCGCGACGCTGCGCGCCAGCAAGATCGCGTACGGGACGATGACGGACACGGACGTCTCGCTCTACCAGCTGACCAAGACGTACGCGCAGATCCAGAGCCAGTACGGGATAGCCGCGCTCACCCTCAACGACGCCCACCCGGTGGAGGGTTCGTCCATCAAGGTCGTCTCCGGGTACTGGAAGCGCACCTACAGCTGCAACGTCGACGGGTTCGCGTACCGCCTCAAGGAGGGCGCCTGGACCTGGAAGGACTCGGTCCGCTACACCTCGTCCTGCAACACCATCGGCGGCACGTCCGGCTCGCCGGTGATCGACACCACGACGGGCAAGGTCGTCGCCGTCAACAACACGGGCAACGAGGACGGCCAGAGCTGCACCGACAACAACCCGTGCGAGGTCGACGCGAGCGGCAACGTGACGGTCCGCCAGGGCATCAACTACGCCCAGCAGACCTACACCCTCGTCCCGTGCATCGGCCCCGGCAACCAGATCGACCTGAACCGCCCCGGCTGCACCCTGCCGAAGCCGTAACCTCTGCCCCCGACCCCTGCCCGTAGCCGGGGCCCGCGCGCGGGGCGGGCCCCGGTCAGGGGGTGGGTGAGACCTCGACGTGACCGTGCCGCGCGCCCTGCCCGACCACGGCGGGAGGGAAGGGGCGCGCGACCGGCAACACGACCCCGGCCCGGAAGCCCGTCTCTCTCGCGTACGCCATCGGGCCAGGCCGGGCCCCCGCACCGACAGTGGGTGCCGGTCGCTCGCGCGCACGGTGTGAGGCGCCCTACGGGCTCCCCAGCCACGCCGCGTACCAGGAGCGGAAGCCCGTGCTCACGGGCACGAAGCCGCCCCAGTCCGGATCGATCTGCCAGACCTCGCCCCTCCGTGGGCCGTTCAGGACCAGTCTGACGAAGATGCCGCACCCCCGTTCGGCAAGCATGAGCGTGCCCCGGGTCAGCGCCTCCTCCGGCCCGCGGATCCGGCCGGGAAGTGGATCGGTGAGGGGGAACGGCCGGGCGAGGCGGCCCGGGAGCCGGTCTTCCCGCCACTCGTCGTCCACGGCCCAGTCCTCGCCGGCCTCCGGGCGGGGGACGGCCAACGGCATCAACCCGTGACAGGGTCCGGCGGGGCCGTCGCCCACCTCCGCGACGAAGGACCGTTACTCCCGCGGCAGGCCGATGCCGTGGGATTCCTCGAAGGCCCGGATCTCCGCCTCCGGCACCCGGGGCGCCAGCTCGTACCGGTGCGTGCCCGCCCCGAAACGCTCCCGCCCCGGGTCCCCCGCCGCCATCTCCCGTATCCGTGCGCGTACGCCCTGCGCGTCCCAGCCGGTCATCCGGTGACCGTAGCAACGGCGCCCGCACCCCGGCGCGGGACGGGGCCGCCGGGGCGGGCGTGGCTCGCTTGACAGGGAAATCGAACATCCATTCTGATGGGTTATCCACAGCCGAAACGGGCGTGGGAGCGCATTGTCAGTGGCAGGCGTTAGCGTCAATGGCGTGAAGCGATCGACTCAAGCAAACCGGGTGGAACCCATGGCAGGCACCGACCGCGAGAAGGCTCTCGACGCCGCGCTCGCGCAGATTGAACGGCAATTCGGCAAGGGTGCGGTCATGCGCCTCGGCGACAAGCCGAACGACCCCATCGAGGTCATCCCCACCGGGTCGACCGCGCTGGACATCGCCCTCGGCGTCGGCGGTCTGCCGCGCGGCCGTGTGGTCGAGATCTACGGCCCGGAGTCCTCCGGTAAGACGACCCTGACCCTGCACGCCGTGGCCAACGCGCAGAAGGCCGGCGGCACCGTCGCCTTCGTGGACGCCGAGCACGCGCTCGACCCCGAGTACGCCCGGGCCCTCGGCGTGGACACCGACAACCTCATCCTGTCCCAGCCGGACACCGGCGAGCAGGCCCTCGAGATCGTCGACATGCTGGTCCGCTCCGGCGCGCTCGACCTGATCGTCATCGACTCCGTCGCGGCGCTCGTGCCGCGCGCGGAGATCGAGGGCGAGATGGGCGACTCCCACGTGGGTCTCCAGGCCCGCCTGATGAGCCAGGCCCTCCGCAAGATCACCGGTGCGCTGAACCAGTCCAAGACCACCGCGATCTTCATCAACCAGCTCCGCGAGAAGATCGGTGTGATGTTCGGCTCGCCGGAGACCACGACCGGTGGCCGCGCGCTGAAGTTCTACGCCTCCGTGCGCATCGACATCCGCCGCATCGAGACCCTGAAGGACGGCACGGAGGCGGTCGGCAACCGCACCCGCTGCAAGGTCGTCAAGAACAAGGTCGCGCCCCCCTTCAAGCAGGCCGAGTTCGACATCCTCTACGGCCAGGGCATCAGCCGCGAGGGCGGCCTGATCGACATGGGCGTGGAGCACGGCTTCATCCGCAAGGCCGGCGCCTGGTACACGTACGAGGGCGACCAGCTGGGCCAGGGCAAGGAGAACGCCCGCAACTTCCTCAAGGACAACCCCGACCTCGCCAACGAGATCGAGCGGAAGATCAAGGAGAAGCTCGGCGTGGGCGTCCGCAAGGACAGCGAGGGTGCCGAGCCCGCCGCGGCCGCGTCGGCCGACGCCTCCGTGCCGGCCCCGGCGTCGAAGGCCAAGCCCGCGGCCAAGGCCGCCGTGGCCAAGAGCTGACCGTGCGGGAAGAGCAGGAGAGGGGCGGCAGAGCGAGGGGCGGCCGTGAGGGCCGCCAGGAGCTGCCGCCCCAGAGTCCCGAGGAGCAGGCGCGGGCGATCTGCCTGCGCCTGCTCACCGGGATGCCGCGCACCCGGCGGCAGCTGGAGGAGGCCCTGGCGAAGCGGGGCATCCCCGAGGAGGTGTCGCAGGAGGTCCTCTCCCGGTACGAGGAGGTGGGCCTGATCGACGACGCCGCCTTCGCCGGGGCCTGGGTGGAGTCCCGGCACCGCGGCCGGGGCCTGGCCCGCCGGGCGCTCGCGCAGGAGCTGCGGACCAAGGGGGTGCACACCACCCTCGTCCAGGAAGCGCTGGAACAGCTGGACTTCGAGCAGGAGGAGCAGACCGCCCGGGAACTCGTGGAGCGCAAGCTCCGCAGCACCCGCGGCATGGAGCGGGACAAGCGGATCCGGCGCCTCGCCGGGATGCTCGCCCGCAAGGGATACCCGGAGGGCATGGCCCTGCGGGTGGTCCGGCGCGCGCTGGAGACCGAGGGCGAGGCCGAGGACGCCGACGAGCCGGGGTACCCCGGGTACTGACTCCGGGTCCGATCGGGGGCTAGTGCCGTGCCCGGAAAGGTCCACCGGGTCGCGGCGCCCGGCACGGCACCTCGCCGCGTTGTCGGACCGCGCAAGTACGTCCAGTACGAGCCGCGGCCCTCCGCCTTGCGATGCACCGCACCGGACACCGCGACCCGGCAAACCTTCCCGGCCACAGCCCTAGGGGGTGGGGGTAGCCCCCGCACGGGGACGCCGGGGCGCTCCAGTGCCGGAAAACGGGCGCGCGGCCAGAGTTGACCGCATGATGCTGCGTTACGCCCTTCAGACCATCCGGGACCGCAAAGCCGGCTTCCTCGGAGCCTTCGTCGCGCTCCTGTGCGCGGCGGCCCTGATCACCGCCTGCGGCACCCTCCTGGAGACCGGACTCCGCGGCCGGATCGCCACCGAGCGCTACGCCGGCACTCCGGTGGTCGTCGCCGCCGACCAGAACGTCCACCAGACGACGGTCAAGGAGAAGAAGGGCAAGACCAAGACGAAGCACAAGGCCAAGCCGGTCGCCGAGCGGGCCTGGCTTCCGGCCTCCACCGTGGAGACCGTACGCTCCGTCCCCGGCGTCGAGCGGGCCGTGCCCGAGCTGACCTTCCAGGCCGTCCCGGTCCTCAAGGCCCCGGCCGACCCGGCCAGGCCCTCGTACGGGCACGCCTGGACCTCCGCCGTCCTCACCCCCTTCACCCTCGCCGAGGGCCGCGCCCCCCAGGGCGGCGACGAGGTCGTCATCGACCGCGCCCTCGCCGCCCGGGCGGGAATCGCCGCCGGGGCGCGGCTGACCGTACAGGCCACCGGCGAGCCGAAGACCTACACCGTCAGCGGCATCGCGCGGACCGGCCACGGCGACCTCGGCCGGCAGACCTCCCTGTTCTTCAGCGACACCGAGGCCGAGCGGCTCGCCGCCCGCGCCGGACAGGTCACCGCCGTCGGAGTGCTGCCCCGGCCCGGAGCCGACGCCGGCCGGCTCGCCGGACAGGTCCGGCAGGCGCTGGCCGCCACCCCGCAGGGCGCCACCGCACAGGTCGCCGCCGGGGACGACCGCGGTCCCGTCGAGTTCCTCGACGCCGCCGGAGCACGGATCAAGCTCGTCTCCATGGGCGGAGCCATGGGCGGCACGTCCCTGCTCGTCGCGATCCTCGTGGTCGTCGGCACCTTCGCCCTCTCCGTCCAGCAGCGCTACCGCGAACTCGCCCTGCTGCGCGCCATCGCCGCCACCCCCAAGCAGCTGCGCCGCATGATCGGCCGCGAGGCGCTGCTCGTCGGCCTGGCCGCCGGCATCGCGGGCTCCCTCGCCGGACTGCCCCTCGCCGCCTGGCTGCACGGCCGCTTCGTCAGCAGCGGAGTGATCCCGGCCACCCTGGAGCGCACCGCCGGGATCTTCCCGATGTTCGCCGCCGTCGGAGCCAGCCTGCTCGGAGCCTGGGCCGCCGCACGGATCACCGGTCGCCGGATCGCCCGGATCCGCCCCGCCGAGGCCCTGGCCGAAGCCGCCGTCGAGCGGGCCCGCCCTTCCTGGATCCGGACCCTGGCCGGACTGCTCCTGCTGGCCGGCGGAGCGGTGCTGGTCGTCGTACTCGGCTCGCTGCGCACCGAGCCCGCCTCCACCCCGGTGACCTTCCTGGCCGTGGTGGTGCTGGCCGGCGCGGTGTCGCTGCTCGGCCCGCTGCTGGTCCGGCTCGCGGCCGCGCTGATCGCCGGACCGCTGCGGCTGGCCGGCCCCGGCGGCCGGCTGGCCACCGCGAACCTGCGCGGCAACGCCACCCGCATGGCCTCCGCCGTCACCCCGCTCACCCTCCTCATCGGCATGACCTGCACCGTGCTCTTCGTCACCCCGACCCTCGGCGACGCGGCCCGGGCACAGGCCCGCGAAGGGGTCCGCGCCCAGTGGGTCGTCACCGCGCAGGGCCCCGGCGTGAGCGCCGGTACCGCCGAACGGATCCGCCGCACCCCGGGCGTCACCGCGGCCACCGAGATCGTGCACACGTCGGTACGGGTCGGCCTGACCAAGTACGCGGCCCAGGGCGTGACCCCGGCGGGCCTGACCCGCACCTGGGACCCGGAGGTCACCCGCGGCAGCCTGGACGGCTTCGGCGAGAACAGCGCCGCCGTCAGCGAACTCGCCGCCGACCAGCTGGGGCTGAAGCCCGGCAGCCCGCTCAAGCTGACGCTGGGCGACGGGACCCCGGTGACGCTGACGGTGTCCGCCGTGTACGGGCGGGGCCTGGGCTTCGGCGACCTGACACTGCCGCACGGCCTGGTGGCCGCGCACGTGGACAACCCCCTCGCCGCCGCCGTGCTCGTCGCGGCGGAGCCCTCGGTCGGCCGGGAGCGGCTGGCCGCCCCGGGGATCGCGGTCCTGTCCGCGGCGGAGGCCGACACGGCCCGGGCCGAACGGCAGGCGGCCGGCGCCGAGATCAACCTGCTGGCCATGGGCCTGGTGCTGGCCTTCACCGCCATCGCGGTGGTCAACACCCTCGCGATGTCCACCGCCGAGCGGTTCCGGGAGTTCGCGATGCTGCGGCTGGCCGGGGCGAAGCGCCGGCAGGTGCTGCGGATGCTGCGCACGGAGACCCTGGCCGTGCTGCTGATCGGGGCGGTGCTCGGGGCCGGGATCTCGCTGGCCGTGCTGACCGCGTTCAGCGTGGGCATGACGGGGGTGGCGGCGCCGGCGGTGCTGCCGCTGGTGTACGGCGTGGTGATCGGCGCGGCCGGGCTGCTGGCGCTGGCCGCCACCGCCCTGCCGGGCCGGGCCGCGCTCCGGCTCCGCCCGGTGGAGGTGGCCACCTCCAAGGCGTGACCCCGGGTCCGCCGGCCGGCCGCCCCTCCCCCTTCCGGACCGGACCGGACGGGGGAGGGGCGGCGGCGCTTCAGGAAGGGGCGGGGGCGCTTCAGGAAGGGGCGGTGGTGGGCAGGCCCGCGGACTTCCAGGCCTGGAAGCCGCCCGTGAGGTCCGTCGCCCGGTGCAGCCCCAGCGCGTGCAGGGAAGCGGCGGCTAGCGAGGAGGCGTAGCCCTCGTTGCAGATCACCACCACCCGCAGGTCGTGCGAGACGGCCTCCGGGAGGCGGTGGGAGCCCAAGGGGTCCAGCCGCCACTCCAGTTCGTTGCGCTCCACGACCACCGCCCCCGGGATCAGCCCGTCCCGCTCGCGCAGCGCCTGGTAGCGGATGTCCACCAGCAGGGCCCCGTCCAGGGAAGCCTCGTACGCCTCCCGCGCCCCGATCCGGTCGTACGTCGCACGGACCCGCTCCAGCAGGGCATCGATGCCCACGGCGCTCACTGCCAGTCCGCCGGACGCTCGACGTGCTCCAGCCGCAGCACCGGACCGCTGCGGCTGTACCGGCGGATCAGCGGCAGCGGCGGGTAGTACGCGTGGACGGAGACGGCGTGCTCCGAGACGGACTCGTTGAGCACCTCGTGGACGTGGTGCTCGCCGAAGGCCCGCCCGGTGCCCGCGCCGAGGCTGCGGGTGCGGTCCACGTCGGGGGCCAGTTCCAGGCTCTGCCAGCCCTCCGAGGGCAGCCGGACCGTCAGGGAGTGCTCCGTCAGCCGGCCCCGCGCGGTGGCGAACGCGCCCCGGGACTCGGCGTGGTCGTGCCAGCCGGTTCCGGTGCCCGGGGGCCAGCCGATCAGCCAGGCCTCGCTGCCGCCCGGTCCGTCGAGCCGGATCCAGGTGCGGCCCTCCGGGTCGAGGGGGAGCGAGTCGACGATCGCCGGGTCGGAGGCGGTGCGCAGGGCGAAGGCGAGGAGTTCCGCGGCCGTCGGGGCGGACGACGGGCGGGCGGGGGCGTGCGTGTACACGGGGGGCATGGATGTGACCGTCCTGGGGTTCGCGAAGGTGCGCGCGCCGGGCCGGCAGGGCTCAGGGGCGCGCGGAGGGAAGGCGAATCAGCAGGAGGGGCGACACACGCAGCCCGCGTAGCGGAGCAGGTCCATATGAACCCTCCGCCACAGGCGTACGTCGTTGCCGGTCATGTCCGCGAGTGAACCACGCGCCCCCGAGAGCGGTCAATCGATCACGGGGGCGGGTGTGGCGGGAGAGCCCGCCGGGGCGCCCGCCCGGACGGCGTCCGCCGCCGCGTACAGCTCGGCCGGCCGGACCCCCGCGAAGGTGGCCGCCAGGTGCCCGTCCGGCCGCAGCAGCAGCACGGTGTGCGCCGGAGCCCCCGGGTAGGCGTCGGCGACCAGCAGGTCGGCCGGGACCGGCAGCGCGCTCACGGCCGCCGCGAGGCGGGGCATCACCCCGGCGCTCTGCCAGTGCCGCCGGTCCCACACCCCCGTGCCCGGCGCGACCAGCAGCACCAGCAGCCGGCCCCGCCCCAGCAGGTCGCGCAGCGGGACGGTGGCCCCGTCGGGCGCGGTCACGGGCACGTCCGCCACGGGCCCGCCCGGCTCGGTCGCCGTCGGGACCTCGCGTACGGCCACGGGCGGGGCGTACACGGGCGGCGCGCCCAGCGGGCCGCGCCCCAGGTGCCCGTCGGTCAGCAGGGTTTCGGCGGAACGCCCCGTCCCCGGCAGCAGGGTGCGCAGGCCGCCCCCGCCGCGCAGTACGGGCACGGCCTGGTCGGCGGCGCGCAGCCGGGCGGCGACGGCGGTGCGCCGTTCGCCCTCGTAGCTGTCGAGCAGCGCCTCGGAGGCGCCCTGGTGCCAGGCCAGGGCCAGCTTCCAGGCGAGGTTCTCGGCGTCGCGCAGCCCCTCCTCGACGCCCTGGGTGCCGACCGCGCCCAGCAGGTGCGCGGCGTCCCCGACGAGGAAGGCCCGGCCGTCGCGCCAGCGCAGGGCGAGCCGGTGGTGGAGGGTGTGCACGCCGGTGTCGATGAGGTCGTACGGGGGAGTCGTGCCGCCGCACCACAGGGCCAGGGTGTCCCGGACGAGGGTGACCAGCGCGTCGGGCGTGACGAGGTCCCCGCGCGCGGGCAGCAGCCAGTCGAGCCGCCACACCCCGTCGGGCAGCGGCCGGGCGGTGACCTCCTCGGGCCCGGACGGCGGGTTGCGGTGCAGCAAGGCTTCGCCGGGCCAGGGAAGTTCGGCGCGCAGGGCGGCCACGGCGTGCCGCTCGACGGCGGTCCGGCCGGGGAAGCGGATGCCGAGCAGCTTGCGGACGGTGGAGCGGGCCCCGTCGCAGCCGACGAGGTGGCTGCCGCGCCACCAGGTGCTCTCGGTGCCCCGGGTGCGGACGGTGACCCCGTGGTCGTCCTGCTCGAAGGAGTCCAGCTTGGCGCCGGTGACCAGCTGGACCAGGGGGTGCGCCGTGGCGGCGCCGCGCAGCCCGCGCACGAGGGCGTGCTGCGGCAGGTGCAGGGGGGCCGGGTGGTCCTCGAAGGTGATCCGCCGGGACTCCTGGCGGCGCTTCATGGTGCGCCAGGCCGCGTACTGCGCGCCCTCGTCGCGCAGCGTCGTACAGCCCAGCCGGTGGACCATGGCGGCGGTGTCGGAGTGCAGCACGACACTGCGGGCGGGCCGGGGCTCGTCCTTGCCGGGCCCCTCGTCGAGCAGCACGCTGGGCACGCCGTGTCCGGCCAGGGCGAGGGACAGGGACAGCCCGACGGGTCCCGCGCCGACGACGATCACCGGGTCCATGATGCGGCTCCCGATGTCCGGTATGTGATCACAGAACGTATGCAACCCACTGGAGGTTCCTGCGTCAAGTGACCCCGGGCCGGGACAGCGCCGTGTGGTGCGGCGGAGGATTCCGCCGCACCACACGGGCTACGCACTACGGCTGACCCTACGTCAGCCCTCCGGCGGCCTTCCGGCCGGGCTCGACCGGTCCTCCGGTCACCCCGCGGCCGAGGCGCCGGTGGCCATGTCGTCCACTTCGGCCACGCCGACCACCGCGCCGGTGCTCTTCTTCGACTTCCGCAGCCGGCCCTCCATCCAGGAGGCGAAGGAGGTGAGGGCGAAGTTCACCGCGATGTAGATCAGGGCGATCACCACGAGGGTGGCGATGGTGTTGCTGTAGTTCGCCGAGATCTGCCGGTTCGTCGCAAGCAACTCGGTCAGGCCGAGCAGCGAGCCGCCGAGCGCGGTGTCCTTGAGGATCACCACGAGCTGGCTGACCAGGGCGGGCAGCATCGCCGTGACCGCCTGCGGGATGAGGACGTAGACCATGGTCTGGCCCTTGCGCATGCCGATCGCCTTGGCGGCGTCCGTCTGGCCGCGCGGCAGGGAGAGCACGCCCGCGCGGACGATCTCCGCGATGACCGCCGCGTTGTACAGGACCAGACCGGTGATCACCGCGTACAGCGGCCGGAACTCGGAGGACACGGCAGGCACGAACTGCACGAAGAAGGCCGAGCCGAAGACCATCAGCATCAGGACCGGGATGGCGCGGAAGAACTCCACGACCGCACCGACCGGCACGCGCACCCAGGCGTGGTCGGACAGCCGGCCCATCCCCAGCAGGGCGCCCAGCGGCAGGGCGATCACCATGGCGATCGCGCCGGCCTTCAGGGTCTCCAGCAGGCCGGGGATCAGGTAGGTGGTCCAGATCCGACCGTCGGTGACGAAGGGGGTCCACTTGTCGGCGTCGAGCTGGTTCTTCTCCGCCATCACGGACAGGATCCACCACGCGGCGAGCGCGAAGACCGCCACGAAGACGGCCGTGAAGATCCAGTTGCGGACCTTGGCCTTGGGGCCGGGAACGTCGTACAGCACGGAGCTCATCGCTTCACCGCCACTCGCTTGGCCACCCAGCCCAGCAGCAGACCGGTGGGAAGGGTCAGCAGGCAGAAGCCGAGGGCGAAGATCCCGAACACGGCGAAGAGCGCGTCCGCCTCGTTCTCGATCATTTCCTTCATCAGCAGGGCCGCCTCGGCCACGCCGATGGCCGCGGCCACCGTGGTGTTCTTGGTGAGCGCGATCAGTACGTTGGCGAGCGGCGCGATGACCGCCCGGAAGGCCTGGGGGAGCACGATCAGGGTGAGCACCTGGAAGAAGCCCAGCCCCAGCGCGCGGGCCGCCTCGGCCTGGCCGACGGGCACGGTGTTGATGCCCGAACGCAGCGCCTCGCAGACGAAGGTGCCCGTGTAGGCCGTCAGCGCGAGGACGGCGAGCCGGAAGCCGGTCTCCTTGAAGGTGCTGCCGCCCATGTCGAAGCCCAGGGTCTGGCTGAGGCCCAGCGAGCTGCCGATGACCAGCAGGGTCAGCGGCGTGTTGCGTACCAGATTGACGTACGCGGTGCCGAAGGCCCGCATCAGCGGGACCGGGCTGACCCGCATCCCGGCCAGGACGGTGCCCCATATGAGGGAGCCCACCGCCGAGTAGAGGGTGAGCTGAACCGTCACCCAGAAGGCTCCGAGCAGGTCGTACTGCCCGGAATCAAGAAAGTCGAACACGTTGCCCTGCGCTCTCCCCAGGATGGCCGGTGGGGTACGCCGCCGCCCGCGGACGGGCGGGCGGCGGTGCACCCCACCGGGAAATCAGCTGCCTTCGGTGATCTGCGGGGCAGGCTCGTTCTTGTAGTCGGCCGGGCCGAGGTTCTTCTTGATGGCCGCTTCCCACGAACCGTCCGCGACCATCTTCCTGAGCGCGGCGTTGATCTTGGTCTGGAGGTCCTTGTCGCCCTTCTTCAGACCGATGCCGTAGTTCTCGTTGCTCATGCTCAGGCCGACGAGCTTGAACTTGCCCTTGTTCTTCTCCTGCGCGGCGTAGCCGGCGAGGATCGAGTTGTCCGTGGTCAGTGCGTCCACGGACTTGTTCTCCAGCGCGGTGAGGCACTCGGAGTAGCCGCCCTGCTCCAGCAGGTCGGCGTCCTTGGCCAGGTCCTTCTTGATGTTCTGTGCCGAGGTGGAGCCCGTGACCGAGCAGAGCTTGCGCTTGTTGAGGTCCTCGACCTTGGTGATCGAGTTGTCGTCGGCGCGGACCAGCAGGTCCTGGTGGGCCAGGAAGTACGGGCCGGCGAAGTCGACCTTCGCCTTGCGCTTGTCGTTGATCGAGTAGGTGGCGGCGATGAACTTGACGTCGCCGTTGGAGATCAGGTTCTCGCGCTCGGCGCTGATGGCCTGCTTCCACTCGATCTGGTCCGGCTGGTAGCCGAGCTCCTTGGCGACGTAGGTCGCCACGTCGACGTCGAAGCCCTCGAACTTGCCGTCCGGGGTCTTGAGGCCCAGACCCGGCTGGTCGAACTTGATGCCGATGACGATCTTGTCCGACTTGGTGCCGCCGGACGCGCCACCGTCGCTCGCCGCGTCCTTGCTGCCGCCGCCACAGGCGGTCGCCGTCAGGGCGAGAACGACGGCCGTGGCAACGGCAGCGCCGGTCTTGAGAACCTTCATGGTGAACTTCCCTCGGGTGAGACGTTGTTGAACGACGAGCAGGACACGTCGTGGGCGACGGCACGAGCCGTCGATCGGATCACTACCAGACGAGAGCGTCAGTGGTGCAGGATCTTCGAGAGGAAGTCCTTGGCGCGGTCGCTCTTCGGGGCGCTGAAGAACTGCTCCGGAGTGGCCTGTTCGACGATCTTTCCGTCCGCCATGAAAACGACGCGGTCGGCCGCCGATCGGGCGAAGCCCATCTCGTGCGTCACGACGACCATCGTCATGCCCTCGCGGGCGAGCTGCTGCATGACCTCCAGCACCTCGTTGATCATCTCCGGGTCCAGAGCCGAGGTGGGCTCGTCGAAGAGCATCACCTTCGGGTCCATGGCCAGCGCCCGGGCGATCGCCACGCGCTGCTGCTGGCCACCGGACAGCTGTGCCGGGTACTTGTCGGCCTGTGCGCCGACGCCCACCCGGTCCAGCAGGGCCTTCGCCTTCTCCAGGGCCGTCGCCTGGTCCGTCTTGCGGACCTTGAGCTGACCCAGCATCACGTTCTGCAGCACCGTCTTGTGTGCGAACAGGTTGAACGACTGGAAGACCATGCCCACGTCCGCGCGCAGCCGGGCCAGTTCCCTGCCCTCGGCCGGAAGGGGCTTCCCGTCCAGCGTGATGCTGCCCGAGTCGATGGTCTCCAGCCGGTTGATGGTCCGGCACAGCGTCGACTTGCCCGAGCCCGAGGGCCCGATCACCACGACGACCTCACCGCGGGCAATGCTCAGATCGATGTCCTGAAGCACGTGCAGCGCGCCGAAGTGCTTGTTGACGTTGCTCAGTACGACCAGGTCGTCGGCGGCACCGGCCGCATCCTCCACGTCCTTGGTCACTGATACTCCGCTCATCGGCTTCTTGCTCCGTCCTCCGTCGGTTGGGAGGAATGTAGTGACGAGATGAGCACACCGTCATTACATCTGAGGGAGAATTGAGCATAACGAAACGGCCTCGCACCGATACGCTCCGTACCCGGTACCCATGAAGGGCGCGATGTACTCGTACCGGGTGCATAACGGAAGACTCGCCGGACCGGAACCCTCTTGACGTGGGGCTCTCCCATGGGTGTGGATGCATGGTGACCATGTGTACGGAAGCTGAAGCGGAAGAATCGGGAAGGGGGACGCCATGAGGCTGCTGCTCGTCGAGGACGACGACCACGTCGCCGCCGCCCTGTCGGCGATCCTCGCCCGGCACGGCTTCCAGGTGACCCATGCCCGCAACGGCGAGGAGGCCCTCCAGGCGCTGCTGCCGGCCGGGGCCAAGCCCTTCGGCGTGGTGCTGCTGGACCTGGGCCTGCCCGACCAGGACGGCTACGAGGTCTGCGGCAAGATCCGCAAGCGCACGTCCACGCCCGTCATCATGGTCACCGCCCGCGGCGACGTCCGCTCGCGCATCCACGGCCTGAACATGGGCGCCGACGACTACGTGGTCAAGCCGTACGACACCGGGGAACTCCTCGCCCGCATCCACGCCGTCGCCCGGCGCACCGGCGCCTCCGACGAGGCCACCACCGAGAGCGCCCCCGGCACCGTCCGGCTCGGCTCCGTCGCCGTCGAGCTGCCCACCCGCCGCGTCACCGTCAACGGCAGCGACGTACCGCTCACCCGCAAGGAGTTCGACCTGCTGGCCCTGCTCGCGCAGCGGCCCGGCGTGGTCTTCCGCCGCGAGCAGATCATCAGCGAGGTGTGGCGCACCAGCTGGGAGGGCACCGGCCGCACCCTCGAGGTCCACGTCGCCTCGCTGCGCTCCAAGCTCGGCATGCCCGCGCTCATCGAGACCGTCCGCGGGGTGGGCTACCGGCTCGTCACCCCGGCCGCCCCCTAGCGGGTCCCCGCCGTGCGCACCCGGCTGCTCCCGCTCCTGGTCATCCTGATGGCGGGCGTCCTGATCGCGCTCGGCCTCCCGCTCGCCGTCAGCCTCGCCGCCGCCCAGCAGCAGCGGGTGGTGGTCGACCGCATCGACGACAGCGCCCGCTTCGCCGCCCTCGCGCAGTTCGTCGTCGACGCCGAGGGCTCCGGAGCCACCGGCGCCGACGAGCGCCGCGACACCCTCCAGCTCGAACTCGCCCGCTACCAGGAGCTGTACGGCATCCGCGTCGGCATCTTCTACCGCGACGACAACGCCATGGTCCGCGCGCCCGGCTGGTGGCAGGTCCCCGAGTCCAAGGAAGGCAAGCGCGCCTTCGAAGACGCCCTCGCCGGCCGGCGCAGCCACGACCCCGGCCAGGTCTGGCCCTGGCAGACCAGCGGCAAACTCCTCGTCGTCTCCCCGGTCGTCCTCGACGGCGACGTCGTCGCCGTCGTCGCCACCGAATCACCCACCGACCAGATGCGCGCCCGGATCCTGCGCGGCTGGCTGATCATCGCCGCCGGCCTCACCGCCGCCATGCTGGTCGCCTTCGGCGCCGCCCTGCGCCTGACCAGCTGGGTGCTCAAGCCCGTACGGACCCTGGACGCCGCCGCGCACGGCATCGCCACCGGCCGGATGAACTCCCGCGTCGCCGCCGCGAGCGGCCCGCCGGAACTCAGACGCCTGGCCCGCTCGTTCAACGAGATGGCCGACAACGTCGAAGAGGTACTGGAGCAGCAGCGGGCGTTCGTGGCGGACGCCTCCCACCAGCTGCGCAACCCGCTCGCCGCGCTGCTCCTGCGCATCGAGCTCCTCGCCCTCGAACTCCCCGAGGGCAACGAGGAGATCGCCTCCGTGCGCACCGAGGGCAAACGCCTCGCCCAGGTCCTGGACGACCTGCTGGACCTGGCGCTCGCCGAACACGCCTCCGCCGAGATCAGCCTCACCGACATCGGGGAGCTCGCCGCCGAACGGGTGGCCGCCTGGCGGCCCTACGCCGAGGAGAAGGGCGTACGGCTCACCGAGGCGGGCCGTACCGCCGTCACCGGCTGGGCCGACCCCATCGCCCTGTCCAGCGCCCTCGACGCCGTCATCGACAACGCCCTGAAGTTCACCCCCGCCGGGGAGGAGGTCGAGGTGACGGTCTCCGCCGAGGGACGCAGCGCGCTCGTCGTCGTCGCCGACCGGGGCCCCGGCCTGACCGAGGAGGAGCTGCTGCGCGTCGGCGACCGCTTCTGGCGCAGCGGCCGCCACCAGAACGTGAAGGGCTCCGGTCTCGGCCTGTCGATCTCACGCGCCCTGCTCGCCTCGGGCGGCGGGTCCATCTCCTACGAGACGAACCCGCCGCACGGACTGCGCGTGACGGTGGCCGTGCCCCGCACCGACCCAAAGGAGTTCTAGTGCCGTGCCGGGCGCCGCGACCCGGTGGACCTTTCCCGGCACGGCACTAGCTCCAGGGCAGCTCGGTGCGGGCCGGCGCGGAGACGGCGTACGTCTCGTCCACCGTCCGGAGCTCGAGGACGGCCGCCCGCTCCCCGGCCGCGCGGACGACGGAGGGCAGGTGGAGGGCGGCCGCGCAGGTGCCGGCCAGGAAGCGGCGGGTGCCGTCGGGCAGGCGGCGGTGGAGCTCGTAGTGCCGGACCGGCCCGGCTGCCCGGTTCCAGCGCAGGCGGAGCTCGGCGCGGCCGTCGCCCTGCCGGGAGACGGCCTCCACCCTCAGGTGGGAGGGCGGGGCCGGGGGCCGCCGCGCGGTGGTGTCGCGTACCGACAGGGCACCGAGCCGCCAGGACACCGCCGTCTTCCCGGGCGCGGTGATCCGTACGGCAAGGGCGTACGCGGTCCTCCCGGCCAGGCGCGCGAGGGGGACGCGGGAGGTCCGCCAGCCCTGGCCGGCGCCCGCGGTCCCGGCCGGCAGCCAGGTGTACGGCACGGGCGCGCCCGGGGCGGACGGCTCGCGGACGGCGACGCCGAGCTCCACGGCCACCGGCCCCGCGCCGCTCGTGTGGACCAGCTCCGCGACGGCGTGGCCGGTCAGGGGGAGGCGCGTGCAGTGCAGGGCGACGGTCGTGGGGGCGGTGAGCGCGCCGGCCACCAGCAGGCTGGAGCCCCCGCGCCAGGCGTCCGCGAAGTCCAGGGTCACCGAGGGGCGCGCCCCGGCGGTGTCCACCACCCAGCGCCGGCCCGGGAGCCGGTCCTGGAGTGCCAGGTGGTTCCACGGCTCCTCGGAGGTGACCGCGCCGTCCTCGTACCAGCGCAGGCCGTGTCCGGTGTTGAAGGAGCAGCCGAACGGCAGCCCGCTGACGGTGGAGCGGTCGGCGACGAAGGTGGCCGGGGCCCGCCAGGAGGCCTGCGGCGCGGGCCGGGACGGATCCAGGGACTCGCCCGTCCAGAACCGGTCGTCGGCGCGGTGGAAGGCGCCGGGGGAGCGGTCCGTGAGGTGGTTGCGGGTCCACTCCGGCCGGTAGAGGCCGAGGCTGACCACGTGGTCGCGGTCGCGCGGCACGATCGCGTCCCACTGGACTGCGGAGTCCCAGCCGTTGGACTCCACGTCCACCGCCGCCCACAGTTCGTGGCGGCTGCGGCCGAGCCGGCCGGCGAGGGCGCCGGAGTCGGCGAGGGTGCGCGCCGTCCAGCGGAAGTCCACGAACACCGTGTCCGCGACCCGCCCCGAACGGTCCTCGAAGAACTCCTGGTTGAGCGCGTTGAGGGCGCCCTGCCAGCCGACCCTGCCGGTGCTGTTCATCGCGTCGTACCAGGTGATGCGCAGCCCGTGGGGCGCGCCCGCCGCCCGCAGCGCCCGCAGGAACTCCCGCATGCGGGTGGCGAGGGCGCTGTCCCCGCCGTCCGTCTCGGCGTTGACGAACCAGCCGTCGAAGCCGTGCGCCACCGCCACCCGGACCAGCTGCTCCGCGACCGGGAACCGGCCGTCGGGCTCCCGCCGCACCAGGTCGCGCGTCCACTGGAGGTCGCCGCCGTAGGGGACGGGCGGCAGGAAGACGTTGCCCAGCACCCGGACCCCGTTGCGGTGGGCGGCGTCGACGACCGGCGCGTTGGGGGCGAGCACGATGCCCTCGCCGGCGGAGCCGCCCCAGAAGACCAGCTCGTCGAGGTACGCCCAGTGCGTCAGGGCGTAGTGGTCGGCGGTCGCCGAGCCCTGGGAGGGGTTGCGGGAGGTCGGCCCGAACGAGACGAGCGCCGAGATCCGCGCCTGGTCGGCGCGGGCGCCGCGGTGCGCGGGAACGGGGGTGAAGCGCGGGGCGAGGGGCACGGTCGAGGTGTTGTGGGCGAGGTCCGGGTCCGACTCCGGGGTCCAGTCGCCGAGCGAGCGCCAGACGACGCCGGGGGCGGGGGTGCCGTGGGGGAGGGAGCCGGGGAACCAGTAGGAGGCGTAGGGGGCGAGGCCGCCGGGCGGGGGTGTGGGGGCGGGTGCGGCTGCCGCGGGGGTGGGGAGGGCGGGGAGAGCGGCTCCGGCGGCACCGGCGGCTCCGGCGGCCAGGACGGTGCGTCTGGCCGGAGGTAAGGGGGCGGGGGAGGAATCGGGCATCGGGGCTCCTCGTGGTGCGGCTCGGGCGGGGTGAGGTGAGGTGGGGTGAGGTGAGGTGAGGTGGGGAGAGGCGGGGTGGTGTGAGGTGGGGCCGGGTGCGGGCCGTCATCCGACGTCTTCGACATGGACGACCTCTGTGATGCCCCGCGTCTTGAGATGGGCCGCGTCCTCGGCACGGTCCGCGAGGACCACCGCCGGGCGGGCGCCCCGGGCCGTCAGGGAGGCCCAGGCCTCGAAGAAGGTGCCGCCCGGGGCGCACACCGAGCGGCCCCGGGACCCGTCCAGGGCGAGGGCGGTGGAGCGTACGGGTGGGCGGTGTCCGCGGTCCCGCCACTCCGCCGCGACGCGGGCCAGGACGGTCCCGGCGGGCTTGGTCCGGCCGTCGTTGGTGAGCAGCCCGAGGCCGTACTCCAGCTCCGGGAAGTCCGCGAGCTCCCGGGACACGTCGTGCGAGCACCACCACGTCACCCCCCACAGCCCGGGGCAGTCCAGGGCGGCCGCGAGCGTGGCGGCCGTGAACCGTGCGGCGTGCTCCGGGGGGATCAGCGGGGCCGGTGCCCCGACCTCCTGGAGCCACACCGGGCGCGCGGGGTCCTCGGCCCAGGCCTTCGACAGCTCGATCAGGTACGCGGCGTGGTGCTCGGTCGCCGTCCCGGTGCGGCCGTGGCGCTGCGCGGTGCCGTTGAACACCCACGAGTGCACGGCGGTGGCCGCGCCCAGCCGGGCCGCGTGGGCCGGGGTGAAGGGGTGCCCGTCCTGGTACCAGGCGGCGTCGTACTCCGCGTGCACGTGCAGCCGCCCCGGGGCGCCCCGTTCGCAGGCGGCGAGCATCCGCTCCAGCCAGCTGCCGGCCTGCTCGGGGGTGATGGGGTCGGGGTCGGGGTGCGGGGGGCCCGAGAACTGGTTGATCTCGTTGCCCACCGTCATCCCGAGGAAGTTCGGCCGGCCGGAGAGGGCGGCGGCGAGGGTGCGCAGGTACTCCTCCTGGCCGGCGAGGACCTCCGGGTCGGTGAAGAGGTTCCGCCGGTGCCAGGTCCGCGTCCAGGCGGGCAGGAAGTCGAAGCTCGACAGGTGCCCCTGGAGGCCGTCCACGGCGACGTCGAGCCCGCGCGCGGCGGCCGCGTCGGCGAGGGCGACGAGCTGCTCGACGGCGCGCGGCCGGACCAGCGCGCGGTTGGGCTGGAAGAGCGGCCACAGCGGGAACACCCGTACGTGGTCCAGGCCGAGGGCGGCGATCGAGTCGAGGTCGGCCCCGACCTCGCCGGGGTCGAAGTCCAGCCAGTGGTGGAACCAGCCGCGTGCCGGGGTGTAGTTGACGCCGAAGCGCAGGGTGCGGTGCATGGTGATCCCGGGGTTTTGGGGAACGCGCCGGACGCCCACAAAGTGCCGGGCCGTACGGGGCGGAGTCAACAGCGCCTTTGTCGTCGGGCGGCCGGATCCGGGAAGCCGACTCCTGCTGTCTGGAAGGCTGTTGCCCCGGGCCGTCCCTTTCGGATCAGGCCGGGCCGGGCCGGCCCGCCGCGGTGCCGGATCGCGTACGGTCCGCCCCATCGCAGTCCACGTCACCGAGGGATGAGGCAGACATGGCCCGCAGACCCACCATCAAGGACATCGCCCGCCGGGCAGGAGTGTCCGAGAGTGCCGTCTCCTTCGCCCTCAACGGCAGGCCGGGAGTCTCCGAGGACACCCGCGCCCGGGTCCGCCGGGTCGCCGAGGAACTGGGCTGGCAGCCCAACCACGCCGCCCGGGTCCTGTCCGGCGAACGCTGCGGGGCCGTCGGGCTGGTGCTGGCCCGGCCCGCGCACACCCTCGGGGTCGAGTCCTTCTTCCTCCAGCTCGTCTCCGGCGTACAGGAGGTGCTCTCCGCCGGCCGGACGGCGCTGCTCTTCCAGGTGGTGGAGGACATCGACGCCGAATGCGCCGTCCACCGCCGCTGGTGGGCCGAACGGCGCGTGGACGGCGTCCTCGTCGTCGACCCCCGTACGCAGGATCCGCGCCCGGAGCTCCTGGCCCGGCTCGGGCTCCCGGCCGTCTTCATCGGGGGGACGGGGGAGCCGGCGGTGCCCGGCTCCCCGCCGCCGCTGTCATCCGTCTGGGCCGACGACGCCCGTGCCATGGCCGGGGTACTGGAGCACCTCCACGGGCTCGGCCACCGCCGGATCACGCACATCGCCGGCCTGCCCGGCCTCGCCCACACGGCCCGCCGCATCGCCTCGCTGCGTGCCGAGGCCCGTCGGCTCGGGCTTCCCGCGGGGCACGTCCGGTCGGTGCCCACCGACTACTCCGACGCCGAGGGCGCCGCCGCCACCCGCCGGATCCTCGCCGAGCCCGAGCCGCCCACCGCCCTCGTCTACGACAACGACGTGATGGCGGTGGCCGGCAGCGCGGTCGCCGCCGGGCTGGGCATCCCCGTGCCCGACCGGCTCTCCATCGTCGCCTGGGACGACTCCGCCCTGTGCCGGGTCACCCACCCCCGGCTGACCGCGCTGGTCCGCGACACCGCCGGCTTCGGGCGGCTGGCGGCCGAGGAGCTCCTCGCGCTCCTCGCCGGAGGCCCGCCCCGGGCCAGGGAGAGCGAGCTGCCCCGGCTGGAACCCCGCGGGAGTACGGCCCCGCCGCCGGCGGCATACTGAAATCCGACCTCTTCGCAGGAGCGCCTCCGTGACCACCCCCACCTCAGCCTTCCCCGTGCCGCGCAGCACCGCCGCGGCCGCCGTCGCCGGCCCGACCGTGGCGATCGACATCGGCGGCACGAAGATCGCCGGGGCGCTGGTCCACCCCGACGGCGCGATGACCGCGGTCACCCGGCGTCCCACCCCGCGCGGGACGGACGCCGACGGGATCATGGCGGCGGTCGCGGAGGTGATCGCCGAACTGGCGCAGGATCCCCTGTGGGCGCGGGCCGTCCGGTGCGGCATCGGCAGCGCCGGCCCCGTGGACACCTCGCGCGGCACCGTGAGCCCGGTCAACATCGGGGCCTGGCGGGAGTTCCCCGTGCAGCAGCGGACCGCCGCCGAGCTGGCCGCGCGCGGGGCCCGGATCCCGGTCGCCCTGGCCGGCGACGGCGTGGCCATGACGGCCGCCGAGCACTGGCTCGGCGCCGCCCGGGGGCACGCCAACGCCCTGTGCATGGTGGTCTCCACCGGGGTCGGGGGCGGCCTGATCCTGAACAACCAGCTCCACCCCGGCCCCACCGGCAACGCCGGTCACATCGGCCACATCAGCGTCGCGTTCGACGGCGAGCGGTGCGCCTGCGGGGGCCACGGCTGCGTCGAGTCCGTCGCCTCCGGGACCGCCATCGCCCGCTGGGCCCTCGCCCAGGGCTGGGCCGGCCCCGACCCCACCGCGGCGGGCGTCGCCGCCTCCGCCGCGGCCGGCGACCCGGTGGCGCTGGCCGCCTTCGACCGGGCCGGGCGGGCCCTGGCAGCGGCCATCGCGGCCACCGCCACCCTCGTCGAAACCGACATCGCGGTGATCGGGGGCGGGGTCGCCGCCAGCGGGGACACCCTCTTCGCGCCGATCCGGCGGCACCTGGCCTCGTACGCGACCCTGTCCTTCGCCAAGGACCTCCAGGTCGTCCCGGCCGCCCTCGGCACCCACGCCGGACTGATCGGCGCGGCCGCCGCCGCGATGATGCTGCTGCCTACGGCTTGACCGAGCGGTAGTACCGCCCGGCCCCCTCGTGCAGGTCCAGCGGGTCCGTGTAGATCGCCGTCCGCAGGTCCACCAGCTGGGCGGCGTGCACCTCGTGCCCGATCCGGTCCCGGCTGAGGATCACCGTCCGGGTGAACTGCTCGGTCAGCTCCGCGCCGGTGTCCTCCCGGGTCACCAGCAGGTTCGGCACGGCGAGCGTGGCCACCGCCGAGGTGTTGCGGGCCCGCGCGTACGCGTCCTGCGGCATCACCGCGGGGCGGTAGTACCGGGCCGGGCTGCCGCCGCCCTGGAGCTGCTCGACCAGGTCGCCCAGCTGTACGAGCCGGATGTCGAAGCGCTCCGACAGCTCGCGCACGGCGTTCGTCGGGAGCCCGCCCGACCAGAAGAAGGCGTCGATCCGCCCCGCCTCCAGCTCGGCGGGCATCGTGTCGATGCCGATACCGACGGCGGTGATGTCCTTGTGCGGGTTCAGCTTGGCCGCCGTCAGCAGCCGGTCCGACACCAGCCTGACCCCGGAACCGTCCTGGCCCACCGCGACCCGCTTGCCCCGCAGGTCGCGGACCGACTGCACCGGCGAGCCCGCCGGCACCACCAGCTGTACGTAGTCGTCGTAGAGCCGCGCGCAGCCCCGCAGCCGGTCGGCGCCCGGCTTCCCGTCGGCCCGGTACTTGGCGACCGCGTCCGCCGTGGCGATCGTGAAGTCGGCCTGCCCGGCGGCGACCCGCTGGAGGTTCTGCTGCGAACCCTCGCTGGGCTCCAGCCGGACCGTCACCCCGGGCATGTCCTGCGCGAGCGCTCCCTCCAGCAGCTGCCCGTAGCGGTGGTAGACACCGGTACGCACACCCGTGCTGAGGGTCAGCCCGCCCTTGAGCTCGGGCTCCCAGAAGGGCCTCGGCCACCACAGCAGCCCCCCGAGCACGACCAGCACGGCGACCAGGCCCAGGAGGAGGCGGCGCCGGCTGATGCGGGGAGGTACGAGGGGCATGCCGGGATCCTCCCACCCGCCCCGCCGTCCTGTCACGGCCGGTCCCCGCCCCTGGGCCCGCCCGTCCGGTGTTCCGTCCCTCTTCCCTCCCGTATTCGGCCCCGTGGCGCCTTTCGGCGGGCGGGCGGCACCGGCGGCCGGAGGGCCCTCCGGCACCGCCTACCCTTGTTGCATGACCAGCAGCAGCGACCGGAGCACGGCAGTGGTGGACCCCAAGGGAACTTACGAGGTGCGCACCTACGGGTGCCAGATGAACGTGCACGACTCCGAGCGGCTCTCCGGTCTGCTGGAGGACGCGGGCTACGTCCGCGCGCCCGAGGGGTCCGACGGCGACGCCGACGTGGTCGTCTTCAACACCTGTGCCGTCCGCGAGAACGCCGACAACAAGCTGTACGGCAACCTCGGCCGGCTCGCCCCGATGAAGACGAAGCGCCCCGGCATGCAGATCGCCGTCGGCGGCTGCCTCGCCCAGAAGGACCGCGACACCATCGTCAAGAAGGCCCCCTGGGTCGACGTGGTCTTCGGCACGCACAACATCGGCAAGCTGCCGGTCCTCCTGGAGCGCGCCCGCGTCCAGGAAGAGGCCCAGATCGAGATCGCCGAGTCGCTGGAGGCGTTCCCCTCCACGCTCCCGACCCGCCGCGAGTCCGCGTACGCCGCCTGGGTCTCGATCTCCGTCGGCTGCAACAACACCTGCACCTTCTGCATCGTCCCGGCGCTGCGCGGCAAGGAGGAGGACCGCCGTCCCGGCGACATCCTCGCCGAGGTGGAGGCCCTGGTCGCCGAGGGCGTCTCCGAGATCACCCTGCTCGGCCAGAACGTCAACGCCTACGGCTCCGACCTCGGGGACCGCGAGGCCTTCTCCAAGCTGCTGCGCGCCTGCGGCCAGGTCGAGGGCCTGGAGCGGGTCCGCTTCACCTCCCCGCACCCCAAGGACTTCACCGACGACGTCATCGCCGCCATGGCCGAGACCCCGAACGTGATGCCGCAGCTGCACATGCCGCTGCAGTCGGGTTCGGACCCGATCCTCAGGGCGATGCGCCGGTCGTACCGGCAGGAGCGTTTCCTCGGCATCATCGAGAAGGTCCGCGCCGCGATCCCGCACGCCGCGATCTCCACCGACATCATCGTGGGCTTCCCCGGCGAGACGGAGGAGGACTTCCAGCAGACGATGCACGTCGTGCGCGAGGCCCGCTTCGCCAGCGCCTTCACCTTCCAGTACTCCAAGCGCCCCGGCACCCCCGCCGCCGAGATGGAGGGGCAGATCCCCAAGGAGGTCGTCCAGGACCGCTACATGCGCCTGGTCGCCCTCCAGGAGGAGATCTCCTGGGAGGAGAACAAGAAGCAGGTCGGCCGCACCCTGGAGGTCATGGTCGCCGAGGGCGAGGGCCGCAAGGACGGCGCCACCGCCCGCCTGTCGGGCCGTGCCCCCGACAACCGCCTCGTGCACTTCACCAAGCCCGACGAGGACGTCCGCCCCGGCGACGTGGTCACCGTGGAGATCACCTACGCGGCCCCGCACCACCTCCTCGCCGAGGGCCCGACGCAGGCCGTGCGCCGCACCCGCGCCGGCGACGCCTGGGAGAAGCGCAACGCCGCCCCGGCGCAGCCGGCGGGCGTCATGCTCGGCATCCCGTCCATCGGCGTCCCGGCCCCGCTGCCGGCGGCCACCTCGGGCTGCGCGATCGACTGACCGCGCAGGGGCCGGGGCGGCTAGGCTGCGGATCATGCTCGTAGCCGCCGCCGTCTGCCCCGCCCCGCCGCTCCTCGTGCCGGAGGTCGCCGCGGGCGCCGCCGCCGAACTCGACGACGCCCGTACCGCCTGCTCCGACGCGCTGGCCGTGCTCGCCGCCGCCCGGCCCGACCTGCTGGTCGTGGTCGGCGCCGCCGGAGCCGGCCGCGCCGGGGCCTACCCGCCGGGATCCCGGGGCGGGTTCCACGGCTTCGGGGTCGACGCCGAGGTCCGCCTCGGGGACGGCCCCGGCGACGGCGCGGAGCGGGCGCTGCCCGACTCCCTGGCCGTCGGCGCCTGGCTGCTGGGCCGCGCGCGGTGGGGTGCCGCACCCGTCGAGGGCCTCGCGGTGGGCGAGCCGCTGGAGACCGAGGGCTGCCTGCTGGCCGGGCGGGAGATCGCCGCGCGGGCCGGGCGGGTCGCGCTGCTCGCGCTGGGCGACGGGAGCGCCTGCCGGACCCTGAAGGCCCCCGGCTACCTGGACGAACGGGCCGCGGCCTTCGACGCCGCCGCCGCACGCGCCCTGGGCGCCGCCGACACCGGGGCGCTCGCCGCGCTGGACCCCGTGCTCGCCGCCGAGCTGCTGGCCGCCGGCCGGGCGCCCTGGCAGGTGCTCGCGGGGGCCGCCGAGGGCGCGGGCCTGGACGGCCGGCTGCTGTACGAGGACGCCCCGTACGGGGTCGGCTACTTCGTGGCCGCCTGGTCGTAGCGGACGCGGGCGCCGGGCCCGCCCGTACGCACGCATGACGGAGGGGCGCGGGATCAGCCGATCCCGCGCCCCTCGCGGTACCGCGTCAGGAGGCGGCCGGCGGCGTCGGCCCGCCGGGGGTGTCCTTGTGCGCGATCTTGCCCAGGGCGTCCTTCGCCTTGTCCGCGCCGGTCGTGATCCGGGCGCTGTACTTGCCATGGGTCTTGGAGTCCACGACCTTGGCGACCTTGTCCAGGCCCTCGCCGATCCTGCCCTCGTGCTGCTGCGCGAGGTCGCCGACCTTGTCCTTCGCCGGAGCGAGCTTGGCCTTCAGATTGTCCATGAACCCCATGGGGCACCTTCCAGTGGCGTGACTACGTACGGGCGCCCTCGCCGGCCTCGCTGTCCGCTGCCGCCTCCACCGACTGCTGCTTCGGGATCTCCACGGCCTCCGCCGCGGGGGTCCCGGCCGCCGCAGACCCGGCTTCCCCGGCCTCCACGACCTCCCCGGCCCCTACGGCCGGCTCGGTCTGCGCCTCCAGCGTCTCCGCCGTCCCGGCCTCGGCGGCGGCCGGTTCGGCCCCTACCTCTTCCTTGCGACGAAAAATCCGGTCAAAAACGCCCATGTCTACTCCCATAACGTTACTCGTGCGGGTGAAGTTCCGCCCTGGCCGGACCGGCCTCCACCAGATGCGCGCCAGGCGCACGCCGGGCCGGAACCTCTTCAGGGCAACGACCCCGCCCGCACCCCGTCACCTCACCCGATCGGGTACATGCCGCCGCGTTTGCGAGACTGTGTCGGTGAGGAATGCAGCCCCCGCCCCGCGGGTCATCGCCGTCGTCGGTCCCACCGCGGCCGGAAAGTCCGACCTGGGCGTCGCCCTGGCCCGCCACTTCGGCGGCGAGGTCGTCAACGCCGACTCCATGCAGCTGTACCGGGGGATGGACATCGGGACCGCCAAGCTGACGCTGGAGGAGCGCGGCGGGGTCCCGCACCACCTCCTCGACATCTGGGACGTCACCGAGACCGCCAGCGTCGCCGAGTACCAGCGCCTGGCCCGCGCCGAGATCGACAAGCTGCTCGCCCAGGGCCGCACCCCCGTCCTCGTCGGCGGATCCGGCCTCTACGTGCGCGGCGCCCTCGACGCCATGGAGTTCCCCGGCACCGACCCCGAGGTGCGGGCCCGGCTGGAGGAGGAGGCCACCCTGCGCGGCCCCGGCGCCCTGCACGCCCGCCTCGCCGCCGCCGACCCGGCCGCCGCCGCCGCGATCCTGCCCAGCAACGCCCGCCGCATCGTCCGGGCCCTGGAGGTCATCGAGATCACCGGCAAGCCCTTCACCGCCAACCTGCCCGGCCACGAGTCCGTCTACGACACCGTCCAGATCGGCGTCGACGTGGCCCGCCCCGAGCTCGACGAGCGGATCGCGCTGCGCGTGGACCGCATGTGGGACGACGGCCTGGTCGACGAGGTCCGCGCCCTGGAGGCCCAGGGCCTGCGCGAGGGCATCACCGCCTCCCGCGCACTGGGCTACCAGCAGGTACTGTCCGCCCTCGCCGGGGAGTGCACCGAGGACGAGGCCAAGGCCGAGACCGTACGGGCCACCAAGCGCTTCGCCCGCCGCCAGGACTCCTGGTTCCGCCGCGACCCCCGCGTGCACTGGCTCAGCGGAGCCGCCGCCGACCGGGGGGAACTCCCCGGACTCGCGCAGTCGTTGGTCGAACGAGCGGTCACAGCCTGATCACGTGATTGCATCGGGAAGCCCCGTGTGCCCGTCGCGGGCCCGGGTCCGTGCCATCATCAAACTTCTGAACAGCGGCGTACGAAGTCCGAGTGGGGAGGGCGCGTGGCTATGGAGGCCGGCCCTCGTGACACGGGGCGGGACGACACCGGGCGAGGAGCGGACCCGATGCTCCGAAGCGAGCCCGGCACGCCCGCCGGCCCCGGCACGCCGGACGCCCCGGCGGGCCCCGGCGGCACCGGCACCCCCGCGGGTGCCGACGCGGGCGCCGACGGCCTCGGCCTGCCCGCCGAACCCGCCCGGCTGAGCCCCGACGGCCCCGACGCCCCGGAGCCCGGAACCGAGGCAGCCGGCCCCGAGTTCGAGGTCGAGCTGCGCCCGCAGCGCCGCCTGCGCATCTGGCAGATCGCCCCCATCGTGATGCTGGCCGCCGCCGGCTCCCTGATGTTCGCCTTCCCCCTCGCCTTCGAGTTCGGGGACGGCGGAGCCGTCGTCGCCATGCTCGGCTTCCTCATCAGCTCCTGCGCGGGCGGCTGGGGCATGATGGCCGCGCGCCGCGTCGGCTACACCTGGCCAGGGCTGCCGCCGCGCGGCAGCGGCCGCCGCCCCGACTGGCGGATGGCCGCGCTGTACGCGCTGGTCGCGCTGGCCGTCGTAGCACTCGCCGTGTACCGGGTGGCCCGGCTGCGCTGACCGCGCCGCCCGGCCTCGCCCCCCGACGGCAGCGGCCTGACCGCATGCTGATCCCGCAGGCCACGGCCCCGACCCGCTCGGTACCATGGGCGGGTGACGCACACCACCCTCTCCTTCCTCAAGGGCCACGGGACCGAGAACGACTTCGTGATCGTCCCGGACCCGGACAACGCCATCGAGCTGCCCCCGACCGCCGTCGCCGCCCTGTGCGACCGCAGGGCCGGCATCGGCGCCGACGGTGTGCTGCACGTGGTCCGCTCCGCCGCCCACCCCGAGGCCGCGCACATGGCCGACGAGGCCGAGTGGTTCATGGACTACCGCAACAGCGACGGCTCCGTCGCCGAGATGTGCGGCAACGGCGTCCGCGTCTTCGCCCGCTACCTCCAGCACGCCGGCCACATCGAGCCCGGCGACCTCGCCATCGCCACCCGCGGCGGCGTCAAGCAGGTCCACCTCGACAAGACCGGCGACGTCACCGTCTCCATGGGCCGCGCGCTGCTCCCCGAGGGCGAGGTCACCGTCTCCGTCGGCGAACGCTCCTGGCCGGCCCGGAACGTGAACATGGGGAACCCGCACGCCGTCGCGTTCGTCGAAAGCCTCGACCACGCCGGAAACCTGTACAGCCCCCCGCCGTTCAGCCCCGCCTCCGCCTACCCCACCGGGGTCAACGTCGAGTTCGTCGTCGACCGCGGCCCGCGGCACGTCGCCATGCGCGTCCACGAGCGCGGTTCCGGCGAGACCCGCTCCTGCGGCACCGGCGCGTGCGCCGTCGCCGTCGCCGCCATCCGGCGGGACGGAGCCGATCCCGCCGAGACGGGGCAACCGGTCTCGTACACGGTCGACCTGCCCGGCGGCACCCTCGTCATCACCGAACACCCCGACGGCCGCGTCGACATGACCGGACCGGCCGTCATCGTCGCCTCCGGCGAGTTCGAAGCGGCCTGGCTCACCGAAACGGCTTTCGCCTGAAGATTCCCTCTCATGGGTGATCCGTTTCACGCTGAGCGAGAGGTGGACTGCGCCACGTGGTGGGGTCGGTAACATCAGGCACCGGCCCTGAGGGCTCACCCCATGCCCGCCACCGCCGGTCGAAGCCGCCGGAGGTGCCCATGAGTGCAGAGGCCACGAACCCCGAAGCACATGCCGAGATGCGCCCTGAGCTGCGCAGACGAGGCCGTAGCCGACTAGATCTGCGCCGCCTGGGGCGTGCGGCCCTGCTCGGGCCCACGTCCCGCGACCGCCTGCCCGACGCCATCGGGCACGTAGCAGAAGCCCACCGCGCCCACCATCCGGACGCCGACCTGTCCATTCTGCGGAAGGCCTATCTGCTCGCGGAGCACTCCCACCGCGGCCAGATGCGCAAGAGCGGTGAGCCGTACATCACACACCCGCTCGCCGTCACCCTCATCCTCGCGGAACTCGGCGCCGAGACCACCACCCTGACGGCCTCTCTGCTCCACGACACCGTCGAGGACACCGATGTGACCCTCGAACAGGTCCGGGAGGAGTTCGGCGACGAGGTCTGCTTCATCGTCGACGGCGTCACCAAGGTCGAGAAGATCGACTACGGGGCCGCCGCCGAACCCGAGACCTTCCGCAAGATGCTCGTCGCCACCGGCAACGACGTCCGCGTCATGTCCATCAAACTCGCCGACCGGCTCCACAACATGCGCACCCTCGGCGTGATGCGCCCCGAGAAACAGGCGCGCATCGCCAAGGTCACCCGCGACGTCCTGATCCCCCTCGCCGAACGCCTCGGCGTCCAGGCCCTCAAGACCGAGCTGGAAGACCTCGTCTTCGCGATCCTGCACCCCGACGAGTACGAACACACCCGCGCCCTCATCGCGGCCCGCGCGGGCGAGGACGACCCCCTCGCCGCCATCGCCGAATCCGTCCGCAGCGTCCTGCGCGACGCCGGCATCACCGCCGAGGTCCAGGTACGGCCCCGGCACTTCGTCTCCCTCCACCGCATCTCCCGCCAGCGCGGCGAACTGCGCGGCTCCGACTTCGGCCGCATCCTCGTCCTCGTCGCCGAGAACGCCGACTGCTACGGGGTGCTCGGCGAACTCCACACCTGCTTCACCCCGGTCGTCTCCGAGTTCAAGGACTTCATCGCCGTACCGAAGTTCAACCTCTACCAGTCGCTGCACACCGCCGTCGCCGTCCCCGAGGGCTACGTCGCCGAGGTCATCGTCCGCACCCGCCAGATGCACCGCGTCGCCGAAGCCGGCGTCGTCGCCCTCGGCAACCCCTACGCCACCGGCGAGGCCGCCGCCGACTGCGACGAGGAACGCGTCGACCCCACCCGCCCCGGCTGGCTCTCCCGGCTCCTCGACTGGCAGCAGTCCGCGCCCGACCCCGACACCTTCTGGAGCGTGCTGCGCGCCGAGCTCGCCCAGGACCGGGAGATCACCGTCTTCCGCGCCGACGGGGGCACCCTGGGCCTCCCGGCCGGCGCCAGCTGTATCGACGCCGCCTACGCGCAGCACGGCGAGGCGGCCCACGGCTGTATCGGCGCCCGCGTCAACGGGCGCCTCACCTCCCTCTCCTCCCCGCTCTCCGACGGGGACACCGTCCAGCTGCTCCTCGCGCAGGACGCCTCCTCCGGGCCCGCCCCCGACTGGCTGGAGCACGCCAGGACCCCGGCCGCCCGGATCGCCATCGGCAGCTGGCTCCAGGCCCACCCCGACGGCCCCGGCCCCGCCACCGCCGCGCCCCGGGCGCCGCTGTCCGTGCCGGGGCTGCGCGGCGGCGGGGGCAACGCCGTCGCGGACCTGCCCGACGCGCACGTCCGCCTCGCCGGATGCTGCACCCCCGTACCGCCGGACGCGGTCGCCGGGTTCGTCGTACGCGGCGGGGCCGTCACCGTCCACCGTGTGCACTGCCCGGCCGTGGCCCAGATGCGCTCCGTGGGCCGCACCTCGGTCGCCGTGCACTGGCGGGCCACGGCGGACTGCCGGGTCACCCTCAACGCCGAATCGTTCGGGCGCCCGCACCTGCTCGCCGACCTGACCGAGGCCATCGCCCGGCTGGGGGTCGAGGTGGTCTCCGCCACCGTCGAGCCGCCCGTCGAACAGCGCGTCCACCACAGCTACACGCTGCAACTGCCCGACGCGGCGGTACTGCCCGCGCTGATGCGGGCGATGCGGGACGTACCCGGCGTGTACGACGTCAGCCGGGTGTAGGAGCCCCGAGGCTTCAGGGGGCGGACGGGTTTCAGGGGGTACGGGGGGATCGGGGACCGGGGGGACCGGGGGATCGGGGGATCGGGGGGGACCAAGGGGGCTGGGGAAGGCTTCGGGGGAGCCCGGGGGGTGCTCCACGGGGTTTGCGGGGACAGCGCGCGCAGGGGCGCGTACGCAGGGGCGTACGGAGTCCGCCGCGCGGCCTCGACGCCCCGTTCGGGTGGAGTCGTCGCGCGCCGCTCGCGGGCCCGGGACACGCGCTGGTAAGCGGTGGTGGATGCAGCTCACCTCCCCGCGCCTGCGCGCCTCCCTGCTCGCCGCGGCCTCCCTCACCCTCGTCGCCGCCGTGCTGCCCCCGCCGAAGCCGCTGGGCATCGGCGACCGGCTCTTCCCCGAGCTGGGCAACCCCGGCTACGACGTCCTCTCGTACGACCTGTCCCTCACGTACAAGGACAACCGCAGCCCCCTCGACGCGGTCACCGCCATCGAGGCCCGCAGCCTGGAACCGCTGGAGCGGATCAACCTCGACTTCACACACGGGACGGTCGCCTCCGCAGAGGTCAACGGGCAGCCCGCACGGTTCGAGGCCGCCGGGGAGGACCTCGTGCTGACCCCCGCGCACCCGGTCCCGGCGAGCGCGCCGCTGCACATCACCGTCCGGCACACCAGCGACCCGCGCGGCCGCGCCTCCGACGGCGGGTGGGTCGTCACCGAGGACGGCCTCGCCATGGCCAACCAGGCCGACGCCGCCCACCGGGTGTTCCCCTGCAACGACCACCCCGCCGACAAGGCCTGGTTCACCTTCCGGATCACCGCCCCCGACGGGTACAGGGCCGTGGCCAACGGGGTGCCCGGCGCGCTCCCGGCCGCGCGGGCGGCCGGCGCCACCGAGTGGACGTACCGGACCCTGCACCCGATGGCCACCGAGCTCGCCCAGGTCTCCATCGGCCGCTCCGCCGTCCTCCACCACACCGGACCGCACGGCCTGCCCCTGCGCGACGTCGTGCCCGCCGCCGACCGGGAGCGGCTGGAGCCCTGGCTGGCCAAGACCGCCGGGCACGTGGCGTGGATGGAGGAGCGCGTCGGCCGCTACCCCTTCGAGAACTACGGGGTGCTGATCGCCCGCGCGAAGACCGGCTTCGAGCTGGAGACCCAGACCCTCTCGCTCTTCGAGCACGGCCTGTTCGCCGGGGAAGCGGCCGGCTACCCCGAGTGGTACGTGGAGGCCGTCATGGTCCACGAGCTCGCCCACCAGTGGTTCGGCGACAGCGTCACCCCGCGCACCTGGTCCGACCTGTGGCTCAACGAGGGGCACGCCACCTGGTACGAGGCCCTGTACGCGGACGGGCTCGGCAAGTACCCCCTGGAGCGGCGGATGCGCGAGGCGTACCAGCGCTCCGACCAGTGGCGGGCCCAGGGCGGCCCCCCGGCCGCCCCGAAGGCGGCCGCCCCCGGCCAGAAGATCGGCCTGTTCCGGCCCGTCGTCTACGACGGCGCCGCGCTGATCCTCTACGCCCTGCGCCAGGAGATCGGCGCGGCGGCCTTCGACCGGCTCGAGCGGCGCTGGGTGGCGGAGCACAAGGACGGGATCGCGGGCACGGAGGACTTCGTACGCCTGGCCTCGCAGGAGGCGGGACGCGACCTCACGGCCTTCCTGCGGCCCTGGCTGTACGGGGAGGCCACCCCGGCGATGCCCGGGCACCCGGAGTGGGGCGGCCGGGCAGCGGCGGGCGCTCCTGTCCCGGGGAACACCCCGGGGAAGGCGTCGGTGAAGGCCTCGGGGAAGGCCCTGGGGAAGCCGTAGCGCCGTAAAACGGTATGACGGCCGGGGAACGGGCATGACACCATCGGCGAGGCCGACGGGGACACCCCCGGCGGGACCCGCCCGGCGAGTCCGGCTCCGGGGCATCCGGCTCCGGGGAATCTCCGGACGGGACCACACGTTGGACATGACAGTGTTATGTCACGCACAGCGGTACCTTTGGCCCTGGCCGAGCCGGCCGGGCGCCGCAACCGGCCGGCGCGACACCATCGAATCGACGTAAGGATCCAATGACCTCCTCTTCTTCCCCTTCCCAGGACCCGCGGGACGCGCAGAACGTGCGGGACTCGCAGAGCTTCACCGAGAGCCTTCGGGCCGATGCCCTGATGGAAGAGGACGTCGCCTGGAGCCACGAGATCGACGGAGAGCGGGACGGCGACCAGTTCGACCGCTCCGAGCGCGCGGCCCTGCGCCGCGTGGCCGGTCTCTCGACCGAACTCGAGGACGTCACCGAGGTCGAGTACCGCCAGCTCCGCCTGGAGCGCGTGGTCCTCGTCGGTGTGTGGACCTCCGGGACCGTGCAGGACGCCGAGAACTCCCTCGCGGAACTCGCCGCCCTCGCCGAGACCGCCGGCGCCCTCGTACTCGACGGTGTGATGCAGCGCCGCGACAAGCCCGACCCGGCCACCTTCATCGGTTCCGGCAAGGCCCGCGAGCTGCGCGACATCGTGCTCGAGAGCGGGGCCGACACCGTCGTCTGCGACGGCGAGCTCAGCCCCGGCCAGCTCATCGCGCTGGAGGACGTGGTCAAGGTCAAGGTCGTCGACCGGACCGCCCTCATCCTCGACATCTTCGCCCAGCACGCCAAGTCCCGAGAGGGCAAGGCGCAGGTCGCACTCGCGCAGATGCAGTACATGCTGCCGCGACTGCGCGGCTGGGGCCAGTCGCTCTCCCGGCAGATGGGTGGCGGCGGCGGTGGCGGCATGGCCACCCGAGGCCCCGGTGAGACCAAGATCGAGACCGACCGGCGCCGCATCCGCGAGAAGATGGCGAAGATGCGCCGGGAGATCGCCGAGATGAAGACCGGCCGCGACATCAAGCGGCAGGAACGACGCCGCAACAAGGTCCCCTCGGTCGCCATCGCCGGCTACACCAACGCAGGCAAGTCCTCCCTCCTCAACCGCCTCACGGGCGCGGGCGTCCTGGTGGAGAACGCCCTGTTCGCCACCCTCGACCCGACCGTGCGCCGGGCCGAGACCCCCTCCGGCCGCGTCTACACCCTGGCCGACACCGTGGGATTCGTCCGGCACCTGCCCCACCACCTCGTCGAGGCGTTCCGCTCCACGATGGAGGAGGTCGGCGACTCCGACCTCATCCTGCACATCGTGGACGGCTCGCACCCGGCACCGGAGGAGCAGCTGGCGGCGGTCCGCGAGGTCATCCGCGAGGTCGGCGCGGTCAACGTGCCCGAGATCGTGGTGATCAACAAGGCCGACGCCGCGGACCCGCTCGTCCTGCAGCGCCTGCTGCGCATCGAGCGGCACTCCATCGCCGTCTCGGCCCGCACCGGCCTGGGCATCGAGGAACTCCTCGCGCTCATCGACGCCGAGCTGCCCAGGCCCGCCGTCGAGGTGGAGGCCCTCGTGCCGTACACCCGCGGCGCGCTGATCGCCCGGGCACACGCCGACGGCGAGGTGATCTCCGAGGAGCACACCCCGGAGGGCACCCTGCTCAAGGCGCGGGTCCACGAGGAACTGGCGGCCGAACTGGCGCCGTACGTGCCCGCGAAGCACTGAAGCAAGGACGCCGTCACGGCGCACCTCATGACGGAGGGCCCCCCGCACCAGCGGGGGGCCCTCCGTCATGAGGGCGGGCCCGGAACGCCCGCCTGCCCGGCTACTTGAACTTGGCGCTCACCGCGTCGTAGATGCCCTTGGCCTCAGGACCCAGCTTCGGCCCGGCCAGCCAGCCGGCCTTCGCCGGACCGATCGAGGTGTTCGACACCAGCGCCGGCTTGCCGTCGGCACCCGCCGCGACCCAGCCGCCACCGGACGAACCGCCCGTCATCGTGCAGCCGATGCGGTACATCACCGGGTCGGCCTGCTTGAGCGCCAGCCGGCCCGGCTTGTCCGCGCACTGGAACGCCTTCTGCCCGTCGAACGGAGCCGCAGCCGGGTAGCCCGTCGCCGTGATGCTCGCGACCTTGCCCACCGCCGGAGCGTTGAACTCCACCGGCAGCGCCGTACCGACCGTCTCCTCCAGCGACTTGCCGCCGCCCTTCTCCGGCGTCACGTGCAGCACCGCGAAGTCGTACGGGGCACCCGCGCCGCCCGTCGGACCGCCCGTCGCGATCCACTGGTCCGAGGTCTGCGCCCAGTCGCTCCACCACACGCCGTACGGGGCGACCTGCTCGCGCGGCGCGCCCTTGAGCGCCGCCGCCGGCTTGCCCGCGTTGTTGTAGGACGGGACGAAGGCGATGTTGCGGTACCAGCCGCCGGCCTTGCCCGCGTGCACGCAATGGCCCGCCGTCCAGACCATGTTGGACTTGCCCGGGTGGGCCGGGTCCTTCACCACGGTGGCCGAGCAGACCATCGAGCCCTCGGGGCCGTCGAAGAAGACCTTCCCGGACGCCGGGACGCTCGTGTGGTACGGCGAAGCCGCCGGCTGGGCGGCCACCGGAGCCGGGGTCGGGTCGGTGACGCCCTGGTCCTTGCCGGCGTCCGGGTCGACGGCCGGGCGCTGCGGCTGCTCCGCGTCACGCATCCGGTCCGGGTCCCAGAGGCCGTCGATGATCGGGTTGACGTAGTCGCCCGCCTCGCGGAGCCAGTCCTCCTTCTTCCAGTTCTTCCACGCGCCCCCCTTCCACTTCTCCAGGTCGAAGCCGTGCTGCTTGAGCCTCTCCTTGAGCTCGTCCGGAATCTTGATCCCGTCCGCAGCGCCGGACGGCAGGGGCGCAGCCACGGTCGGCTTGGCGTCGGCGCCGGCCTCCCCGTCGCCGGGTCCGCAGGCCGAGGCGGTCAGCGTGAGCGCGGCCGCGCAGAGGATCGCGGTGACCGGTCGGTTCGGTCGCATGTCGTAAGTCCCCCAGGAGTTTCGAGGTGTTGAGACGGAGTCGATCGGGGTGGATCGCAGCACCCCACTATGCCGCCGAGGCATAGGACGGCGAGCGCCGGGTCGATGGTTCCTGCCGCGGCGGCCCGGCCGAACCGCAAGGATCTTCGGCCCACCCGTGATCCGAAGCCGTCACCGTCGTTGGTACGTACGGGGGATGGTGCAGCAGCGTTCGTGTTCGAGGCGCGATCCGGAAGAGCAACCTGCGGGAGGACCGAAAGTCGTGGCCGTGACCGAACCGACCGCAGCCGAGGCCTCGGCCGGGGTCGCAGCCGAGGCCGCACCACCGAACCCGGCACAGGGCGGGACACCGACCCCGGCACACGCCGGGAAACAGGTCCCGGCACAGGGCGGACGGAGACCCGCCTCCGTGGAGGGGATCCTGCGCAGACAGGCGCTCCGGGAGTCCGCCGCCCGGACCTACGCCCGCTCGCTGCCCATCGTCCCCGTGCGGGCCCGCGGGCTGACCATTGAGGGCGCCGACGGGCGGCGCTACCTCGACTGCCTCTCCGGCGCGGGCACCCTCGCCCTCGGGCACAACCACCCCGTCGTCCTCGAAGCCATCCGCGGGGTCCTCGACTCGGGGGCTCCGCTGCACGTCCTCGACCTGGCCACCCCGGTCAAGGACGCCTTCACCACGGAGCTGTTCGAGAACCTGCCCGCGGAACTGGCCGCCGACGCCCGCGTACAGTTCTGCGGCCCCGCCGGGACCGACGCCGTCGAGGCCGCCCTGAAACTGGTCCGGGCCGCCACCGGACGCACCGGGCTGCTCACCTTCACCGGCGCCTACCACGGCATGACCGCCGGAGCCCTGGAGGCCTCGGGCGGCGCCGGCGACGTACGGGTGACCCGGCTGCCCTACCCGCAGGACCACCGCTGCCCGTTCGGGGTCGGCGGCGCCGAGGGCGCGCGGCTCGGGGCACGTTGGACCGAGACCCTGCTCGACGACCCCAAGGGCGGGGTGCCGCGGCCCGCCGCCATGATCGTCGAGCCCGTGCAGGGCGAGGGCGGGGTCCACCCGGCCCCCGACGCCTGGCTGCGCCGGATGCGGGAGATCACCTCGGCCCGGGGCATCCCGCTGATCGCGGACGAGGTGCAGACCGGGGTGGGCCGCACCGGCGCCTTCTGGGGCGTCGACCACGCGGGGGTGGTACCCGACGTGATGGTCCTGTCCAAGGCCATCGGCGGCAGCCTCCCGCTGGCCGTGATCGTCTACCGGTCCGAACTGGACGTCTGGGCCCCCGGTGCCCATGCCGGAACGTTCCGCGGGAACCAGCTCGCCATGGCCGCGGGGACCGCGACCCTCGCCTACGTCCGGCGCAACGGACTCGCCGAGCGGGCGGCCGCCCTGGGCGGGCGGATGCTGACGGCCCTGCGCGGCCTCGCGGCGGAGCAGCCGTGCGTCGGCGACGTGCGGGGCCGCGGCCTGATGATCGGCGTCGAACTCGTCGACCCCGACACCGGTGCCGCCGCACCCGCCCTCGCCGCCGCCGTGCGCCAGGAGTGCCTGGACCGCGGCCTGATCGTCGAGCTCGGAGGCCGCCACTCCAGCGTCGTCCGCCTGCTGCCCCCGCTGACCCTGACCGACGAACAGGCCGCAGCCGTCCTGGACCGGCTGGCCGACTCCATCCCCGCCGCCGCCCGCCGGCCCCACTGACCGCACGCCGAAGGACCCCTCGATGCCCGACCCCTCCACCACCCCCCGCCCCGACGCCCCGGACACCCCTCCCCGCACCCACCCCGCCCTGCCCCCCCTCGCCGGCCCCCCGCCCACGCCGGCCCCACCCCACCCGCCCACCGCCCCCCTCAGCCCGGCCCCGCCCCCCGCACCCACCGCGCCCCTCACGCCGGCCCCGGCCCGCCCGGCGCCCGCCGCCCCGGACCCGGCCGCCGCCTCTGCGGCCCAGCCCGCAGCCGCGCCCGGCCACCACCCGGCCCCGGTGCACCCGCCCACTACCCCTCCGGCGCACCCGCCCACCGCCCCCCTCACGCCGGCCCCGGCCCGCCCGGCGCCCGCCGCCCCGGACCCGGCGGTCACCTCCGTCGGGCTGCCCCCCGCCCCAGCCCCCGTGCAGGCGGCATCCGCCGACGCGGGGGCGGCGGCCGCGCCCGGTCCGGGACACCCGGCAGCAGCCGGTGCCGGCAACGCCCCGGGCCCGGCCGCCGCCTCTCCGGCCCAGCCCGCAGCCGCGCCCGGCCACCGCCCGGCCCCGGTGCGCCCTGCGCCGGCACCCGCCCCGGCGCAGCCGGACCGCTCCGACCGGCCGTCGGCCGCCGGGCACCCCGCCGGCCCCCCGCAGCCCGAGGCGCCCGCCGCCGCGCAGCCACCGCCGGGGCCCCGCCCGGACTCCGAGCAGCCCGCGGCATCCCCGGCGGTGGACCGGGAGCAGGCGGTCCCCGGGCGGGCCTGGGCCGGAGCGGAGCCCGCGCCCGTGCCCGGAATCCCGGCGGCGCAGGCCACCCCGGTCCACGCCCCGGCGGGCACCGTGCCCCGGCAGAAGGACGGCACCCTCCGCCCCCGGGTGGGCGGCACCGGACCCGCCGGCCCCGACCCGGCAGCGCTGCCCGACCTGCTGGACCACCCCGACCCGGCCACCGCGGCCGAGTCCGCGACGGTGGAGAACCTGCTGCGGTGCTGGGTCCGCGAGAGCGGCATCGGCCGCCCCGACGGGCCCGTCGGAACCCTGCTCCGCATCCCCCTCCCCGCGTCGGGGGCCGCACTGCTCGTCCCCGTCCGCTACTGGTCCCCAGCGGGCTGGCACCGGTTCGCCCCCGCCCGCCTCGAAGGCGCCCCCGCCCACGCCCCCGCCGTGGACGCCGTCACCCTCGGGGCCCTGCTCGCCCGCGAGGGCGACGGCCGCTGTGGCACCGACCTCGTCTGCCGGGTCGCCGACTCGGTGCGCCGCACCACCGAGTTCATCGCCGACCGCCGCCGGCGCCCCACCGGCCCGGCCCCCGTCGCAGGCGACCGCTTCCTCACCGCCGAACAGTCACTCCTCCTCGGCCACCCCCTCCAACCGGACCCCAAGAGCCGCGAAGGACTCTCCGAAACCGAAGTACGCCAGTACTCGCCCGAACTCCACGGCTCCTTCCCCCTGCACTGGATCGCGGTCGCGCCCGAGGCCCTCGCCACCGACTCCGCCTGGACCGAACGGGGCCGCCCGGTCTCCGCCGCACAGCTCCTCGCCCGGCTCGCCCCCGACCTCCCCGTGCCCGTCGGCACCACCGCCCTTCCCCTGCACCCCTGGCAGGCCCGCGACCTCCTCCAGCGCCCCGCCGTCACCGCCCTGCAGGACGCGGGACTTATCACCGACCTGGGCCCCTACGGCACCCCCTGGTACCCCACCTCCTCCGTCCGCACCGTCCACCGTCCCGGCGCCCCCGCGATGCTCAAGCTCTCCCTCGGCCTGCGCATCACCAACTCCCGCCGCGAGAACCTCCGCAAGGAACTCCACCGCGGCGTCGAGGTCCACCGGCTGCTCCGCACCGGCCTCGCAGAGCAGTGGCAGACCGCCCACCCCGGCTTCGACATCGTGCGTGACCCCGCCTGGGTCGCCGTCGACGCCCTGGACGGCACCCCCGTCCGGGGATTCGACGCCGTACTGCGCCACAACCCCTTCCGCTCCGACGACGACGCCGTCTGCGTTGCCGCACTGACATCCCTCCGCCCGTGGCCCGGCCGGACCACGATGCGCTCCCGGCTCGCCGACACCCTCTCCCGGCTCGCGGTGACCACCGGGCGGCCCGTCTCCGCCGTCGCCGCCGAGTGGTTCCTGCGCTACCTCGACCACGTGGTCCTGCCGGTACTCGCCTTCGACGCCCTCGCCGGCATCGCCCTCGAAGCGCACCAGCAGAACACCCTGGTGCTCCTCGACCGGGAGGGCTGGCCCGTCGGCGGCCGCTTCCGCGACAACCAGGGCTACTACTTCCGCGACTCCCGGCGAGCCGAACTGGAACGACGCCTCCCCGGCATCGGCGGCGCCAGCGACACCTTCGTCCCGGACGCCGTCACCGACGAACGCTTCGCCTACTACCTCGGCATCAACAACGTGATCGGCCTCATCGGCGCCTTCGGATCGCAGCGGCTCGCCGACGAGCGGGTGCTCCTCGCCGCCTTCCGCCGCTTCCTCGGCAAGGCCGCGGGCCTCGGCCCCGTCCCCGCACGGCTCCTCGACTCACCCACCCTGCGCTGCAAGGCGAACCTGCTCACCCGCCTGGGCGGGCTCGACGAGCTCGTGGGCCCCGTCGACACCCAGTCCGTCTACGTCACCATCACCAACCCCCTCCACGACTGACGCGCTCCCAGCGACACCGAGAAGAGCCCCGATGCCTCCCACGGACACCACCACGAGCACCGCCGGCGGCCCCGCCTCCCACCAGGCCACCGCGCACCGCTTCACCGTCGGACTGCTGCCGCTGCTCGCCGAGGCGGACCTCCTCGACTCACCAGCGGGCTGGGGCGCGTCCCCGACACCGGCAGGGGCCTTCCGCCTCGAACCCGTACGGCCGGGCCGGGACCTGGAACTGCTCACCGGCTGGATGAACGACCCCGACGTGGCCGCCTACTGGGAGCTCGACGGATCCCCCGCCGTCACCGAGGCCCACCTGCGCGCCCAGCTCGACGGCGACGGCCACAGCATCCCCTGCCTCGGTCTCCTCGACGGCAGCCCCATGAGCTACTGGGAGATCTACCGGGCCGATCTCGACCCGGTCTCCCGCCACTACCCGGCGCGCTCCCACGACACGGGTATCCACCTGCTCATCGGAGACGGCACGAACCGGGGCCGGGGCCTGGGCACCACGCTGCTGCGCGCCGTCACCGAGCTCGTCTTCGACAACCGCCCCCGATGCACACGCGTCATCGCGGAACCGGACATTCGCAACACCCCCTCCGTATCAGCCTTCATGAACGCCGGATTCCGCTATTCCACGGAAATGGACCTCCCCGAGAAACGAGCCGCCCTGATGATCCGTGAGCGGGCGCTGCGCAATCTGCTCTGATCGCCGCCCGGTCATCCCGCTCATCCCGACCCGGTTCGCGTCTTCGATTCTCGGTATTCGGTTCTCGGCATTCGGTTCTCGGCATTCGGTTTTCACAGCTCTCATCTCCAGAACTCCGCGTAGCTCAGCAAGGTTCCCGATATCCGAGGAGTCACGTGCCGAATTTCCCCGAAGCCCCCGACTCCGCCGGGCACGCCTTCCCCCCGTCGCCCCAGCACCCGTGCACACCCCCCGAACTCAACCAGCCCACCTGGGACTTCGCGGCGCGCAGACTGCTGGCCAAGATGCTCGGCGAGTTCGCGTACGAGGACATCGTCCGCCCCGTCCCGGTGCCCTCGGCCGCCGGTGACGCCTGGACCCTGACCCTCGACGACGGCAGCGGCCTGGGCTTCCGCGCCCGCCGGCGCGCCTACGGCAGCTGGCAGGTCACGCCGGACACGATCACGCTGACCCCGCCGGCCCCCTCGACGGAGCCCCCGATCGCGTTCGGGGACCCGTACGGCTTCCTCGTCCGGGCCCGCACCCTGCTGCGCCTCGACGGGCCGACCCTCGGCCACCTGATCCACGAGCTCAGCTCCACCCTCGCCGCCGACGCCCGGCTCGACCACCACGCGCTCACCGCCGACGTCCTCGCCGACCTGGACTACGCGGCGCTCGAAGGACACCAGACCGGCCATCCCTGGCTCGTCCTCAACAAGGGCCGCGTCGGATGGTCCGCCGCGGACGCCGCCGCCTGGGCCCCCGAGGCGCGCACCCGGCAGCGGCTGCCGTGGCTCGCCGCCCACACATCCCTGGCCGAGTACCGGGGCACCGCAGGCCTGGAAGAACCGGCGCGGCTCTACGCGGCCGAGCTCGACCCCGCCACCCGTGCGGCGTTCGACCGGACCCTGCGGGACCGGGGCCTCGACCCGCTCCGCTACCTCTACCTCCCCGTCCACCCCTGGCAGTGGGACGAGATCGTCCTCCCCCTCTTCGCCCCCGCCCTCGCTTCCGGCGCCCTCGTGCCGCTCCCCGCCGACCCGGACGACAGGATCCCGCAGCAGTCGATCCGTACCTTCCTCAACCTCACCCGCCCCGACCGGCACAGCGTCAAACTCCCGCTGTCCGTCTTCAACACCACCGTCTGGCGCGGTCTGCCCAGCGACCTCAGCGTGGCCGCGCCCGCCGTCACCGCCTGGATCCACTCGCTCCGCGACGCCGACCCCTTCCTGCGCGACGAATGCCGGGTCGTGCTGCTCGGAGAGGTCGCCTCGGTCACCGTCCGCCACCCCGTCTACGACGGGCTCCCCGAGGTCCCCTACCAGTACAGGGAACTCCTCGGAGCGATCTGGCGGGAGCCGCTGACCGGCCGGCTGGCCCCCGGTGAGCGCGCCCGCACCCTCGCCTCCCTCCTCCACGTCGATCCGCGCGGCCGCTCCTTCACCGCCGAGCTCGTCGCCCGCTCCGGCCTCACCCCCGTGGCCTGGCTGCGCAGCCTCTTCGCCGCCCTGCTGCCCCCGCTGCTGCACTTCCTCTACCGCTACGGCACGGTGTTCTCCCCGCACGGCGAGAACACCGTCGTGATCTTCGACGAGCGGGACGTCCCCGTCCGCCTCGCGGTCAAGGACTTCGTGGACGACGTCAACGTCAGCAGTACGCCCCTGCCCGAGCACGCGTCCATGCCCGACGAGGTCCGGGCCGCGCTCCTCACGGAGCCGCCCGGCTTCCTCACCCAGTTCATCCACTCGGGACTGTTCATCGGCGTCTTCCGCTACCTGTCCGCCCTGTGCGAGGACCGGCTCGGCGTGCCCGAGGACGAGTTCTGGTCCCTCGTACGGGCGGAGATCCTCCGCCACCAGGCCCGCTTCCCCGAGGACAAGGACCGCCACCGCCTCTTCGACCTGCTGACGGAGCGGATCGACCGGCTCTGCCTCAACCGGAACCGGCTCCACGCGGACGGATACCGCGACCGCCCCGACCGCCCGGGCGCCGTCGTCCACGGCACCGTGCCCAACCCCCTCCACGGCCCCTGAAGAGTGATCGATGCGGCTGCTGTCGGTGGCGCCCCGTAGGGTTGTCAGTGCTATGACGAAGCCCTCCCTCCCCGACCTGCTGCACGCCGCCGTCTCCGCCGTCGGCGGCACGGAGCGGCCCGGCCAGGTGGCCATGGCCGAAGCCGTCGCCGAAGCGATCGACGACAACTCCCACCGGCTGATCCAGGCCGGCACCGGCACCGGCAAGTCCCTCGGCTACCTGGTGCCGGCCCTCGCGCACGGCGAGCGCGTGGTCGTGGCCACGGCCACGCTCGCGCTCCAGCGCCAGCTCGTCGAGCGCGACCTGCCGCGCACCGTCGAGGCGCTGCACCCGCAGCTGCGCCGGCGGCCGCAGTTCGCCATGCTCAAGGGCCGGTCCAACTACCTGTGCCTGCACCGCCTCCACGAGGGCGTTCCGCAGGACGAGGAGGAGGGCCTCTTCGACCAGTTCGAGGCGGCCACCCCGACCAGCAAGCTCGGCAAGGACCTGCTGCGCCTGCGCGACTGGGCGGACGAGACCGAGACGGGCGACCGCGACGACCTCACCCCCGGCGTCTCCGACAAGGCCTGGAGCCAGATCTCGGTCTCCTCCAGGGAGTGCCTGGGCGCCACGAAGTGCGCGTACGGGGCCGAGTGCTTCGCGGAGGCGGCCCGTGAGCGGGCCAAGCTCGCGGACGTGGTCGTCACCAACCACGCGCTGCTCGCCATCGACGCCATCGAGGGCGCCCCGGTGCTCCCGCAGCACGAGGTGCTGATCGTGGACGAGGCCCATGAGCTGGTCTCCCGCGTCACCGGTGTCGCCACCGGCGAGCTCACCCCCGGCCAGGTCAACCGGGCCGTGAAGCGTGCTGCCAAGCTGGTCGACGAGAAGACGGCGGACTCCCTGCAGACCGCTTCGGAGACCTTCGAGCGGGTGATGGAGCTGGCGCTCCCCGGCCGCCTGGAGGAGATCCCCGAGGACCTCGGCTACGCACTGATGTCGCTGCGCGACTCCGCGCGCAACGTGATCTCCGCGATCGGTGCCACGCGGGACAAGTCCGTCCACGACGAGGACGCCGTCCGCAAGCAGGCCCTCGCCGCCGTGGAGACCGTCCACGCGGTGGCGGAGCGGATCACGAACGGCTCTGAGTACGACGTCGTCTGGTACGAGCGCCACGACCGCTTCGGTGCCACCCTGCGGGTCGCCCCGCTCTCGGTGTCGGGGCTGCTGCGCGAGAAGCTCTTCGAGGACCGCTCGGTGGTCCTCACCTCGGCCACCCTCAAACTGGGCGGCGACTTCAACGGGGTCGCGGCCTCCCTGGGCCTCTCTCCGGAAGGGGTGGAGGGCGAGGACGTGCCGGTGTGGCGGGGCCTGGACGTCGGGTCGCCGTTCGACTACCCGAAGCAGGGCATCCTCTATGTCGCGAAGCACCTGGCGACGCCGGGCCGGGAGGGCACCCGCGGCGACATGATGGACGAGCTGGCGGAGCTGATCGAAGCCTCCGGCGGCCGGACCCTGGGCCTGTTCTCCTCCATGCGCGGCGCCAAGGCCGCCGCGGAGGAGCTCCGCGGGCGGCTCGACAACCCGATCCTGCTGCAGGGCGAGGAGACGCTCGGCGAGCTGATCAAGAACTTCGCGGCGGACCCGAAGACCTGCCTGTTCGGCACGCTGTCCCTGTGGCAGGGCGTCGACGTGCCCGGTCCCAGCTGCCAGCTCGTGATCATGGACAGGATCCCGTTCCCGCGCCCCGACGACCCGCTGATGAGCGCGCGGCAGAAGTCGGTCGAGGAGAACGGCGGCAACGGCTTCATGGCGGTCGCGGCCACCCACGCCGCCCTGCTGATGGCCCAGGGCGCGGGCCGGCTCGTACGGGCCTCCGGCGACCGGGGCGTGGTGGCGGTCCTGGACCCCCGCCTGGCCACGGCCCGGTACGGGAGCTTCCTGCGGGCCTCGCTGCCCGACTTCTGGTACACCACGGACCGCAACCAGGTCCGCCGCTCGCTGGCCGCCATCGACGCGAGCGCGAAGGCCGACGGCAAGTAGCGAGCGAACAGGATCAGGCCAGGGCCAGGCAGGGCCAGGTACAGGTAGGGGCCGTCCAGGGATGCGGCGGCACGCGGGGAGGCGGCGCCTGCGGGCATGCGACAGCTCCGGGACCGGCGCAGTGGGTCCCGGAGCTGGCTGAGGGGCGACGGGCCGGGATCAGACCCGTCGCAGCACGGCGACGACCTTGCCGAGGATGGTCGCCTCGTCGCCGGGGATCGGCTGGTAGGCGGCGTTGTGCGGGAGCAGCCATACGTGGCCGTCCTCCCGCTTGAAGCGCTTGACGGTGGCCTCGCCGTCCAGCATCGCGGCGACGATGTCGCCGTTCTCCGCGACGGGCTGACGGCGGACGGTGACCCAGTCACCGTCACAGATCGCGGCCTCGATCATCGAGTCGCCGACGACCTTGAGGACGAACAGTTCGCCGTCGCCGACGAGCTGGCGGGGGAGCGGGAACACGTCCTCGACGGACTCCTCGGCCAGGATCGGCCCGCCGGCCGCGATCCGGCCGACCAGGGGAACGTAGGAGGCGGCGGGCTTGCCGGTGGTGTCCGTGGGCTGCGAGCTGGGCTGGTCCGAGCCGCGGACCTCGTAGGCGCGGGGCCGGTGCGGGTCGCGCCGCAGGAAGCCCTTGCGCTCCAGGGCCATGAGCTGGTGCGCCACGGAAGAGGTGCTGGAGAGGCCGACCGCCTGGCCGATCTCGCGCATCGACGGCGGGTAGCCGCGGCGCTGCACGGAGTCCCGGATGACCTCGATCACCCTCCGCTGCCGGTCCGTGAGTCCGGAGCTGTCGGCGCGGATGCCTGGAGGTCGCCCTGGCAGGGAGCGCGCGGGGCGTACCGCCTCCGCCTCCTGGTTCTGACTTGCGTCATTCATGGCATGCACCGGCTCGAGTCGGCTCTGGGAGCGGTTCTGGGCAGTGATGGTGGCACTGTCTGCGGTGGTGGTCACGTCGGCCCCTCTCGAAATGTTCTCCCTAGCTGGACAACGGTAGTAGCTTTCGAAAGGTTGCGCCAAACACACGTTCGAGTGAAAAAACGGGGATCCCCCACCTGGGTTAGATCGGCGGGTGTATGGGTGGCCGGTTTGGGTGCCCGGCGCCGTACTGCCGCGGTGGCCGGCGGCGCCCAACCGGAATGCGTTTCGGTGCCGGTCCGGCCGAACGCGGGTTCGGCTCCGCGCCCGCTGCTTACGGTACCCTTCCCGGTTGGATCGGCCATGCCCGGCGGGGCCCGGCGATGGGCCCAGTGTGGCACCGGGAGCCCCCGTATCCGGCCATCGGACACCGCGACACGCGGAGCGGCGTAAATCCGGCGCAACCCAAGATCTAGTGGTTGGATGGGCGCGGCCACCCAGAAGTTGTGGTCCTCGGTCCGCCGAGGCTCCGGGGATCGCATATGCTTGTGGCTGCTTCACGAGCCCCCGGCGGAGACTCGCTCTCCGTCGTTTAGGGGCTCCGTGGGGTGATTCAGTCGTGCCAAGAGGAGGGTGAGGGAACCATGCACTGCCCCTTCTGCAGGCACCCCGACAGCCGCGTCGTCGACAGCCGCACCACCGACGACGGAACGTCGATCCGCCGGCGCCGTCAGTGCCCCGACTGCTCCCGTCGCTTCACGACGGTGGAGACGGCCTCGCTGATGGTGATCAAGCGAAGCGGGGTCACCGAGCCCTTCAGCCGTACCAAGGTCATCTCCGGCGTGCGCAAGGCGTGCCAGGGGCGGCCAGTCACCGAGGACGCCCTCGCCAAGCTCGGCCAGCGGGTCGAGGAGGCGGTGCGCGCCACCGGGAGTGCCGAGCTGACCACCCACGACGTGGGTCTGGCCATACTCGGCCCGTTGCAGGAACTCGACCTCGTCGCCTACCTGCGGTTCGCATCCGTCTACAAAGCGTTCGACACCCTTGAAGACTTCGAGACCGCCATCGCGGAACTCCGCGAGCCGCGGCCTCACCCCCACGAGTGCGAGCCCGGAGGGACCCCCGCGGTCGTCCCCGTGCCCGCCTCCGCCGCCGACTGACCGCTCGGGGCCGCAGTGCAGCGCGGCCCGGCCGGCCAGTGGGGCGAGATTCGTAGATACAAGACACACAGCACTGTGCCGCGGAATAACGCTGGCACTTTAGGGCGTTTTTGCCCGCATATGGGAGGCAGGCGGCATGACAGAGACGGCGAGCAGCTCGGCACGTGGTTCCCGCGCCAAGGGGACCAAGGCCGCCAAGGGCGGCCTGCGGATCGAGCGCATCCACACCACCCCCGGCGTGCACCCCTACGACGAGGTGAACTGGGAGCTCCGTGACGTCGTCATGACCAACTGGCGCGACGGCTCGGTCAACTTCGAGCAGCGCGGCGTCGAGTTCCCCGACTTCTGGTCGGTGAACGCGGTCAACATCGTCACCAGCAAGTACTTCCGCGGCGCGGTCGGCACCCCGCAGCGCGAGACCGGTCTGAAGCAGCTCATCGACCGCATCGTGAAGACCTACACGAAGGCCGGCGAGGACTACGACTACTTCGCGTCCCCCGCCGACGCGGAGATCTTCGAGCACGAGCTGACCTACGCCCTCCTGCACCAGATCTTCAGCTTCAACTCCCCGGTGTGGTTCAACGTCGGCACGCCCCAGCCGCAGCAGGTCTCCGCCTGCTTCATCCTGGCCGTCGACGACTCCATGGAGTCGATCCTCGACTGGTACAAGGAAGAGGGCATGATCTTCAAGGGCGGCTCCGGCGCCGGCCTGAACCTCTCCCGCATCCGCTCCTCCAAGGAGCTCCTCTCCTCCGGCGGCAACGCCTCCGGCCCGGTCTCCTTCATGCGCGGCGCCGACGCCTCCGCGGGAACGATCAAGTCGGGCGGTGCCACCCGCCGCGCGGCCAAGATGGTCGTCCTGGACGTGGACCACCCGGACGTCGAGGACTTCATCGCCACCAAGGTGAAGGAAGAGGAGAAGATCCGCGCCCTGCGCGACGCGGGCTTCGACATGGACCTGGGCGGCGACGACATCACGTCCGTCCAGTACCAGAACGCCAACAACTCCGTCCGCGTGAACGACGAGTTCATGACGGCCGTCGAGAACGGCACCGAGTTCGGCCTGCGTGCCCGCATGACCGGCGAGGTCATCGAGAAGGTCGACGCCAAGGCGCTCTTCCGCAAGCTCGCCGAGGCCGCGTGGGCCTGCGCCGACCCGGGCATCCAGTACGACGGTGTGATCAACAACTGGCACACCTGCCCCGAGTCCGGCCGCATCACCGCGTCCAACCCCTGCAGCGAGTACATGCACCTGGACAACACGTCCTGCAACCTCGCCTCGCTGAACCTGATGAAGTTCCTGAACGACGACGGCAAGGGCAACCAGTCCTTCGACGCCGAGCGCTTCGCCAAGGTCGTCGAGCTGGTCATCACCGCGATGGACATCTCCATCTGCTTCGCGGACTTCCCGACCCAGAAGATCGGCGAGAACACCCGCGCCTTCCGTCAGCTCGGCATCGGCTACGCCAACCTCGGCGCCCTGCTGATGGCGACCGGCCACGCCTACGACTCGGACGGCGGCCGCACCCTCGCCGCCTCGATCACCTCGCTGATGACCGGCACCGCGTACAAGCGCTCCGCCGAGCTGGCCGCCATCGTCGGCCCGTACGACGGCTACGCCCGCAACGCCGACTCGCACAAGCGCGTCATGAAGCAGCACGCCGACGCCAACGCCGTCGCGCCGCGCACCGACGACCTGGACAACGAGATCTGGGCCGCGGCCACCGAGGCCTGGCAGGACGTCCTGCGCCTCGGCGAGAAGAACGGCTTCCGCAACGCCCAGGCCTCCGTCCTCGCGCCGACCGGCACCATCGGTCTCGCGATGTCCTGCGACACCACCGGTGTCGAGCCGGACCTGGCCCTGGTCAAGTTCAAGAAGCTCGTCGGCGGCGGCTCGATGCAGATCGTCAACGGCACCGTCCCGCAGGCCCTGCGCCGCATGGGCTACCTGGAAGAGCAGATCGAGGCGATCGTCGCCCACATCGCCGAGCACGGGAACGTCGTCGACGCCCCGGGCCTGAAGACCGAGCACTACGAGGTCTTCGACTGCGCGATGGGCGAGCGCTCCATCTCCGCGATGGGCCACGTCCGGATGATGGCCGCGATCCAGCCGTGGATCTCCGGCGCGATCTCGAAGACGGTCAACATGCCGGAGTCGGCGACCGTCGAGGAGATCGAGGAGATCTACTTCGAGGCGTGGAAGCTGGGCGTCAAGGCGCTCGCGATCTACCGCGACAACTGCAAGGTCGGCCAGCCCCTCTCCGCCAAGAAGAAGGAGGAGGAGAAGGCCGAGCTCACCGAGAAGGCCGAGGAGACCATCCGCACGGCGGTCGAGAAGGTCATCGAGTACCGCCCGGTCCGCAAGCGCCTCCCCAAGGGCCGCCCGGGGATCACCACCTCCTTCACGGTCGGTGGCGCCGAGGGCTACATGACCGCGAACTCCTACCCGGACGACGGCCTGGGCGAGGTCTTCCTGAAGATGTCCAAGCAGGGTTCGACCCTCGCGGGCATGATGGACGCCTTCTCGATCGCCGTCTCCGTCGGCCTGCAGTACGGCGTCCCGCTGGAGACGTACGTCGCGAAGTTCACCAACATGCGCTTCGAGCCGGCCGGTATGACGGACGACCCCGACGTGCGCATGGCGCAGTCGATCGTCGACTACATCTTCCGCCGCGTGGCGCTGGACTTCCTGCCCTTCGAGACCCGCTCGGCGCTCGGCATCCACTCCGCCGAGGAGCGTCAGCGCCACCTCGACACCGGCTCCTACGAGCCGCTCGACGAGGAGGAGCTCGACACCGAGTCCCTCGCCCAGTCGGCGCCCCTCGCCGCCGTGGCCAAGCCCGTGGCCATCGTCCCGGTCCCGGCCCCCAAGACGGCGCACAGCAACGCTGAGCTGGTCGAGATGCAGATGGGCGTCTCCGCCGACGCCCCGCTCTGCTTCTCCTGCGGTACGAAGATGCAGCGCGCCGGCTCCTGCTACATCTGCGAGGGCTGCGGCTCCACCAGCGGCTGCAGCTGACCCCGCGCGGGTAGCTGACCCGCGGAGCTGATCCGCGGAACACGAACGAAGGGGACCGGCCCATGGCCGGTCCCCTTCGCCGTACCCGTACCCTCACCCGCGCCCGCCTCGGCGCCGGGCCGGGCCGGCCGCCGTCAGTGGGGGATCGCCCGGGAGGGCCGGGTGACCAGGTCCTCCCGGAACTCCGCGATCCTGGAGTGGACCTGGCGCATCAGGTGGGTGTCCTCGATGCGGTCCAGGTAGAGGCAGCGGTCGGCCAGCCCGCGCAGCTCGAAGGCGAAGCACAGGGACATCAGGGGGTTCACGAAGAGCTCGCTGCCCCGGGTGCGTTCGGTGAACCGGACGTCACCGAAGGAGCCGCGGACCGCTGCCGCGATCGAACCCGCCACGATGCTCGGACGGTCCGGAGTGTGGTCCTGGGCGTGGGCCACCGCGTCCAGGAAGAGCGCCCCCTCCCGAGTGGCCCGCGGGATCGAGAACGCGCCGAGGTACGCCCCGTCCCGCTCCAGCGCCGCGATGTTCTCCAGGACCAGGGCGTGGCTGACCCCGTGGTACGCGTCCACGCCGAACCCGACCGACACCACGAGCCGTTCCGGTACGTCGTTCAGCGCGGCCAGCGCCGCCACGCTGGTCAGGTCCTCCTCGGGCGTGCCGAGGCCCGCCTCGTCGCCCCGCATCAGGATGTCCGTGCCCCCGTCGACCAGCACCACCGCGTCGATCCCGTGCAGGTCGATCAGCGCCCGGTAGGCGGCGCGCAGCGGCTGCACCCCGACCTGGGGGAAGGCGTACACCGTCGAGGGGTAGCGGTGCAGCCGGAGCCACCGTGCGAGGGTCCGCTCCGGGAAGTAGGACAGGTGGGGCGCGGAGTCGGGGGTGACGGCGGCCAGGTCGGGGGCGGCCCACTCCTCGGAGGGCAGGCCGGCGAGGGTGGTGAAGGAGAGGTTCGCCAGGTGCACCTCCTTGCCTTGGTGCAGCAGCGACAGCGCGATGGGCAGGCCCGAGTAGACGTCGAAGCCCCCGCCGGCGCCGGCGACGAGTACGCGCTCCGCCGTGGCCAGCCGGGCGAAGAGGGGGTTGGTGTGCAGGGCGGTCATGGCGATCATTGTGCGGGGCCCGGGCACGCACGGGCTCGGGGATTTCACTGCGGGGGAGCGGAGAGCCATGTGGAGCGGTGACGAACTGGACCTGGACGCGTACCTGGCGCGGATCGGGCTCGCCGGCGGCGGGACGGGCCGGTCCGCCGGGGAACTCCGGCCGGACCTCGCGACGTTGTACGAGGTGCACCGGGCCCACACCGCCGCCATCCCCTTCGAGAGCCTGGACGTCCTGCTCGGCCGCCCCGTGGAGCTGGAGGTCAAGGCCCTGGAGGACAAGCTCGTACGCGCCCGCAGGGGCGGCTACTGCTACGAGCAGAACTCGCTGCTGGCCGCCGCCCTGCAGCGGATCGGCTTCGAGGTGTCCGGGCGCGGTGCCCGCAACCGCACGCGGGGCGATTCCCTGCTGGCGGTGACGCACGCGGTGCTCGTCGTCACCGTCGGGGGCGAACCGTGGCTCTGCGACGCCGGATTCGGCTACATGGGCCCGCGCGAGCCCGTCCCGCTCGCGCGGCCCGGGACCGAGGTCCGCCAGGGCCCGTGGACGTACGCCGTCCGCGGGGAGGAGGAAGGCGTCCTCGTGCTCCGGGCCCGCCGCGGGGAGGAATGGCGGGACCTGTACGCCTTCTCCCCGCAGCGGTACCACCCCGTGGACTACGTCGTGCTGAACCACTACAGCTCGACGCACCCCCGGTCCTCCTTCGTCGGGCAGACCATCGTGCAGCTCCCGGGGGACGCCGTGCGCAAGACGCTCGTCGGGCGCGAGCTGACGCGCCTGTTCCCCGACGGGCGGACCGAGCGGGAACCGGTGGGTTCCGACCGGCTGCTCGCCCTCCTCGACCGGGAGTTCGGGCTTCGGCTGCCCGAGCGGGATGGGGCGGAACTGGTACGGATCCACCGCTCCGGGGACTGACCCGGACCGCGCCCGGCCCGTACGATGGCGCGGTGCTGGTCAAGTGGATTCGCTGCACGGTGACGGACCGACGCGGGTTCGAGCGCGGGCAGCGCAAGTGGGCGGGGCTGCCCGGCGAACCGGGATTCCGGGGGCAGGGCGGCGGCTGGAGCAGAGGCCGGCAGGGGGTCGCGCATGTCTTCGCGTTCTGGGAGAGCCGTTCCTTCTACGACTCCTTCATGGCCCGCTCGCACGACAGACTGGCGGCCTCGCAGAACGGCACCTACACCGATGCCCGGGTCACGCTCTTCGACCACCGCTTCGACGTGAAGACCGGCTTCGAGCCGCGCTTCAGCGATGCCGACGTGGTGCGCGTCGCCCACACCCGGGTGCGGGAAGGGCGCGTGGAGCATTTCGCGCTGATGCAGGAGAAGGTGTGGAACCCCGCCATGGCGGGGTCGCCCGGGATGATCCGGGGCCTGTTCGGGGAGGCGCCCGGCCGGGAGTTCCTGGTGCTGTCGATGTGGCGGGCCGCGGCGGAGCACGGCAAGTACCGGCAGGAGCGGGTCGAGCGGCTCTCGCTGCGCGCCCAGACCGAGGCCGACGTGGAGGCCCTCACCGGGGACGTCGTCGACCTCGAACCCGGCTGGACGGTATGACCGTAGGACAAGCGCCGCCCCCGACCGGCGTGCCCGGGGCGTACCCGCCCCGGCGGCCGAATAGGGTCGGGGGATGGTTCGACCACGGCGCATCGTCCTTGTCCGGCACGGGGAATCGGAGGGAAACGTCGATGACACGGTCTACGAGCGGGAGCCCGACCACGCCCTGCGGCTGACCCGCACCGGCCACGAGCAGGCCGCGGCCGCCGGGGAGCGGCTGCGCGAGCTCTTCGGCGAGGAGAGCATCAGCGCGTACGTATCCCCCTACCGCCGCACCCTGCAGACCTTCCGGGAGCTGCGGCTGGACCCGGCTCGGGTACGCATGCGGGAGGAGCCCCGGCTGCGCGAGCAGGACTGGGGAAACTGGCAGGACCGCGACGACGTGAAGCTCCAGAAGGCGTACCGGGACGCGTACGGGCACTTCTTCTACCGCTTCGCGCAGGGAGAGTCGGGCGCCGACGTGTACGACCGCGTCGGTTCCTTCCTGGAGAGCCTCTACCGCAGCTTCGAGGCCCCCGACCATCCCGAGAACGTCCTGCTGGTCACCCACGGGCTGACGATGCGGCTGTTCTGCATGCGCTGGTTCCACTGGTCGGTGGCCGAGTTCGAGGCCCTGTCCAACCCGGGCAACGGCGAATACCGTGTCCTGCTGCTCGGACCCGACGGCCGGTACCGGATGGACCGCCCGTTTGAGCGGTGGACCACACCCGAGCCTTATGACCTGGACGGCTAAAGTGACGCGCGATGACCGCTGATTCCACTTCCGAAACGCGTTACGCACGCGCCCTGTCCAGCCTCCGAGGGCTGGCCCTGGGGGACGCCCTGGGCTCCCAGTACTTCGTTCCCGTCAACTATCCGCTGCTGAAGCGGCGCGAGCTGCCGGCCGGCAGCGAGCCGTGGCAGTGGACCGACGACACCGAGATGGCCTGCTCGGTGGTGGCCGTGCTCGCCACGCACGGCCGCGTCGACCAGGACGCGCTGGCGGCCTCCTTCGCCGTCCACCACGACTTCGACCGCGGCTACGGGCCCGCCGTGAACCGGATGCTGCGCCTCGTCCGGGAGGGCGAGGACTGGCGGACGCTGGCCGCCGAGCTCTTCAACGGGCAGGGTTCCTGGGGCAACGGCGCCGCCATGCGGATCGCCCCGCTCGGCGCCTGGTACGCGGACGACCCCGAGCAGGCCACGCACCAGGCGGAGATCTCCGCCTACACCACCCACCAGCACCGCGAGGCGGTGTGCGGGGCCATGGCCGTCGCCGCCGCGGCCGCGCTGGCGGCGTCCCCGGCCGGGGTGCCGACCGCCACGGACCTGCTGGACGGGGTGATCGCGCTGGTGCCGCGCAGCGCCGTCGGCGCGGGCGTGCGCAGGGCGCGGGACATGCTGGACTACGGCGACGCGACGACGGTCGCCGCGGTGCTGGGCTGCGGGCGGCGCACGAGCGCCCATGACACGGTGCCCTTCGCGCTGTGGTCGGCGGCCCGGGCGCTGGACGACTTCGAGCGGGCGTTCTGGACCACCGCCCAGGTGGGCGGCGACGTGGACACCACCTGCGCGATCGTCGGCGGGGTACTGGGCGGGCGCGGGGACGCGGCGCTGCCGCAGGCCTGGCTGGACCGCACCGAGGCGCTCCCGGCGTGGCTGCCCGGCCTGCCCGGCTGACGGGTACCGACTGCTGAAGGGGCCCGGCCGGGTGGCGCCGGTGCCGGGCGGGCGGGGGCGGGTGCCGGGCGCGGGGACGGCTCCGCGCCCGGTGCTCCTCGTACGTCTGTCGCGGCGGTGGCCGTACGGCTCGTACGGGGCCGCGCGCTCAGGCCGCGGGGCCGGCCTCGGCGGCGGCTCCGCTCAGGGCCTCCAGGTCGCTCTTGCGCACCCGGATCACCAGCAGCGCGGTGGCCAGCGCCAGCCCCGCCATGGCGACGGCGGCGATGAAGGCGGTGGAGATGCCCTGGGTGAGGACGAGGTCCCCCCAGGGGTCCGGAAGCCGCCCGGTCTGCTCGAAGGCGGCCAGCTGCCCCGGTTCGGCGTGCGCCATGAAGTCCGGGACCTGCTTGGCGGCTTCGTCGCGCCCGGCGGTGCCGAAGACGGTGACCAGGATCGACAGGCCGAGCGAACCGCCCACCTGCTGGCTGGCGTTGAGCAGCCCGGAGGCCGCGCCCGCCTCCCGCGGCGCCACGCCGGAGACGGCGGTGAGGGTGAGGGTGACGAAGTTCAGGCCCATGCCGAAGCCGAACAGCAGCATCGGGCCGAGCACGCCGGACAGGTAGGTGCTGTCGGTGCGGATGAAGGTCAGCCAGGCCAGGCCGATCCCGGTGAGCGCCGAGCCGGTGACCATGAACGGCTTGGGGCCCAGGCGCGGCAGGAAGCGCTGCGAGAGCCCGGCGGCGGCGATGATGGCCACCGTCACCGGCAGGAAGCCGACGCCGGATTGGATGGGCGAGAAGCCCAGCACGTTCTGGACGAACTGGACGATGAAGAAGAACATGCCGAACATGGCGGCGGCGAGGCCGAGCATGATCAGGTAGGTGCCGGCGCGGTTGCGGTCGGCGAACATCCGCAGCGGGATGATCGGTTCGGGGGCGCGCGACTCGATGAGCACGAAGAGGCCGAGCAGGACGACGGCGGTGGCGAAGGAGCCGAGGGTCAGCGAGTCGCGCCAGCCGTCCTCGGACGCGCGGATGAACCCGTAGACGAGCGAGGTCATCCCGGCGGTGGAGGTGAGCGCGCCGGCGGCGTCGAAGCGGCCCGGGTGGCGCTCGGACTCGTTGATGTAGAGCGGGGCGAGCACGGCGATGAGCACGCCGATCGGCACGTTGACGAAGAGCACCCAGCGCCAGTCGAGCCACTCGGTGAGCATGCCGCCGGCCAGCAGGCCGACGGCGCCGCCGCCGGCGGACACGGCGGCGAACACCCCGAAGGCACGGTTGCGGTCGGGGCCTTCGGCGAAGGTCGTGGTGATCAGGGCGAGCGCGGTCGGCGAGGCGATGGCCCCGCCGACGCCCTGGAGGGCGCGGGCCGCCATCAGCTGCCAGGGTTCCTGGGCGAATCCGCCGAGCAGGGAGGCCAGGGTGAACAGCAGGATTCCGGTCACGAAGACGCGGCGCCGGCCGAGGATGTCGCCGGCCCGGCCGCCGAGCAGCAGCAGTCCGCCGAAGGCGAGGGTGTAGGCGCTGATCACCCAGGACAGGTCGGTGGTGGAGAAGGAGAGGGCCGTCTGGATGTGCGGGAGCGCGATGTTCACGATGGTCGCGTCGAGGACGACCATGAGCTGGCAGGCGGCGATGACGGCGAGCGCCACCCCTGGACGTCCGGGCCGCCGGGCGGCCCCCGGTATCCGGGGCGCGGCGAGTTGAGCGCTTGTCACTGTGGATCCCCCCGAAGTGAAATAGTGAACGCATTCGTTCACTGCGGGTCCACGGTAGGAGCCCGGATGTAGGGAACGCAAGCGTTCACTAAGGCTGAAAATGTGCGCGGGAAACGCGCGGGCCGGTCGGAGGTAGGGGTATGGCGGGTTCGGGCTGGTCGGCGGGGGCGGCGCCGGTGCGCAGGCGGGGGCCGGCGCTCGAACGGGCGATTCTGGACTCGGCGCTGGAGCAGCTGAGCACCGTCGGCTGGAACGCCCTCACCATGGAGGCGGTCGCGGCCGGGGCACACACCGGCAAGGCGGCCGTCTACCGGCGCTGGCCCACCAAGACCGACCTGGTGGCGGAGGTGCTGCGGACGGGGCTGCCCGCGCTGGGGGAGATCGCCGACCACGGATCGGTACGCGAGGACCTGTACCAGCTGTGCGTGCGGATGCGGGACGTGATGCGCTCCCAGGCCGGGGTGGCCCTACGTGCGGTCCTTCACGAATGCGACCACGCCCATGCCGGCCTGTTCCGCGAGGTGATCTGGAAGGGCCTGCACGAGCCGGCGCACGAGGTGATACGTGAGCTGATCCAGCGCGGAATCGAGCGGGGAGACGTCCGGGCGGACGCCACGAGCCCCATGCTCACCGATGTGATTCCGGCGATGCTCATGTACCGCGCGAAGGTGTGCGGAAGTGAATGGCCGGACGTCGATCTCGCGGAGATGATCGACGGGGTGATGGTGCCGATGCTCCGCGCGTGAACCCTCGGGAAGCCCGGCCGGCGGCCCGCGGCCGGGCCCGTCGGCGCCCGCGGTTGGGCCCGTACGGGCACCCCGCGAAAATCGGGGGAGGGGCTCCGGGCGGGCCGCCGCGCGCACGCCGCGCGGCCCCCTGGAGAGACCCAAGCGCCGCTAGCCCCGGGCCGGGGTGTGCAGGCGGCGCGGGGCGGCGTAACCTTGCTGGCGCCATGCCGTACGAAGCACCCACCCACACCGTCGAGCGCTCCCTCCGTGCAACCACCGGCGCCAAGGTCATCGCCGGGGTCGACGAGGTCGGACGAGGGGCCTGGGCCGGTCCCGTCACCGTCTGCGCGGCGATCACCGGCCTGCGCCGGCCGCCCGAGGGGCTCACCGACTCCAAACTGCTCACCCCGAAGCGGCGCGACGTGCTGCTCGAGGTCCTGGAGGACTGGGTCACCGCCCACGCCCTCGGACACGCCTCCCCGGAGGAGATCGACGAACTCGGGATGACGGCGGCCCTGCGGCTCGCGGCGGTGCGCGCGCTGGAGGCGCTCCCGGTGCGGCCCGACGCGGTGATCCTCGACGGCAAGCACGACTACCTCGGCCCGCCCTGGCGGGTCCGTACGGTCATCAAGGGCGACCAGTCCTGCGTCGCCGTGGCCGCGGCCTCGGTGATCGCCAAGGTCCGGCGCGACAGGATGATGGCCGAACTCGGCGAACCGGGCGACGGAATCGAGGACTTCGCCTTCGCCGCGAACGCGGGCTACCCCTCGCCGGTGCACCGGGCCGCGCTGGAGGTGCGCGGGCCCACCGCGTACCACCGGCTCTCGTGGTCCTACCTCGACGCGCTGCCCCAGTGGCGGCACTTGAAGAAGGTGCGCCGCAGCGAGGAAGCCCTGGAGCTGGAAAACGGAGGCCAACTCGGCTTCGATTTCTGATCGCACCCACGTGCCACCGACCGGTACGTTTCGTACCGGTGTTTGATAGATATCAACTCATGCCTCTCACCCCCGCCATCGAGGAGCCTCAGATTCACGAGAGTGCCCAGGGTCCCCGCGTCACGCCGGCCGCGAGCCGCACCGCGCAGACCCCCCGCCCTGTACCTGGTCCGCGTCCCGTAGCCGTTCCCCGGCCCGGACGCCCCGGTCCCTCCCCCGCCGCGGCGAGCCGCGCGGGTGTCGCCCCCCGGCCCGGTCCGCCCGCGCCGCGCGCGGCCGAGACCACCCCCGGACCCGTTCCCGCAGCCCCCACCGCGCCGTCCGTCTCGGCGGCGGTCCCGCAGGTCCAGCTGATCCCGGCCTCCGCCGAGGGCGCGCTGGACGCGGCGGAGGAGGCCGTGGACCTGCTGCTCGACACCGGGCGCGCGCCCGGTGAGATCCTGATGATCACCACCGGCGACCCGCACCCGTGGGCCGCCCACGAACTGTCCTTCGGCGAGGCCTCCTACTGGGCCCAGCACGACGCCGGGGACGACGTCTTCTACGCGGACGCGGCGCACCTGCAGCGCGCCTCGGGCCGCACCGTCGTGGTCTTCGCGGCCAACGGCGGACCGGCCGCGGCGATCTCCACCGCACTGCCGGTGGCGCTCGCCCGGGCGGGTGCGCTGCTGATCGTGTGCGGCGACGTCAAGCAGATCAACTCCGTGCTGGGTGCGGGCGTCTGACGCCCCGTATCCCGCGCGGGCGAGGGGCGGGGCGGGCCATGGGCCGGCCCCGCTGAAGTCCGGAGCCCGGCCAGCCGTACCCCCTTCCCGGGAGTACGGCCGTCAGGGCTGCCCCCGCTCGTACACGGCGGCGCGGTACGGCTTCCGACGCGTACGGGTCCTGCCGCCGACGGTGTCAGGGTCCTGCCGGCGCCCCGGACCCACCCGCCGGCCGCGGCCTCCTCAGCGCGCGGCGGTCCGGCGCAGGGGCTCCGACGCGCCGCCCACGGTGCTCAGGGTCAACGGCGTGAGCTCGGGGGTCAGGGCGCCCAGCGGTTCGGGCCGGGAGTCCGAACCGGGACGACGCCCGACCCGGCCCTCACCCACCACCTGCCAGCCGCCGCGGGTCAGCGTGATGTACGCGCCGCAGCGCAGCCCGTGCAGGGTGCAGGCGTCGCGCAGCCCCCACATCCAGGCGCCGTCCTCCTCGGTCCAGCGCTCGTCGCCGTCACGGCAGTACATCAGCACCGCCGTCCGGACCGGGGTCCGGCGCCGCAGGTCGTGCGGGATGACCCGGCGCAGTCGCGACAGCAGCGCGTTGCGGTACTCCCAGCCGTCCGCCGAAGCGGACTTCTGCACGAACGAGGCGCTCGCGACGAGCTGTTCCTCGGGACCGAGCACGGCTATGACGGCGGTGGACGGCGCCGGGCTGTGCCGGGAGTGCAGCCCGCTGACCACCTCGCGCGGATTGCGGAGCAGGGGAACCCCCGCCGCCGTCCACTCGGAGGGTTCGAGCAGTCTGCCGTGCCGGCTCGCGCCACCGGCCGCCGTTGCCAGTGACGTGGACGAGGACGGGGCGAATCCGAAGGTCATGGTCCTCCCTTCGGGTACACGCCCGCGTACGGGCACGGCTGAGGTGTGGGCGCGCCGCAGCGCGGCCCAGGAGAGTGCCGACGAGCCGAGCGGGAGCACTCCGATTCTCGCGTGGCCCGCGAGGATGGGGCAATGAGCATTTGCGGCCGCGGACCGGAATTCGCCGGTATGCCGCTCATATCCTTGCCCCGCCACGCCGAAGATGACGCATTCCGCTACGGCTGGAGCGCGAGCACCAGCGGAAACACCCCCTCGACCCCCGCCCGGCGCAGCAGCCGGGCGGCCACCGCGAGGGTCCACCCGCTCTCCGCGCGATCATCGACGAGGAACACCGGACCCCGGACCTCGGAAAGGCTCGCCGCCAAGGCTGGCGGCACGGTCAACGCCTGGTGGAGCCCGCGGACCCGCTGGGCGCTGTTCGAGGACGGCAGCCCGAACTGCGGCGCCTGATCCGTGTACTCCAGCGTCCCCAGCAGGGGGATCCGCCCCACCTCGGCGATGCGCGCGGCCAGGGAACCGACCAGCTGCGGGCGGCTGCGCGAAGGCAGCGCGACCACGCCGACCGGCCGGGCAGGAGCATCAGCGGCCCCCGAGGCCCAACCGCCGGGACCCCGGGCCCAGTCGGCGAGCACGGCCACCACGGCCTGCGCGACATCGTCCGGAACGGGCTGGTCGGCCGCCTGCGGGGCCAGCATGGGGCGCAGCCGGTTGCCCCAGCCGATGTCGGACAGCCTGCCCAGGGCGCGCCCGGTCGACGACTGCTCGCCGGCCGGGATCCGCCCCTTGAGGTCCACACCCACCGCCGCGAGCCCGGTCGGCCACATCCTGCGCGGCTCCAGCTCCACCCCGGGGCGGCCCAGTTCGCCCCGCGCGGTGTCCAGGGCGGCGCCCGAGACGTCCGCCGTGAAGCGGGCGCCGGCGCAGTTGTCGCAGCGGCCGCAGGGGGCGGCCTCCCCGTCGTCGAGCTGGCGGCGCAGGAACTCCATCCGGCAGGCGGTCGTGGCCGCGTAGTCCCGCATCGCCTGCTGCTCGGCGGCCCGTTGGCGGGCGACCCAGGCGTACCGCTCGGAGTCGTACGTCCAGGGCTCGCCGGTGGCGGTCCAGCCGCCCTTCACCCGGTGCACGGCTCCGTCCACGTCGAGCACCTTCAGCATCGTCTCCAGCCGGGTGCGGCGCAGGTCCACCAACGGCTCCAGCGCGGGCAGCGAGAGCGGGCGCCCCGCCTGCGCCAGCACGTCCAGCGTGCGGCGCACCTGCTCCTCCGGGGGGAAGGCCACCGAGGCGAAGTACTGCCAGATCGCCTCGTCCTCACGGCCCGGCAGCAGCAGCACCTCGGCGTGCTCCACCCCGCGGCCGGCCCGGCCGACCTGCTGGTAGTAGGCGATGGGGGACGACGGCGAGCCCAGGTGCACCACGAAGCCCAGGTCGGGCTTGTCGAAGCCCATCCCCAGGGCGGAGGTCGCCACCAGGGCCTTGACCCGGTTGGCCTGGAGGTCGCTCTCCGCCTGCTCGCGGTCGGCGTTCTCCGTCTTGCCGGTGTACGAGGACACCGTGTGCCCGCGGTGGCGCAGGTAGGCGGTGACCTCCTCGGCGGCCGCCACCGTCAGCGTGTAGATGATCCCCGACCCGGGCAGCTCGGCGAGGTGGTCGGCGAGCCAGGCCAGCCGGTGCGCGGCGTCGGGCAGTGCCAGGACCGCCAGGCTCAGGCTCTCGCGGTCCAGCGCCCCGCGCAGCACCAGCGCGTCCGTGCCGGCCCCCGTGCCGAGCTGCTCCGCGACGTCGGCCGTCACCCGGGCGTTGGCGGTGGCGGTCGTCGCCAGCACGGGCACGCCCGGCGGAAGATCGGCGAGCATCGTGCGCAGCCGGCGGTAGTCGGGACGGAAGTCGTGCCCCCAGTCGGAGATGCAGTGCGCCTCGTCGACCACGAGCAGGCCCGTGGCGGCCGCCAGCTTGGGCAGCACCTGGTCGCGGAAGTCCGGATTGTTGAGCCGCTCGGGGCTGACCAGCAGGACGTCCACCTCGCCCGCCGCCACCTCGGCCTGGATGCCCTCCCACTCCTCCGGGTTGGCGGAGTTGATGGTGCGCGCGTGGATGCCCGCACGCGCGGCGGCCTCGACCTGATTGCGCATCAGCGCCAGCAGCGGGGAGACGATGACGGTCGGGCCGGCGCCACTCGCCCGCAGCAGGGAAGTGGCCACGAAGTAGACCGCGGACTTGCCCCAGCCGGTGCGCTGGACGACCAGGGCCCGCCGCTTGTGCGCGACGAGGGCCTCGATCGCCCGCCACTGGTCCTCGCGCAGCCGCGCGGTGCCCGTGGGGTCGCCCACGAGACGGGCGAGTACGGAATCGGCCGAGGACCTCAGGTCTGCGTTCATACCCCCATGCAACCCGATGGCTCTGACATCGCGCCAATGAGGATCCGGACCTGTGGAAATTGAAGATCGAACGGGTTATCCACAGGGGTTTCCGGATCGGACCGGGCACGGGACCGTCGGACGCATGACGACGAACCACGAATCACCCAGCCCGTCCGGACGGCCCTCCATCAGCCGGTCCGGAGTCCCCACCGAACCCCAGATCACCCTGCGCAGCCCGGCGGAACTGGCCGACGCGCTGCCCTACATGCTCGGCTTCCACCCCACCGACTCCCTCGTCATGGTCGCCGTGCACGGCGAGAACGGACGCTTCGGCGGCCGCCTGCGCGTGGGCATCCCCCTCGCCCCCGCCGAATGGGAGGACACCGCCCGGCAGGTCGCCGAATGCCTCATCCGCGGCAGCGAACGGCGCGGAGACAAGCCCGACGGCATCGTGGTCTTCCTCTGCCAGGACCCCCGGGGCGGCGAGAGCGGGCAGCGGGTCATGACCCGGCTGCGGCCGCTCGCCCAGCGGCTGCGGATCGCCTGCGGCGCCCTGGACGTGCCGGTCCTGGAGGCGCTGTGCCTCTCCGCCGGCCGCTACTGGTCCTACACCTGCGGCGACGACGCGTGCTGCCCGGCCGAGGGCAACCCGCTGGCACCGCCCGGCACCTCGGTGATGGCCGCCGCGGCCACCTTCGCGGGGCTCCAGGTCAGGGGCTCCCTCAAGGAGATCGAGGGCCGGCTGACCCCGCTCGGCGGGGCCTGGGCCGCCGAGCAGGAAGAGGCACTGGAGCGGGCCGCCACGGCCCTGGTGCCGAAGATCCTCGACGGGGCGACCCGGGAGGAGGTCGGCGCGCAGACCCTCGACCTGGCACGGACCCTGATGAGGCGCCTGACCCTCGCGCCGCCCGCCGAGGGCGGGCCCCGCGCCGACGACTGGGACGACGCGCTGCTCGGCCACGACGAGGCCGCCGCCGTGATCCTCGGACTCCAGGACCGGGAGATCCGCGACATCGCCGCCGAATGGATGGAGGACGAAGAAGCCGCGCCCGCCCTGAGGCTGTGGCGGGCGCTGGCCAGGCGCTGCGTCGGCGCCTACGGGGAGCACGCCGCGGCCCCGCTGACCCTGGCCGGCTGGGTCTCGTGGTCCACCGGGGACGAGCCGACCGCCCGGATCGCGTTCGGGCTGGCCCTGCGGGCCGACGCCGAGTACCGGTTCGCCCAGCTCCTCCACCACGCCTGCAACGAGGGCATCGACCCCGAAGGGCTGCGGGAGTGCCTGCGGGAGGAGCGCAGGCGCCGGGAGCCGGGCCGTAAGCGGCCCGCCGGAGCCGCCCGCCCGCCCGGCCGCCGCACCGGACAGCGCCGCCGCGCCGCCCGCCGCACCGAGGGGAGCGGACAGTGAGCGCCCGGCAGGGCCTGGCGGGGGGCTGGTGGAGGCCCACGGGCCGGGCCCCGCGCCGAAGTCGGCCCGCCCGGTGCGGGCAGCCGCCACCGGGGCCCGTGACCCGGGCGGGGGTGGGGGCGTTCAGCTGGAGGGTGGTGGGGGCCCGGCCGCGCCGCCGCCCCGCAGAACCGGCCGGAGCGCAGACAAGGCGGCACATGGCTCCCCCCGTACCCCGAAGCGGCCCTTCCGGGCCCCCTGCCACCCCAGCGCCCCGCGGGCCGGAATCCGCGCCCGGACACCAGGCGGAGCGCCCGCCGGACCGCCCGGTGGGCCCGGTGGGCCCGGCCGGTCAGGTGCCGGGGGCCGCCGCGCCGCCCGGGCCGCCGCCCGGTGCCGGGGCGGGGTCGACCGGGGCGGGGTGGGGCGCCGATGCGGGTCCCGCGGCGGGTGCGAGTGCCGGGGTCTTGGGCGGCGGCGGGGGGCGGGCCGGCGCCGGGGTGCCCGGGCAGACGGCCGCCGCCGGTACCGGGCGGCGGCCCGAGCTCCCGCCGGTGCACGGGGCGGTCATCTGCGTCGCCGCACCCTGCCTGGCCATCTCGCCCGAGCACGGCCAGCTGACCGGGCGGGGGATCGACGGGATCTACCGTTCCGGGCGGAGGCTGCTCTCCCGCTGCGTGCTGCGCGTCGCCGGGCGGGACCCGGTCGCCGTCCAGGGCCGCAGCACCGGCGCCGACCGGGCGGCCTTCACCGCCACTGTCCGCACCGGTGTCGAGCCCGGACCGGACCCCGACATCGGGGTCGAACGGATCCGCCACGCCGACGGCACCGAGCGCATCACCGTGCGCAGCTTCGCCGCCCGCCCCCTGCGCCTGCCCGTGGAGGTCTCCCTCGGCACCGACCTGGCCGAACTGGCTGCGGTGGCGGCCGGCCGCGCCGGGCCGGAGCTGGCCGCCGGGGTGCACGCGGCCGGCCTCCGCTGGAGCACCGGGGACGCCCTGGCCGTCACCACCGCCGAGCCGGCCCCCGACGACGTCCTCGCCTCGGCCGGGCTGCTGCGGTGGGAGCTCGATCTCGGCCCCGGCGAGTCCCGCACCATCGAGCTGCGGACCACCCGGGACCGCGCCGCGCGGGCCCCCGCCGGGCAGGTGGCGAACCCCTTGGCCGCAGCCCGCGCCGAGGGGGACGACCCGAGGGCCGACGCGTGGTTCCGCACCAGCGTCGAAGACCTCCGGGCCCTGCTCCTGCGGGACCCCGCCGAACCCGGCGACGCCTTCGCGGCGGCAGGAGTGCCGTGGCGGCTCGGGCCGGCCCCGGCGGAGTCGCTGTGGGCCGCGCGGATGGCGCTGCCGCTCGGCACCGGACTGGCCGCCGCCACGCTGCGCATCCTGGCCCGCGGACAGACCGGGGGCCGGGGCCGGGACGCGGGGAAGATCCCGGGTCCGCTGCGGGCCGCCGGGCCGCAGCTGCCGCCCGGGTGCACCGGGACCGAAGCCACCCTCGGCTTCCCGGCTGTGCTCGCCGAGGCCCGGCGGTGGGGCCTGCCCGAGGATGAGGTGGCCCGGCTGCTGCCCGTCGCGGAGCGCTGCCTGGACTGGCTGCGCGGAGCGCTGGGGGAGGACGGCTTCCTGGCCGACCCCGACCCGGGGCCCCGGCGCTGCGAGACCCAGGCCCACGCGCACCGGGCCGCGCTGCTCGGCGCCGACCTGCTGGACGGGTGCGGGCGCGGCGGAGCGGGGGAGTGGCGGGAATGGGCGGCCGCCCTGCGGGAGAGGTTCCGGGCCCGGTTCTGGATCGACGGCCCGGACGGGGGCCGTCCCGCCGCCGCCCTGCACCCCGACGGCCGGCCGCTGCCCCGGCTGACCGGAGCCGCCGCGCACCTGCTGGACACGGGCCTGCTCGGCGGGGGCCGGATGGCGCCCGGGCTGCTGGACCCCGTCCGCACCGAACAGCTCGCCCGGCTGCTCGGAGCCCCCGCCATGGATTCGGGATGGGGGTTGCGGAGCATGGCGGCCCGGGAGCCCGGGCACAACCCGTTCGGCCACAGGTCGGGAGCGGTCCGGGCCCACGAGAGCGCCGTCGCGGTGGCTGGGCTGGCCCAGGCGGGCTTCGAGAAGGAGGCCGCCGGTCTGCTGCGGGGCCTGCTCGACGCGGCGCAGGCCTTCGGGTACCGGCTGCCGGAGATGCACGCCGCCGAGCAGCGCACCGCGGGCAGCGCGCCCCTGCCCCATCCGGCGGCCTGCCGGCCCGCCGCGGTGGCCGCGGCCGCCGGGATCCACGCGCTCACCGCTCTCGCCGGTATCCGCCCGGACGTCCCGGCGGGTGCCGTCGCCGTGGCCCCCAGGGCGGGCGCCCCGCTCGGCGCCCTGCGCCTCGCCGGGCTGCGGGTGGCGGGGGAGCCCTTCACCGTCAGGATCAGCCGCCTCGGCGTCGGCATGGTGGAGGAGGCGGCCGATGGGCTCCAGCTGGGAGGCTGAGAAGAGGCCCGCACGGTGGCCCCTGGTGCTCGGGAGGATCCGCACTGGGGTCCAGATCACCGTCCTCGGGATCACGAAACGACTGTTTATCGTCAGGCAGACGACTATGATCGCGGCATGTCGCCCTACGACCCGTCGGCCTTTCCGCCCTTCGCCGTCACCGTCGACCTGGTCGTGCTCACCGTGCGGCGCCATGCGCTCTGCGCGCTGGTCGTCCGACGGGGTGAGCAGCCGTTCCAGGGGCGCTGGGCGCTGCCCGGCGGCTTCGTGCGCGGGGACGAGGACCTGGCGGGCGCCGCTGCCAGGGAACTCTCCGAGGAGACCGGCCTGTGCGCGCACGACCCGGCCGCGCCCGGCGTGGACAACGGCGCACACCTCGAACAGCTCGCCACCTACGGGGACCCGAAGCGGGATCCCCGGATGCGGGTGGTCAGCGTGGCCCACCTGGTCCTCGCCCCGGACCTGCCCGCGCCGCGGGCCGGAGGCGACGCCAACAGCGCCCGCTGGGCCCCCGTCGACGAACTCCTCGAAGGCCCCGACCAGGCCTCCGCCGGGCTCGCCTTCGACCATGCGACGATCCTCGCCGACGGCGTCGAGCGGGCCCGCTCGAAGATCGAGTACTCCTCGCTGGCCACCGCGTTCTGCCCGCCCGAGTTCACCGTCGGCGAGCTGCGCCGGGTGTACGAGGCCGTGTGGGGCGTGGCGCTCGACCCGCGCAACTTCCACCGCAAGGTCACCGGGACCCCCGGGTTCCTGGTGCCCGCCGGGGGCACGACCACCCGTCAGGGCGGGCGGCCCGCCCAGCTGTTCAGGGCCGGCGGGGCCACCCTGCTCAACCCTCCCATGCTGCGCCCGGAGGTCTGATCCGCCGGAGTCCCGGCGGCGGCCTCCGCCGTCCGGGGGCCGGCCTGCGGCCATATCGGTACGGACTCGGGCCGGGTGCGTAGAAAATCGGACATATCGCGTTATCTTGCATGCGGTACTCACGCTGCCGCAAAGCGGTCTCACACCCCGCGAGAGAAGCGATGCTCCAGGCCATCGGACTCACCAGCACACCCCGTCGAGATCTCCCGCCCCTCGTGCACGACCTCACCTTCGAGGCCCGCCCGGGGTGCGTTACCGCCCTGCTCGGAGAGCGGGGTTCGGGCAAGACCACCGCACTGCGGCTCATGCTCGAACTCGAACCGGGCCGCGGCGTCACCTACTTCCGCGGCCGCCCGCTGCACCGGATCCCGCATCCCGGCCGCGAGGTCGGGGTCCTCCTCGGCGACGTCCCCGGGCACCCGTCGCGGACGGTCCGCAACCAGCTCCGGATGCTCTGCGCCGCCGTCGGCGTCCCGGCCTCCCGGGCGGACGCCATGATGGAGGTCGTCGGCATCGGAGGCCTGCGCGACCAGCGGCTCGGCTCGCTCTCGGCCGGGATGGACCGCCGGGTCGGGCTGGCGGCGGCCATGCTCGCGGACCCCTGCACCCTGCTCCTCGACGAGCCGACGGCAGGGCTGGCCCCCCGGGAGCGGGCCTGGCTGCACGGCCTGCTGCGCGGCCACGCCTCCCTGGGCGGCGCCGTGCTCTTCACCACCGACGACGCGAAGGAAGCCGCCCGAAGCGCCGACCGGGTCGTCTCCATCGCCGCGGGCCGGCTCGTCGCCGACCAGGACGCCGCGGACTTCGCGCGCACCCGGCTGCGGCCCAGGGTCGCCGTGCGCACCCCGCACGCCGCCCGGCTGGCCGACGTGCTGGGCCGGGAGGCCCGGGCCGCGCACCGGGTGGTGGAGATCGTCGAGGAGAGCGGCAGCCGGCTCTCGGTGTACGGGAGCAGCTGCGCCGAGGTGGGCGAGGCCGCGTTCCGCCACGGAGTACTGGTCCACCAGCTCGCGGACGAGACGGGCGACACCGGAGCGCCCGTCCCGCCCGTGCCGCAGGCCCGCACCCGGACCGGCTCGGGGATCCGGGTGGAGGCCCGTGCGGAGGCCCGGGTGGAAGCCGCCGCGCAGGTCGGCACCGGCCCGGGCGCCGGCACCGCCGGAGGCGACTCGGGCGTCCCGGCGGAACCCCGCGCCAACACCGCCCCCGCCGCCAACGTTCCCGCCGCCAACGTCCCCGGCCCCGCCGCCGGGGTACGCGCCGAACCGGCCGGCGAAGCCCCGTCCGCCCCTGCCCTGGAGTCCGCCCCGGAGCCCGCCCCCGAGTCCCCCGGGCGCACGCGGGCCCTCGCGCGGCGGGCCCGCCATGCCCGGCCCGCGCGCCCGGCCCCGGCAGTGCGACGGCTGGGCGGCCCGCTGCGACCGCTGCGCTACGAGCTGCGCCGCGCCTTCGGCACCGCCACCCCCTTCCTCACCGCCGCCCTGGTCGTCGCCGTCTCCGCCGCCACCGCCCTCGTGCTCGCCCGCGCCGGCCACACCCCTCAGAACCGGATCCTCGCCGCCTGGCCGGAGCTGTTCCCGCTGCCCCCGGCCGCGCTCGGCGCCGGACTGCTGGGGGCCCTGGCCTTCGGGGAGGAGTACCGCTATCCCGCCCTCGCCGCCGACCGGGGCACCGTGCCGCGCCGGTTGGGGCTGCTCACCGCCAAGCTCGGGGTGTGCGCCGCCCTCGCCCTCGTGCTCGGGGCCCTCGCGGTCACCGCCGACGCCGCCGCGCTCCGCCTCGTCTTCGGGACCGCCCCGCTGCGCGCCCCTGCCGAGTGGCTCGCCCCGGCCGCGAGTTGGGCCGGGCTGCTGGTCGGCTGCGCCTGGGCCGGAGTGCTCGCCTCCGGGGTGTTCCGGTCCTCCCTCGCGGGCCTGGGCGCCGTGCTCGCCGTACCGGTGGCGGTCGTGCCGCTCGTGCGCAAGGCCCTGGAGGGGCAGTCCGCGTACCCCGCGAGCGGAGTCGCCTCCCGGCTCCGCGCCCTGGCCTCCGCGCCCTGGCCCCCGGAAGGCGACCGCCTCGTGCTGGGGGCCCTTCGGGTGATGGCCCAACCCGTGGGCACCGCGCTGGTGTTGTCGTTGATGGTCCTGTTGTGCGCCTATGGGTTCACAGGACTGCGCGCCCGAGTCCGTTGGTGATCGTTCCGATGCGGTAGGCGACTGCGGGGCGACCGTAGAAGTCCGCTTCGCGCGGAATCAGGCGAAGCGGACCGCAACTCCCCGCAAAAAGCCCGGTTCCTTACGATAAGGCGTCAATTGCGTAGGTGGCACCGATCACCCTTTCGTGTGCTTTTCACCAAAGACCTCAAGGGTGGTGGAAGCACGGCCGACAAAGGATTCGTGAGTACCCTTGCGCACACCATGATGACCGCCGCCCGCCATGCCGACACCGGCCTCGCCGGCCCGGGCGAACTCGACCGCTACCCCTACGCGGAGGCCGCCGGCTCCGACCGGGTCGGACCACCCCACTGGGACGGCGCCGACGTCGAGTTGAGCCGCGTCGGACGCCGGGCGGCCGGCAGCCGCGGCCGCGGACTGCACGGCCAACTCGTCCAGCAGCTCGGCCAGATGATCGTCTCCGGCGATCTCGGCGCGGACCGGCCGCTGGTCCCCGAGGAGATCGGCCAGCGCTTCGAGGTCTCCCGTACCGTCGTCCGCGAGTCGCTGCGGGTCCTGGAGGCCAAGGGCCTCGTCAGCGCCCGCCCCAACGTGGGCACCCGGGTCCGGCCGGTCGCCGACTGGAACCTCCTCGACCCCGACATCATCGAGTGGCGGGCCTTCGGCCCCCAGCGCGACGACCAGCGCCGCGAGCTCAACGAGCTCCGCTGGACGATCGAGCCCCTGGCCGCGCGCCTCGCCGCCGGACACGACCGCCCGGACGTCCAGCAGCGCCTCTCCGACATGGTCGAGATCATGGGCCACGCCCTCGGCCAGGGCGACGCGATCACCTTCGCCCGCGCCGACAACGAATTCCACGCGCTGCTGATCCAGGTCGCGGGCAACCGCATGCTGGAGCACCTCTCGGGCATCGTCTCCGCCGCCCTCCAGGTCTCCGGGAGCCCCATCACCGCCTGCGACCGCCCCAGCGAGGCCGGCGTGGCACACCACGCGCGGATGGTGGAAGCCCTGGCCTCCGGCGACGGCACGGGTGCCGAGAACGCCATGCGCCAGCTCCTGACGGTGCATCCGGAGGTCGAGCGCGTGGTCCCCGCCCCGCGCGAGCACTGACGCTCCGACGCACGGGGGCGTGGGAGCGCACCACCGGTCGCCGGGCCCCTTCGGGCCCGGCGACAGCGGCATGCGGGCCCTGCCCGCGGGCTGCGTGCGGCGGTCCCGGGCGCGTGCGGACGACCGCGGGACCGGCACGGCCGCGCACGCGGTGTGACGCAGGCCACGAAGGGGTGCACTCGGGACACGAAGATTGGGCGTAACGCTCCGCGACGTCACGCGATGACCTAAGAGGTGATGGCCGACGGAGGGAAGACAGCAGCCCTTGGGGATGCTGTGCAGCTCCCCGGCCCCTGCCCGCGCCCCCGGCCCATCCCCAGTCGGTGGTCGTCGGCTCCGGTCCAGCACCACGCCGGGGTCGGAAGCCGTTCCCATCGTTCCGAGAGGTTGTTCGTGTCGGCCAGCACATCCCGTACGCTCCCGCCGGAGATCGCCGATTCCGAGTCTGTGATGGCGCTCATCGAGCGGGGCAAGGCCGAGGGGCAGATCGCCGGCGATGACGTGCGTCGGGCCTTCGAGGCTGACCAGATTCCTGCGACCCAGTGGAAGAATGTTCTGCGCAGCCTCAACCAGATCCTCGAGGAAGAGGGTGTGACGCTGATGGTCAGTGCCGCGGAGTCGCCCAAGCGCACCCCACGCAAGAGCGTCGCAGCGAAGACTCCCGCGAAGCGGACGGCGACGAAGACCGTCGCGGCCAAGACGACGGCCGCCCCGGCAGTGGCCGACACCGTCGCGGAGGCGGGGGCGGCGGACCCCGAGACCGCCGACGCGCTCGCCGGGGAGCCCGCAGCCGAGCCCGCCGCGAAGAAGACGGCGGCCAAGAAGACGGCGGCCAAGAAGGCCGCACCCGCCAAGAAGACCGCCGCGAAGAAGACGGCGGCGAAGAAGACCGCCGCCAAGAAGGACGCCGACGAGGGCGGCGAGGAGGCTCTCGACGAGGGCCCCGACGCCGCGAAGGCGGAGGCCGAGGAAGAGGACGAGGGCGGCGAGAACAAGGGCTTCGTCATCTCCGACGACGAGGACGACGCCCCCGCGCAGCAGGTCGTCGTGGCCGGTGCCACCGCCGACCCCGTCAAGGACTACCTCAAGCAGATCGGCAAGGTCCCCCTCCTCAACGCCGAGCAGGAGGTCGAGCTCGCCAAGCGCATCGAGGCGGGCCTGTTCGCCGAGGACAAGCTGGCGAACTCCGACAAACTGGCCCCCAAGCTCAAGCGCGAGCTGGAGATCATCGCCGAGGACGGCCGCCGGGCCAAGAACCACCTGCTGGAGGCCAACCTCCGCCTCGTGGTCTCGCTGGCCAAGCGCTACACCGGCCGCGGCATGCTCTTCCTGGACCTGATCCAGGAGGGCAACCTGGGTCTGATCCGCGCGGTCGAGAAGTTCGACTACACCAAGGGCTACAAGTTCTCCACGTACGCGACCTGGTGGATCCGGCAGGCGATCACCCGGGCCATGGCCGACCAGGCCCGCACCATCCGCATCCCGGTGCACATGGTCGAAGTGATCAACAAGCTCGCCCGCGTACAGCGCCAGATGCTCCAGGACCTGGGCCGCGAGCCCACCCCGGAGGAGCTGGCCAAGGAACTCGACATGACCCCCGAGAAGGTCATCGAGGTCCAGAAGTACGGCCGCGAGCCGATCTCCCTGCACACTCCGCTCGGCGAGGACGGTGACAGCGAGTTCGGCGACCTCATCGAGGACTCCGAGGCCGTCGTCCCGGCCGACGCCGTGTCCTTCACGCTCCTGCAGGAGCAGCTCCACTCGGTGCTCGACACGCTGAGCGAGCGCGAGGCGGGCGTGGTCTCGATGCGCTTCGGACTGACCGACGGGCAGCCCAAGACCCTCGACGAGATCGGCAAGGTCTACGGGGTCACCCGTGAGCGCATCCGCCAGATCGAGTCCAAGACCATGTCCAAGCTGCGCCACCCGTCGCGCTCGCAGGTCCTGCGCGACTACCTGGACTGATCCGGTCCGCGGGCCGGCCCGGGGGCGGGCCTGCTCCCGGCCCGGGTCGGCCCCGACCGGGCGTCGAGCGTACGCCGGGCGGTCCTCGGCGGCCCTTCGACCGCCGGTGCACGCTCCCGGGCGGGCCCGGGCAGCAGGTGCGCATGTCCTCCGGTCATCCCACTCTGGGTGTAATCGAGCACACTCAGAGTCAGGAGGCCTCATGCGTCGTCCCTTCGCCCGTGCCCTGGCGGGCGCTCTGACCCTGGTGGCGGGAGCGGCCGCGGCGCCGCTGGCCCAGGCGCCCAGGGTGGCCGCGGACAGCGTCGTCATAGGCGGGAGCCCGGTACGGGTCGCCGACAGCCCCTGGGTGGTGGCCCTGGCCAGCCGTGACCGGTTCGGGGGTATCCGTGACGGGCAGTTCTGCGGCGGTGTCATCGTCGCGCCGACCACCGTGGTGACGGCGGCCCACTGCCTAGGCCGCCAGGTGCTGGGCGGGCCGGTCGAATCCGTCGCCGACTTCCGGGTGATCACCGGCCGTACGGAGCTCCGCGCGCCCGAGGGCCGGGAGATCGCGGTGGTCGGGGCCCGGGTCAACCCCGCCTACGATCCCGGGACCAACGCCGGGGACCTCGCCGTGCTGGAGCTGGCCGAAGCGGTGCCGGCGGACCACGTGCTCCCCATGGCCGGGGCCGGCCACTCCGCCTACGGGGCGGGGACCGAGGCGGCCGTGTACGGGTGGGGCGACACCAGCGGCTTCGGCGACTACGCCTACGGGCTGCGGGCGGCGCGGGTCACCGTACTGGCCGACGAGGTCTGCCACCGGGCGTACCCGGGGGATTCGGACGGGCAGTACCGGGAGGACTCCATGGTGTGCGCGGGCGACAGCGAGGGCGGCAAGGACGCCTGCCAGGGGGACAGCGGCGGACCGCTGGTCGCGCAGGGGCGGCTCATCGGGCTGGTGTCCTGGGGGCGTGGCTGCGGGCGCGCCGACAGCCCCGGGGTGTACACCCGGATCGCACCGCTCGTCGGCTTCGTGAACGGCTCCGAGAGGCGCGTACGGCCGAGCGGGGCCTAGGACGTCACGCGGGGGGCCCGGAGGGGCTCCAGGCGCCCCGCAGGCCCCCGCAAGGGGCCTTGGGGCCGCCTGGGGCGGGCGTCGGAGGGGGCGCCGCGTGGCCGAGGGTGGCCGCGGACGTTCCCCAGGCGGCCGCGGACATGAGGACGGGCGGCGTCCCTGGGTCTCAGAGATGCCGCCCGTCGACCGGCCTTGCCGGTCCTGGCTCGTCGGATGCGAGGTTCAGGCCTTGTGTCAGCGGTCCTCGTCGGCCGCGCTGGCGGCCGGAGCGGACGTAAGCCGCTCGGTCTCATCCTGTATTTCCGCGGCGATCTTCTTGAGTTCCGGCTCGAACTTACGCCCGTGGTGGGCGCAGAAGAGCAGTTCACCACCGCTCAGGAGGACGACGCGCAGATATGCCTGGGCGCCGCAACGGTCGCATCGGTCAGCGGCCGTCAGCGGGGTCGCGGGTGTCAGAACAGTAGTCACGTCGCCTCTTCTCTAGCTCGACGAGCTGTCGTACCAGGGTCAACATCCAACCAGGCCGAAAACGTTCCCGCTCGCGGCTTTTCCTCGAAACTTCCTTCCGAAGCTGGCCGGCTGCTGCCGGTTGGCGGCGAAGGAGCCGTATTGCGTTGCTTTACGGTTTCGCGTTGTCAGTCGTTCGCTTGTAGCAGTTCTCGTCCCCTCCGGCGTGAGTGCCGGTTGTTCATGAGGACGTGCCCGAACCCTAAATGGTTCATGCGTCGAAGGGAACGTGATGTTTGCTTCACCCTCACGGGGGATCGAACATCCGTGCGGATCTGCACTAGGCTGTGGAACCCACGAGGGTGGCGTTGCATCGGCTCTACCAGGCCTCGGTACCCTTCGACCGGCGACCCAGCCACCCCTGAGCCCCACCGGGCCAGAAAAGAAATTCAGCGAGGAGCGAACTGCGTGACCGCCGACACGTCCGTGCCTTCCAGCGCGCTGCTGTCCGGAGCAGACCGGGACGGCTCCAACTACACCGCGCGGCACCTGCTCGTCCTCGAAGGCCTCGAGGCCGTTCGCAAGCGCCCCGGCATGTATATCGGCTCCACCGACAGCCGAGGCCTGATGCACTGCCTCTGGGAGATCATCGACAATTCCGTCGACGAGGCCCTGGGCGGCTACTGCGACCACATCGAGGTGATCCTCCACGACGACGCCTCGGTCGAGGTCCGCGACAACGGCCGCGGCATCCCGGTCGACGTCGAGCCCAAGACCGGCCTGTCCGGCGTCGAGGTCGTCATGACCAAGCTGCACGCCGGCGGCAAGTTCGGCGGGGGCTCCTACGCGGCCTCCGGCGGCCTGCACGGCGTCGGCGCCTCCGTGGTCAACGCCCTCTCCGCCCGACTGGACGTCGAGGTCGACCGGAACAGCTCCACGCACGCCATCAGCTTCCGCCGCGGCGTCCCCGGCTTCTTCACCGAGCAGGGCCCCGAGAGCCCCTTCGACCCGGCGAACGGCCTGCGCAAGGCCAAGCGCATCGCCAAGGGCAAGACGGGCACCCGGATCCGCTACTGGGCCGACCGACAGATCTTCCTCAAGGACGCCCGGCTCTCCCTGGAGAACCTCTACCAGCGAGCCCGCCAGACCGCCTTCCTCGTCCCCGGCCTGACCATCGTCGTCCGCGACGAGCGCGGCATCGACGGCGCCGGCAAGACCGAGGAGACCTTCCGCTTCGACGGGGGGATCAGCGAGTTCTGCGAGTACCTCGCCCAGGACAAGGCCGTCTGCGACGTGCTGCGCCTGACCGGCACCGGCACCTTCAAGGAGACCGTCCCGGTCCTCGACGACCGCGGCCACATGACCCCCACCGAGGTCACCCGTGAGCTCGGCGTGGACATCGCCCTGCGCTGGGGCACGGGGTACGAGACCGGCGTCAAGTCCTTCGTGAACATCATCGCCACCCCCAAGGGCGGCACCCACGTTTCCGGATTCGAACGCTCGGTCACCAAGACCGTGAACGAGGTGCTGCGCTCCGCGAAGCTCCTGCGCGTCGCCGAGGACGACGTGGTCAAGGACGACGCCATGGAGGGCATGACGGCGGTCGTGACCGTCCGCCTCGCCGAGCCGCAGTTCGAGGGCCAGACCAAGGAGGTGCTCGGCACCTCCGCGGCCACCAGGATCGTGGCCGCCGTCGTCGCCAAGGAGCTCAAGGCCTTCCTGACCTCCACCAAGCGCGACGACAAGCAGCAGGCCCGCGCCGTGATGGAGAAGATCGTCGCGGCCGCCCGGACCCGGATCGCGGCCCGCCAGCACAAGGAGGCGCAGCGCCGCAAGACCGCGCTGGAGTCCTCCTCGCTGCCGGCCAAGCTGGCCGACTGCCGCAGCGACGACGTGGACCGCAGCGAGCTCTTCATCGTCGAGGGGGACTCCGCCCTCGGTACGGCCAAGCTCGCGCGGAACTCCGAGTTCCAGGCGCTGCTGCCGATCCGGGGCAAGATCCTCAACGTCCAGAAGTCCTCGGTCTCGGACATGCTCAAGAACGCCGAGTGCGGCGCGATCATCCAGGTCATAGGAGCCGGCTCCGGCCGCACCTTCGACATCGACGCCGCCCGCTACGGGAAGATCGTCCTCCTCGTCGACGCCGACGTCGACGGGGCGCACATCCGCTGCCTGCTGCTCACGCTCTTCCAGCGGTACATGCGCCCCATGGTCGAGGCGGGCCGGGTCTTCGCGGCCGTGCCGCCGCTGCACCGGATCGAGCTGGTCCAGCCCAAGAAGGGCCAGGACAAGTACGTCTACACGTATTCGGACAACGAGCTGCGCCAGACCCTGCTGGAGTACCAGCGCAAGAACATCCGGTACAAGGACGCCATCCAGCGTTACAAGGGCCTCGGCGAGATGGACGCGGACCAGCTGGCGGAGACCACCATGGACCCCCGCCACCGCACCCTGCGGCGGATCAACATCGGCGACCTGGACTCCGCCGAGCAGGTCTTCGACCTGCTCATGGGCAATGAGGTGGCCCCGCGCAAGGAGTTCATCACCGGCTCCGCGGCGACCCTCGACCGCTCGCGCATCGACGCCTGACCCTTCCGCGGTACCGGCCGGCCACGGCCGGTACCGCGGATGCGGAAACGGCGTTCCGGCACACCGGTGCCGCTCGTTCCATCACCTGAAGGGGTGAAGAGCACCGGTACATCAGTCCGGAAACCGACCATCCGGCACATCCTTGTGGGCACGCGGCCAATGCGGCGGCGGACAAGGAGAGTTCGGTGGACAAGCACGAAGGTCGTGATGCCGGAACGATCCGGTTGGACGACCCCTGGTACGACGCACTGGCCGTGGGCTGGGGCGAGGGCGCGGACACGGTCCCGGCCCAGGTCGCCCCGGTCCCCGGAGGCCGGGCGGCGCCCGGCGCGTCCGAGATCTACCTCGAAGTGCAGCGCAGCGCCGCCTTCCAGGAGGTCCGCGGCCGCTACCGGAGGTTCGTCGTCCCCGCGACCGCCGGCTTCTTCCTCTGGTACGTCGCCTACGTGGTCGCCGCCACCGCGGCACCGGGGCTCATGGCCCGGCCCGTGGCCGGCGCGGTCAACGTGGCCCTGCTGGCCGGCCTCGGACAGTTCCTCAGCACCTTCCTGCTGACCTGGGCGTACTCCAGGCACGCGCGGCTGCGCCGGGACCGGGCCGCGCTCGACCTGCGCTGGACGGTCTTCGAGCAGGAACGCGTACAGGAGCGCGCACAGGGCCGGGCGTCCGCCCCCGAGCAGGAGGGCGGCAGGCCGCGGACGAGGACGGTCCGGGGGGAGCGGGCGTGACCACCGAGCACCAGACCCTCGCGCTGATCCTCTTCAGCGCCTTCATCGCGGTCACCCTCGGCATCACGACCTGGGTCAGCCGCAACCGGCACGGCTCCGCCGAGGAGTTCTACGCGGGCGGGCGGCTCTTCTCCCCCATGGAGAACGGTTTCGCCATCGCCGGCGACTACATGTCCGCCGCCTCCTTCCTGGGGATCTCCGGGCTGATCGCCCTCTTCGGCTACGACGGCCTGCTCTACTCCGTGGGCTTCCTCGTCGCCTGGCTGGTGGTGCTCTTCCTGGTCGCCGAACTGGTCCGCAACTGCGGGCGGTTCACCCTCGCCGACGTGGTGGCCGCCCGGATGAGCGAGCGGCCCGTCCGGATCGCCGCAGGCACCTCCTCGGTGGTCGTCTCCGTGCTCTACCTGGTCGCGCAGATGGTCGGGGCGGGCAGCCTGGTGGGCCTGCTGCTCTCGGACTCGGGCCCCGCCGCGCGCACCCTGACCGTGATCGGGGTCGGGGCGCTGATGGTGGTCTACGTGACCTTCGGCGGGATGCGGGCCACCACCTGGATCCAGATCGTCAAGGCGGTGCTGCTGATGGGCGGGGCCGTCGCCCTGACCGTGCTCGTCCTGCTCCGCTTCCACGGGAACCTCGACCAGCTGCTCACCGGCGCCGCCGAGCGCAGCGGCCACGGGTCCCGCTTCCTGAGCCCCGGCCTCAAGTACGGCGGGGACTGGACGGCCCGGGTCGACTTCATGAGCCTCGGCCTCGCGCTGGTCCTGGGCACCGCGGGGCTGCCGCACATCCTGTCGCGCTTCTACACCGTGCCGACCGCGCGGGCCGCCCGCAGGTCGGTGGTGTGGGCGATCGCGCTGATCGGGGGCTTCTACCTAATGACCGTCGTCCTCGGCTTCGGGGCGGCCGCGCTGGTCGGGCCCGACGAGGTGCGGGCCTCCAACGCCTCCGGGAACACGGCCGTACCGCTGCTGGCGGCCTTCCTGGGCGGGGGTGCCGAGTCCACCGGGGGCGCGGTGCTGTTCGCGATCGTGGCCGCCATCGCCTTCGCGACCATCCTCGCGGTGGTCGCCGGGATCACCCTGGCCTCGTCGGCCTCCGTCGCACACGATCTGTACGCCTCCCTCAAGCGCCGCCACGCCCGCCAGCGCAGCGAGGTGGCCGTGGCGCGGATCGCGGCCGTCGGGATCGGGGCGGTGGCCATCGCGCTGGGGCTGCTCGCGCAGGACCTGAACGTGGCCTTCCTGGTGGGGCTGGCCTTCGCCGTGGCGGCCTCGGCGAACCTGCCGGTGCTGCTGTACTCGCTGTTCTGGCGGGGCTTCACCACGCGGGGGGCGCTCTGGTCGGTGTACGGCGGGCTCGTTCCGGCGGTGCTGCTGGTGGTCCTCTCGCCCGTCGTCTCCGGGAGCCCCGAATCCCTCTTCCCGGGTGTGGACTTCCAGTACTTCCCGCTCCAGAACCCGGGCATCGTCTCGATCCCGCTCGGCTTCCTGGCGGGCTGGCTGGGCACCATGACCTCCGCGGAGGAGGCGGACGAGCGCAAGCACGCCGAGACGGAGGTCCGCTCCCTGACGGGGGCCGGCGCGGTGTGACATCCCCCTAACCGACGCCGTCCGAGGGGCGCCAGGCGTAGCGGTGTTCGGGGCGGCCGGTCTCGCCGTAGCGCAGGGCCAGTGTGACGCGGCCGGCCCGGTCCAGGAGCTTCAGGTAGCGCTGGGCGGTCTGCCGGCTGATGCCGGCGCGGTCGGCGATCTGCTGGGTGGACAGGGGGCCTTCGGCGGCGCGCAGTACCTGGCGGACCAGCTCCGCGGTGGTGGGGGAGTGCCCCTTGGGCAGCTCGTTCGGGGTGCCGGCCGCGGCGAGGGCGCCGAAGATCCGGTCGACCTCGGCCTGTTCTGCCTCGCCGCCGCCGGAGAGGGAGCGGCGCAGGGAGGCGTAGGCCTCCAGCTTGGTGCGCAGCCCGGCGAAGGTGAACGGCTTGACCAGGTACTGGAGGGCGCCGAGCCGCATGGCCGCCTGGACGGTGGCCAGGTCCCGGGCCGCCGTGACCATGATCACGTCGGTGTGGTGGCCGAGCTGGCGCAGGCGGCGCACCAGGTCGAGGCCGTTCTCGTCGGGGAGGTAGTGGTCGAGGAGGACCAGGTCGACCGGGCGGGCGGTGAGGAAGTCCAGGGCCTCGGCCGCCGAATGGACTTCGCCGCAGGCCCGGAAACCGGGAACCTTCGCCACATACGCCGCGTTGATCCTGGCAACACGCATGTCGTCGTCGACGACCAATACGTGGATCGGGGTCTCGTTCATCGCAGGGCCTCCGGGAGCACGACGGAGAACTCCGCCCCTCCGTCCTCTGCCGCCCCGGCCCGCGCGCTGCCGCCCTGCCGCTCCGCGAGGCGGCGTACGAGGGCCAGGCCCAGCCCGCGCTCGCGGTGGGCCTCGGGCTGCTTGGTCGACCAGCCCTCGGTGAAGATCTCCTCGTCCCGGCCGGCGGGGATTCCCGGGCCGCTGTCGCGCACCCGCAGCACGGCGGTGCGCCCCTGCGCACGGATGTCCACTTCGACCAGGGGCGCGGCCGAGCCGGCCGCCGCGTCCAGGGCGTTGTCCACGAGGTTGCCGAGGATCGTGACGAGGCCGCCCGGGTCCACCAGGCGGTCGGGGAGGAGTGCGGCCGGGGCGAGGCGCAGCGCGACGCCGCGCTCGGCGGCGACGGTGGCCTTGCCCACCAGCAGGGCGGCGAGCAGGGGGTCGTGGACCTTCTCGGTGACCTGCTCGGCGGTGGTGCGGTGGACTCCGACGACCTCGTTGACGAAGTCGACGGCTTCCTCGTGCAGGCCCAGTTCGAGCAGGCCGAGGAGGGTGTGGAGGCGGTTCGCGTGCTCGTGGTCCTGGGCGCGCAGGGCGTCGATCAGGCCCTTGGTGGAGTCCAGCTCGCGGCCCAGGCGTTCCACCTCGGTGCGGTCGCGCAGGGTGGCGACGGCTCCGCCGTCGGCGGTCGGCATCCGGTTGGCGACCAGGACCCGCGGGCCCTGGACGGTGAGCAGGTCCCGGCCGGTGACCCGGCCGGTCAGGACGTCGCTGGTGCGGCCGGTGCCCAGGACGGCGTCCAGCGGCCGGCCGGCGAGGGCGGTGGCGCTGTCCGGGGGGAGGCCCAGCAGCCGGGCGGCCTCGTCGTTGACGAGCCGCACCCGGTCGTCCGGGTCGAGGGCGATCACGCCTTCGCGGATGGAGTGCAGCATGGCCTCGCGCTCCGCGAGGAGGCCGGCGATGTCGGAGAAGGCCAGGTCGCGGGTCTGCCGCTGGATCCGGCGGGAGAGGAGACAGGCGGCCAGCGCACCGGCCGCCAGGGCACCGCCCGCGTAGGCGAGCAGTCCGGGGATGGCGCCGAGCAGCCGGTCGCGGACGCTGTCGTAGGCGATGCCGACGGAGACGGCGCCGACGACCTCCCCGTCGGCGGCGACGAGGGGGACCTTGCCCCGGGCGGAGCGGCCCAGGGTGCCCTCGTCGATCTCCATCACCTCGTGGCCGGCGAGCGCGTCGCTCGGGTCGGTGGAGACGGGCCGTCCGATCCGGTCGGGGCTGGGGTGGGAGCGGCGGATGCCGTGGAGGTCGAGGACCACCACGTACTCGGCGCCGGTCGCCCTGCGGATCCGCTCGGCCGCGGACTGCACGGGGCTGTCCGCCGTCGGCTCCGACCGCAGGAGGTCGGCGGCCAGGGAAGGGTCCGCGGCCGTGCTCTGGGCGATGGCCAGGGCCCGCCGCATCGCCTGGTCGTCCAGCTGTCCGCTCAGGGGGGCCAGGAAGAGCCCGGTCGCCAGGACGGCGACCCCGGCCGCGATGGCCAGCTGGGTCAGCAGGATCTGCGAGACGGCCCGTCTGGGCAGCCCGAGGCGCCGAGCGCCCGTGGGGAGGAACCGCATGACTAGCACCGTAGGTCGGCGGGGGCGGAAGCGGAATTTCCCCCGTCTATGAGAAGCCCCACCCGGGACGAGGTAGGGGGCCGTCGCCGGGCGGCGCCGTCCCGGGGGCGCCGGGCGGGGCGTGCCGGGTCAGGGCAGCGGGCGGGGCGGGCGGGGGCCCGTGTAGTGGCCGCTCGGGCGCATGCGCAGGGGGCGCTCCTGGTACTCCTCCAGCGCGTGCGCGATCCAGCCCGCCGTCCGGGCGACCGCGAAGACCGTCTCACCGGCCTCGGCGGTCATTCCGCAGGACACCGTCAGCACGGCCAGCGCCAGGTCCACGTTGGCGTGCAGCCCGTGCCGGGCCATCACCGCCGCCACGTCCCGTGCCGCGCCGAGGGCCGGGGCCGCCTGCGGGAGCCCTTCCAGGTGCCCGAACAGCGCCCGCGCCCTCGGGTCCTCGCCCCGGTAGAGCCGGTGGCCGAGCCCGGGCACCCGGCGCCCCGCGCGCAGGTGCTCCGCCACCACGGGCGTGGCGCCGCCCCGCTCCAGCACCTCCGCCAGCATCCGGTGCGCGAGCCGTCCGGCCGCCCCGTGCAGGGGGCCCTCCAGCGCGCCGAGCCCGGCCGAGACGACCGCGTACGGATGGGCCCGCGCCGAGGCCGCCACCCGTACCGCGAGGGTGGAGGCGGCGAGGTCGTGGTCGACCAGCAGGCCCAGCGCCAGGTCCAGGGCGTCGACGGCCACGGGGTCCGGATCGAGCCCGGTCAGCCGGGACCACAGTGCCCGGGCGAGCCGGCCGTCGCTTCCGGGCGCCCGGGCCGGTTCCGCCTCGGGCAGGGCGCCGACCAGCGTCGGGATCAGGCAGCGCGCGGAGCCGAGTACCGCCTCCTCGGACAGGTCGAAGCGCAGCGGGTCCACCACCGCGGCGGCGGCGACCGCGACCCGCAGCCGGTCGAGGGGCCCGCTGTGCTCGGGCAGCGCGGCCACCGCCCTCCGGGCGGCGGCGAGCGCCTCCGGGGGAGCGGTGAACCGGGCCCCGTGCGGCAGGCTCCCGGTCCAGAGCCACTCGGCGACCTCCTCGTAGGGGTACCGCGAGGCCAGCTCGACGGCGTCGACACCGCGGAAGAAGTACCGGTCGGCCTCGATGAGGGTGAGCGAGGTGCGCACGGAGAGCTCCCCGGCGGGCGCCGCGGCCTCCCGTCGGCTGCGCCTGGCCAGGGCCTCCACCTCCCGCGCGTCGAAGGTGCTGCCCCGCCCGACCGCGTCGCGGCGGCTGCCGAGCTGGCCCCGGCTCACGTACGCGTACACGGTCGCGGGCTTCACCCCGAGGAGCTGCGCGGCTTCCCGGGTGGTGAGCCGCCTCTCGTCTTCGCTCATGACGCACAGCCTACATATATTGATTCAATCAATATTGACATCGATCCAATCAAGGATGGATGGTCAATCCATGAACACCACCGTCGAAGTACCCCGCGGTCTCGCGGGAGTCGTGGTCACCGAAACCCAGCTCGGTGACGTCCGGGGCCGCGAGGGCTTCTACCACTACCGCCAGTACTCGGCCGTCGAGCTCGCCGAGAGCCGCACCTTCGAGGACGTGTGGCACCTGATGTTCCGCGGCGCGCTCCCCGCGGACGCCGCCGAGCGGGCCGCCTTCGCCGCCGAGACCGCCCCGCTGCGGCACCTGCCCGCCGAGGTCCGCGACGCGCTCCCCGCCCTCGCCGGCGCCACCGCCCCCTCCGGCCCCCTCGCCGGCCTGCGCACCGCGCTCTCGCTGCTCGGCGCGCGCTCCGGCTTCCGCCCGGTGTACGACCTCGACCCCGGGCGCCGGGCCGCCGACGCGCTCGCCGCCTGCGCCGCCGTACCCACCCTGCTCACCGCCCTGCACCGGCTGGGGCAGGGCCTGGAGCCGGTCGAGCCGCGCGACGACCTGCCGTACGCCGCCAACTACCTGTGGATGCTCACCGGCGAGGAGCCCGACCCCGTCAAGGCCCGCGCCGTCGAGCGGTACCTGATCTCCACCGTCGACCACGGCTTCAACGCCTCCACCTTCACCGCCCGTGTCATCGCCTCCACCGGTGCCGACGTCGCGGCCTGCCTGACCGGGGCGATCGGCGCGCTCTCCGGCCCGCTGCACGGCGGGGCGCCCAGCCGGGCCCTGGACACCCTGGACGCCATCGGCACGGTGGAGCGCATCGGGCCGTGGATCCGGGAGCGGGTCCTGGCCGGGGACCGGATCATGGGCTTCGGGCACCCCGTCTACCGCACCGAGGACCCGCGTTCGCGGATGCTGCGGGACATCGCCCGGCAGTTCGGCGGGCCGCTCGTGGACTTCGCGGTCGAGGTCGAACGGCAGGTGGAGGAGATCCTCGCCGAGCTGAAGCCGGGCCGGGAGCTGCACACCAACGTGGAGTTCTACGCGGGCGTGGTCATGGAGCTGTGCGGGCTTCCGCGCGAGATGTTCACCCCGACCTTCTGCGCGGCCCGGGTGGTGGGCTGGAGCGCGAACGTCCTGGAGCAGGCCGCCGACTCGAAGATCATCCGTCCGGCCGCGCGCTACACCGGACCCACCCCGCCGCAGCCGGTACCCGTCGCGGGCTGACTACGATCGTCCGGGTGAACAGCGTCCAGCCCATTCCCGTCGTGGTCCTCTCCGGATTCCTCGGCTCCGGCAAGACCACGGTCCTCAACCACCTCCTCGGCAACCGGGGCGGCACCCGGATCGGGGTCGTCGTCAACGACTTCGGCTCGATCGAGATCGACGCGATGTCGGTGGCCGGACAGGTCGGCGACTCGATGGTCTCCCTCGGCGGGGGCTGCCTGTGCTGCGCCGTCGACGGCAGCGAGCTGGACGCGTACCTGGACAGGCTCGCCGCCCCCGTCCACCGGATCGACGTGATCGTCATCGAGGCCAGCGGGCTCGCCGAGCCCCAGGAGATGGTCAAGATGCTGATCGCCAACGAGAACCCCGCGATCCGCTACGGCGGCCTGGTGCAGGTCGTCGACGCCGCGGAGTTCGACCGGACCCGGGCCGCGCACCCGGAGACCGACCGCCACCTGTCCGTCGCCGACCTGGTGGTGCTCAACAAGACCGACCGGGTGGACCCCGCCGAACGCGCCCGGATCGAGGGGGAGATCGCCGCGCTCTGCGCCCCGGGGACGCCCCTGGTCGGCGCCGACCACGGGCGGATCGACCCGGAACTGCTCTTCGACCGCCGCCCCTGGACCGAGACGCGGGGGCAGCTGTCCTTCGAGGACCTGATCGCGGAGGCCGCCGATGACGAGGGCCACGCCGGCCCCGACGCGCACGCGGACCACGCCCACGCCCGCTACGAGAGCGTCGAGTTCACCTCCGGCCAGGCCCTGTCCCCGCGCCGCTTCATCGACTTCCTCGACCGGCGCCCGGCCGGCCTCTACCGGATCAAGGGATTCGTCTGGTTCGGCGTGCCCGGCCACCAGGAACGGTACGAGGTCCACGCGGTCGGCCGCTTCCTGAGGTTCAGCCCCGGCCCCTGGGGGCGGGGCGAGCGCCGCCGCACGCAGCTCGTCCTGATCGGCTCCGGCACGGACGGGCCGGGCCTGCTGCGCGAGCTGGACGCCTGCCGCGAGGAGTTCCCCGGACAGGCCCCGCCGGAGAGCATGTGGGGCGTCCTGCGCTACGTCGCGGCGGCGGACCGCGGGGACGACCCCTCGGCGGAGGGCGACCCCTCGGCGGAGGGCGACACCCCGCCCGGGGAGGGGCCGGACGACGCTCCGGCCCAGGACACCCCGGCCTAGGCCACCTCGATGCCGAAGTCGCCCAGCAGGGCCTCCAGGCCGCCGCGGTAGCCCTTGCCGCCGACCACGAAGTCCCAGTCCCCGTTCGCCCGCCGCCGGAACGAGCCCAGCACCAGGGCCGTTTCGCCGGAGCGGCCGTCGGAGACCTCCAGACGGCCCAGCTCCCCGCCCGCGGCGTCCAGCAGCCGGATGCCGGCGTCGGTGAAGCCCGACAGGTCCGCGTCCGGGTTGACCTCGGGGTCCACGGCGGCCACCAGCACCAGCCGGTCGGCCTGCGCGGGCAGCGCGTCGAAGGCAACCTCGACCGCCGCCTTGTCGGGGGCGGAGTGCGGGCGGGAGCGGACCGCGCCGTCCGGGGTGCGGGGGTTGTTGAAGAACACGAAGTGGTCCTCGCTCAGCACCCGGCCGCCCGTGCAGACCAGAGCGCACACGTCGAGGGCCACCGTCCCCGTCCAGTACATGCCCAGCACGTTGTGGTCGGCGGGGGCGGGAGACGGATCGGCCAGGGTGGGTGTGGCGGCCGCAGCCGCCTCCCCGGAGGTCCGCTGGGCCGGCACGGGGCCGCCGCCCAGACGGCCCCGCAGCCCGTACCGGTGCAGCAGCTCCACCAGCTCGGCCCCGGGAACCAACTCCAGCGGCTTGCCGTTGGCAAAGGTGTACGACCCGGGCCCGAAGGACGAGGTGGTGACCAGCACCCCCTTGTTCGCCCCAGCGTCCTGGACCGTGCCGTACAGGTCCCGTACCGCCGTCGGCGGCACGGTGTTGCGGTAGCGCTTGACCTGCACCACGATCCGCCCGCCCCGGATCGGGGCCGGGTCCAGCGCCTCGACGTCCACGCCGCCGTCGCCCGACCGCTGCGTGGTCACCGCCTCCATGCCCATCGCCCGGAAGAGCTCCGCGACCAGGTTCTCGAACGCGATCGGGTCCATCTGGAAGAGGTCGGGCTCGTCCTCGCCGCCCGCGGCGTGCCCGCCGTGGCTGACGATGTCCCCGCCGACCTCGCCCGGCCGGCGGCCCGCCCGAACCGCCGTCAGCTGGTCAGGGCGCGCCGACAACTGCCCCCGGAGCCCCTCGACCAGGCAGTCCACCGCGCTCACCTGCTCCAGCCGCAGCGCGGAGAAGGCGCTGCGCGCCGCCTGCACGGTCGCCAGTACGAGCTGCGCCTCACGGCCCGTCACCGGATCGTGGTCGTCCACGAACCCGTTGACGACCACCGAGTCCAGGGCGCCGAACTCGTCCGCCGCGAACAGCTCGCGCAGCACCAGCAGCAGGCACTGGGCGAGCAGGTCCCGGTACAGCGCCCGGCGTTGCGTGGCCGGCCGCGCCGTCTCCCTGTCCTGGTCCGTGCTCGGCACGTACCGAACGGCCTTCACCTCCGGCACCACCTCGTACCGGGGCAGCTCCCAGTCCAGTACGAGCTGGCGCGCCGCGGGGTCGTACGCCGCCGACACCTGCCGGGGCAGCTCCCCGGGCCAGGCGGTGGAGGCGTACAGGGCCGCCGAGAAGTACTCGACCACCGCGTCGGGCTCGCCGGCGCGCAGGGAGTCGGCCAGATCGGTGAGGCCGCTGTTGTGCCGACGGATCCCGGCGAGCTGCTCCACCGCCCACTGGTCGTACTGCTGCCGGTACGCCGCCAGCTGTCGCAGGCGCTCCTGCTCGGCGGCGTGCGCGGCCTGCCAGGCCTGGGTGTACCGGTCGTGGGCCTCCCGCTCCGCCCGGCCGCGCGAGCCGAGGGCCCAGCCGCCGCTCTGCTGATGGAACTGCGCCAGCTGCGGCATGGGAACGGGATGCCCGAGGCCGCCGGGGTCGAACGGCTGGAGCTGCTCGGCCCGCACCAGGGCGGCCATCCGGAACGCCGGCGCCCGGCAGCCCGAGGCCAGCAGTCCCTGCAGGGCCGCCACCTGCGCGTCGAGCTGCTCGGTAAGGCGACGCGCCTCGGCCTCGCGGTGCTGTTTGTACGCCGCCTGCTGCTCGCGCCGGTCCCGGGCGGCCTCGCGCTCGTAGGCCCGCTCCCGGCGCTCCGCCTCGCGCATCTGGATCACCTGCGTCTGCTGCTGCTGTCGCTGGGCCTCCGCCCAGACGCCGATCAAACCGCTGGACCGACGAGTCATCAGCTCTGTTCTCCCCCCACCCGCGTGTACCGGGAAAACAGTAGTGGGCGGGCGGGGCGGCTGACCCGGAGAACGCATCCGTCCACCCCGGCCACCCGCTCCGCCCGCCCCCGTCACACGGCTACAGCGCGGCTCCCGCCAGCGACTCGACGGCGGCCGGCAGGGTGGTGCCCGAGCCGTCGCGGCGCGGGTCCGGGGCCGGCAGCGCGGCCGGGGAGCCGTTCCCCGCGGCCGCGCGGACCGGGGCGTTGCCCGCCCAGGCCAGCGTCAGCGTGTCCTCGCCCTTCAGGAACCGCTGGCAGCGCACGCCGCCGGTGGCCCGGCCCTTGCGCGGGTACTGGTCGAACGGGGTCAGCTTGCCGGAGCGCACAGAGTCGTCCAGCGTGCCGTGGGAGCCCGCCACCGTGAACACCAGGGCGTCCCGGGCCGGGTCCACCGCGGAGAAGTGGATCACCTTGGCGTTCTCGGCGAGCTTGATGCCCGCCATGCCGCCCGCCGGGCGGCCCTGGGGGCGCACCTGGCCGGCCGGGTAGCGCAGCAGCTGGGCGTCGTCGGTGATGAAGACCAGGTCCTCCTCGCCCGTCCGCAGCTCGACCGCGCCGACGATCCGGTCGCCCTCCTTGAGGGTGATGACCTCCAGCTCGTCCTTGTTCGCGGGGTAGTCGGGCACGACCCGCTTGACCACGCCCTGCTCGGTGCCCAGCGCCAGGCCCTGCGAGGACTCGTCGAGGGAGAGCAGGCAGACCACCGTCTCGTCGGCCTCCAGCCCGGAGAGGAACTCCGAGACCGGGGCGCCGCCCGCCAGGTTCGGCGCCGCGGCCGTGTCCGGCAGCTGCGGCAGGTCGATCACCGCGAGCCGCAGCAGGCGCCCGTACGAGGTGACGGCGCCCACGTCGGCCCGGGCGGTCGCCGCGACCTGCGAGACGATCACGTCGTGCTTCGCGCGGGAGCCGCCCTCCTCGACGGGGAGCGGGTCCGCGTTCGCCGTACGGGCCAGCAGCCCGGTGGAGGACAGCAGGACCCGGCAGGGGTCGTCCGCGACCTCCAGCGGGACCGCCGCCACCGAGGTGCCCGCCGACTCCAGCAGGACGGTGCGGCGCGGGGTGGAGAACTTCTTGGCGACCGCGGCCAGTTCCGAGGAGACCAGCTTGCGCAGCTCCGCGTCGGAATCCAGGATCCCCGTCAGCTCGTCGATCTCGCCGGTGAGCCGGTCGCGCTCGGACTCCAGCTCGATCCGGTCGAAGCGGGTCAGGCGGCGCAGCGGGGTGTCCAGGATGTACTGGGTCTGGACCTCGCTCAACGAGAAGCGCTCCATCAGGCGCTCCTTGGCCTGCGCGGAGTTGTCGCTGTCGCGGATGATCCGGATGACCTCGTCGATGTCGAGCAGGGCCACGAGCAGGCCCTCGACCAGGTGCAGCCGGTCGCGGCGCTTGCCCCGGCGGAACTCGCTGCGCCGGCGCACGACATCGAAGCGGTGGTCGAGGTAGACCTCCAGCAGCTCCTTGAGGCCCAGCGTCAGCGGCTGCCCGTCGACCAGCGCGACGTTGTTGATGCCGAAGGACTCCTCCATCGGCGTCAGCTTGTACAGCTGCTCCAGGACGGCCTCCGGGTGGAAGCCGTTCTTGATCTCGATGACCAGGCGCAGGCCGTGCGAGCGGTCGGTGAGGTCCTTGACGTCGGCGATGCCCTGGAGCTTCTTCGAGCCGACCAGGTCCTTGATCTTCGCGATGACCTTCTCGGGACCCACGGTGAAGGGCAGTTCGGTGACGACCAGGCCCTTGCGGCGCGGCGTGACGTCCTCCACGGAGACCGTCGCACGGATCTTGAAGGTGCCGCGGCCGTTCTCGTACGCGTCCTTGATCCCGGACAGGCCGACGATCCGGCCGCCGGTCGGCAGGTCGGGGCCCGGCACGAAGCGCATCAGCGCCTCCAGGTCCGCCTCCGGGTGCCGGATCAGGTGCCGGGCGGCCGCGATGACCTCGCCCAGGTTGTGCGGGGCCATGTTGGTGGCCATGCCGACGGCGATCCCGGAGGCGCCGTTGACGAGGAGGTTGGGGTAGGCCGCCGGCAGGGCGACGGGCTCGCGCTCCTGGCCGTCGTAGTTGGCGGTGAAGTCGACGGTGTCCTCGTCGATCGACTCCGTCATCAGCGACGTGGCGTCGGCCATCCGGCACTCGGTGTAGCGCATCGCGGCCGGCGGGTCGTCGTTGCCGAGCGAGCCGAAGTTGCCGTGGCCGTCGACCAGCGGGAGCCGCATCGAGAAGGGCTGGGCCATGCGCACGAGGGCGTCGTAGATCGACGCGTCGCCGTGCGGGTGCAGCTTGCCCATGACCTCGCCGACGACGCGGGCGCACTTGACGTACCCCCGGTCGGGCCGCAGGCCCATCTCGTTCATCTGGTAGACGATGCGCCGGTGCACCGGCTTCATGCCGTCGCGGGCGTCGGGCAGGGCGCGGGAGTAGATCACCGAGTACGCGTACTCGAGGAAGGAGCCCTGCATTTCGTCGACGACGTCGATGTCGAGGATCTTCTCCTCGAAATCCTCCGGCGGCGGGGTCTTCGTGCTGCGGCGGGCCATCGCTGCGCGGCTCCTTAACCAAGGTTCGGGGTGTACTGGGGGGATCTGGCGTGGTTGACGCGGACCATTGTGGCCCGAGGCACCGACAACGCGGACTCCGACCCCGGGGGTCCCCCGTACGGAGTCGGGGGGAGTGACCCGGGAACTTATCCGGCCGTCGGTGCGCTTGCATACAGTGGCAGGTCTGACAGAAATCTCTGCATCGCGATCGAAGGGACCACATGCCCATGGGTCACACGGCCACAGCTCAGGCCTCCGGCGGCCTGACAGCGACCGAGCACCGGCTGGCCAACGGCCTGCGCGTGGTGCTGTCCGAGGACCACCTCACTCCGGTCGCCGCCGTCTGCCTCTGGTACGACGTCGGCTCGCGACACGAAGTCAAGGGGCGGACCGGTCTGGCTCACCTCTTCGAGCACCTGATGTTCCAGGGTTCGGCGAGCGTACCGGGCAACGGGCACTTCGAGCTCGTCCAGGGCGCCGGCGGCTCGCTGAACGGCACCACCAGCTTCGAGCGCACCAACTACTTCGAGACCATGCCGGCGCACCAGCTGGAGCTCGCCCTGTGGCTGGAGGCGGACCGCATGGGCTCGCTGCTGGCCGCCCTGGACGACGAGTCCATGGAGAACCAGCGCGACGTCGTCAAGAACGAGCGCCGCCAGCGGTACGACAACGTCCCGTACGGCACCGCGTTCGAGAAGCTGACCGCGCTCGCCTACCCGGAGGGCCACCCGTACCACCACACCCCGATCGGCTCGATGGCCGACCTGGACGCCGCCTCCCTGGAGGACGCGCGCAACTTCTTCCGTACGTACTACGCGCCCAACAACGCCGTGCTGTCGGTCGTGGGCGACATCGACCCGGAGCGGACCCTCGCCTGGATCGAGAAGTACTTCGGCACCATCCCGGCGCACGACGGCAAGCAGCCGCCGCGCGACGGCTCGCTCCCCGAGATCATGGGCGGGCAGCTGCGCGAGGAGATCGTCGAGGAGGTCCCGGCGCGTGCGCTGATGGCCGCCTACCGCCTGCCGCACGACGGCACCCGGGAGTGCGACGCCGCCGACGTGGCGCTGACCGTGCTGGGCGGCGGGGAGTCCTCCCGCCTGCACAACCGCCTGGTACGCCGTGACCAGACGGCCGTGGCGGCCGGGTTCGGCATGCTGCGCCTGGCCGGCGCGCCCTCGCTGGGCTGGCTGGACGTCAAGACCTCCAGCGGCGTCGAGGTGCCCGCCATCGAGGCGGCCGTCGACGAGGAGCTCGCGCGGTTCGCCGCCGAGGGCCCGACGGCCGAGGAGATGGAGCGCGCGCAGGCGCAGCTGGAGCGCGAGTGGCTGGACCGGCTCGGCACCGTGGCCGGCCGCGCCGACGAACTGTGCCGTTTCGCGGTGCTCTTCGGCGACCCCCAGCTCGCCCTGACCGCCGTCCAGCGGGTGCTGGACGTCACCGCCGAGGAGGTGCAGGCCGTGGCCGCGGCCAGGCTGCGCCCCGACAACCGCGCGGTGCTGGTCTACGAGCCGCTGGCCGGCGCCGAGGCCCACGAGACCGAGCAGCACGACGAGAACGAGGGGGCGGAGCAGTGAGCGACACCGCAGCCGTCACGATGACCTTCCACCCGCGGCCGCAGGCCGGCGAGGCGAAGCCGTGGGCCTTCCCGGCCCCGGAGCGCTCCACGCTCCCCAACGGCCTGACCCTGCTGCGCTGCCACCGCCCGGGCCAGCAGGTGGTGGCGGTCGAGGTCAACCTCGCGGCCCCGCTGGACGCCGAGCCCGAGGGCCTCGACGGGGTGGCCACCATCATGGCCCGCGCCCTGTCGGAGGGCACCGACAAGCACTCCGCCGAGGAGTTCGCCGCCGAGCTGGAGCGCTGCGGCGCCACCCTCGACGCCCACGCCGACCACCCCGGCCTGCGGGTCTCCCTGGAGGTCCCGGCCTCCCGGCTGTCCAAGGCGCTTGCCCTGCTCGCCGAGGCCCTGAGCGCGCCCGCCTTCGCCGACAGCGAGGTCGACCGCCTGGTGCGCAACCGGCTCGACGAGATCCCGCACGAGCTGGCCAACCCGCAGCGCCGCGCCGCCAAGGAGCTCTCCAAGGAGCTGTTCCCCGCCGCGCTGCGCGTGTCCCGCCCCCGCCAGGGCACCGAGGAGACGGTCGCGCGGATCGACTCCGGGGCCGTACGCGCCTTCTACGAGGCCCACGTACGGCCCTCCACCACCACCGCGGTGGTCGTCGGCGACCTGACCGGCATTGACCTGGACGTCCTGCTGGCGGACACCCTGGGCGCCTGGACCGGCAACACCGCCGCGCCCCGCCCGGTCCAGCCGGTGACGGCCGACGACACGGGCCGCGTGGTCATCGTGGACCGGCCGGGCGCCGTCCAGACGCAGCTGCTGATCGGCCGGATCGGACCGGACCGGCACGACATCGTCTGGGCCCCGCAGGTGCTCGGCACGTACTGCCTCGGCGGCACCCTCACCTCCCGCCTGGACAAGGTGCTGCGCGAGGAGAAGGGCTACACCTACGGCGTCCGCGCCTTCGGGCAGGTGCTGCGCTCGACCGCCGACGGCAAGGGCGCCTCGATGCTCGCCATCAGCGGTTCGGTGGACACCCCCAACACGGGTCCGGCGCTGGAGGACCTGTGGAAGGTGCTGCGGACCCTTGCGGAGGGCGGACTGACCGACGCCGAGCGGGATGTGGCGGTGCAGAACCTGGTGGGCGTAGCCCCGCTGAAGTTCGAGACGGCCGCCTCGGTCGCCGGCACGCTCGCCGACCAGGTGGAGCAGGAGCTGCCGGACGACTACCAGGCGCGGCTGTACGCGCGGCTGGCCGAAACCGGTACGGCGGAGGCCACTTCGGCCGTCGTGAACGCCTTCCCGGTGGACCGTCTGGTCACCGTCCTGGTGGGCGACGCCGCGCAGATCGAGGAGCCCGTCCTGGCCCTCGGGATCGGTGAGGTCACCGTCGTCTCCAACTGAGCGGCGCGAGGCCCGGGACGGGCCGGGATCCGGCCCGTGACAAGGGGGCTCCGGTGGAACATCCACCGGAGCCCCCTTTGTCCGTTTGGTGGCGTGGTTGCAGGTATGCGGTGTGGCGTACGCAACAAAAGCGCTCGTCTGTTTGGCGATTGACTGATGATCCGCCTAGCGTCGGCCGTGCTGTTCGTCAGTTTGTACCCGCCGCATCCGCGGCACCGGACAGCGATCGCCGAGTCCCCGTCAGGCGCGAGCCTGGGGAGCCGGGGACCCACATGTGTCCCTGGGGTGAATCGGACCCCCTCGCAAGAGGAGGCCCGTAGGAGACCTTCCTGCTCCGAACCCGTCAGCTAACCCGGTAGGCGAGAGGGAAGGAAAGGATCACCCCCTTCATGGCGTTTGGCAGTCGTGCCGCCGGTTCTGGTAAGCACCGTGGTTCCAGCCGTCTGAGCCGCAAGACCGCCGGCTACGCCGGCATCGCCGCCCTCGCCACCACGGGCGTGGTCGGCACCCTGGCCGCTCCGGCCTTCGCGGCGGACAACAGCAGCGGCCCGTCCATGGAGGACACCGGTCAGAACGCGATCGTCGTCGCCGACGGTCTGCAGGACGACATCGAGGTCCAGGCCGCGACCCAGCAGAGCGCCGCCGAGGCCGTCGCCGCGCAGGCGCAGGCCGAGGCCGAGGCGAAGACGCGGGCCGCCGAGGCCAAGCGCACCGCCGAGGCCGCCGAGGCCAAGGAGAAGGCCGAGCGCGAGGCCGCCGAGAAGGCCGCCAAGGAAGAGGCCCGCAAGCGCCTCAACACCTTCGTCGCCCCGGTCGACGGCTCGTACGTCAGCACCCAGTACGGCGCGGGCGGCGGCATGTGGTCCTCCGGCAGCCACACGGGCATCGACTTCCACGCCGACGAGGGCAGCATCGTCCACGCCGTGGGCGCGGGCACCATCGTCGAGGCCGGCTGGGGCGGCGCCTACGGCAACAACGTCGTGATCCGCCACAACGACGGCACCTACACCCAGTACGGGCACCTGCTCTCGCTCAGCGTCTCCGTCGGCGAGACGGTCGGCGCCGGCCAGCAGATCGGCCTGTCGGGCTCCACCGGCAACTCCAGCGGCCCGCACCTGCACTTCGAGGCCCGCACCGGTGCCACGTACGGCACGGACATCAACCCGCTGACGTACCTGCGCAACCACGGCGTGGGCATCTGACCCGCACCCGCACAGCGCGCTTCACCGAGGAAGGCCCCGGCTCACAGAGCCGGGGCCTTCCTCGTTTTATCCTTCATATTTCCGCCCCCGCTCGGAAAATTGCCGCGTGTTGCAATAGAGTCGCAGTACGGCCACGATAAACCGAACCGAAACCAGCGGAGGTCCGGCCTTGCGTATTCCGGCGCACGCGGTGTGCACAGCGATTCGCGACGATATCGTCTCCGGATTCTTCGGGCCGGGCAGCCGGCTGACCGAGGAGGTGCTCGCCCGCCGTTACGGGGTCTCGCGCGTCCCGGTCCGCGAGGCGCTGCGCACCCTGGAGTCCGAGGGCTTCGTCACCACGCGGCGGCACGCGGGCGCCTGCGTGGCCGAGCCGACCGAACAGGAGGCCGCCGACCTCCTGGAGCTGCGGATGCTGCTGGAGCCGCTCGCCGCCTCCCGGGCCGCCCGCCGGCGCACCGACGGCCACCTGAAGGTGCTGCGCGGACTGGTCAGGCTGGGCCGGGAGCGGGCCGGGCGGGCCCAGGGGGAGGACCTGCGCTCCCTGGGGAGCTGGTTCCACGAGACGCTGGCCCAGGCCTCGGCCAGTCCGGGGCTGATCGCCCTGCTGACCCAGACCCGGCACAAGATCGCCTGGATGTACGCGGTCGAGGCCCCCGTGCGGCCCGCGGAGTGCTGGGCCGAGCACGCCGCGATCGTGGACGCCGTCGCGCGCGGGGACGCGGAGCGGGCCAGGTCCCTGACCGCGCTGCACGCGCAGCGGACGGCCGGGGCGCACCGGCCGAGGGTGAGGAATCCGCAACCTGCCGTAAACACGGCGAGCGCTCCGAATTAACAGATCCCGTATACAACGGAGGAATATCCGGGCGCTCCCGGGCGCCGGTGGAATTCGCGTCCCGCCTTCACGCGTCCGCTTTTGTGTGTCCGCTTTTGTGCGTCCGTTTTCATGCGTCCGCTTCTGCGCGCCCGTGGCTCGATTCCGGCGCGCATCATTCGCAGATTCCCCGAAGGGGAAACGCGGAAGCCGCGGCCCCCGGGGTGGTGGGGACCGCGGCTTCCGGGCTACCGGACCCGAAGGGTCAGACGGTCTCGGGGAGCTCCTCGAGGCCCTCGGCGACCAGCTTCGCGAGGCGGTCGAGCGCGGCGTCCGCGCCCTCGGCGTCGGAAGTCAGGACGATCTCCTCGCCGCCCTGGGCGCCCAGACCCAGGACCGCCAGCATCGACGCGGCGTTGACGGGGTCGCCGCCGGCCTTCGCGATGGTCACCGGGACTCCGGAGGCGGTCGTCGCCCGGACGAAGATCGAGGCGGGACGAGCGTGCAGGCCCTCGGCCCAGCCGACGTTGACGCGGCGCTCTGCCATGGTGATGCCCTTCAGGTTCTACGGGTTGTCTAGACCAGTCTCTCACGCCGCCCGGAATGCTCGGACCGACCTTCGGCCCGCATCCACCGCCGTTCGACCCTCCCCAGCTTGCACTGGTTCGCACCGGTGCGCCGCATTCGCCGCGCGCTCGCCCAGCGGGCCGCCCACCGCACCCGCACACCTGGCCGGACCGCCCCTTAAGGTGGCCCCATGACCACCGCGTCGGACCCCTCGTACCCGGCCCACTGGGAAGCGGACGTCGTGCTGCGCGACGGCGGCACCGCCCGGATCCGCCCCATCACCACCGAGGACGCGGGCCGCCTGGTCAGCTTCTACGAACAGGTCTCGGACGAGTCGAAGTACTACCGCTTCTTCGCGCCCTACCCCCGCCTCTCCGACCGCGACGTCCGCCGCTTCACGCACCACGACTACGTCGACCGGGTCGGCCTCGCCGCGACCATCGGCGGGGAGTTCATCGGCACGGTCCGCTTCGACCGCATCGGCCCCGACGGACGGCCCGCCTCCGCCCCCGCCGACGAGGCCGAGGTCGCCTTCCTCGTCCAGGACGCCCACCAGGGCCGCGGGGTCGCCTCCGCCCTCCTGGAGCACATCGGCGCGGTGGCCCGGGAACGCGGGATCCGCAGGTTCGCGGCCGAGGTGCTGCCCGCCAACACCAAGATGATCAAGGTGTTCACGGACGTCGGCTACCAGCAGAAGCGCAGCTTCGAGGACGGCTCCGTCCACCTCACCCTCGACCTCGAACCCACCGCCGAGTCCCTCGCCGTCCAGCGCGCCCGCGAACAGCGCGCCGAGGCCCGTTCCGTGCAGCGCCTCCTCGCCCCCGGCTCTGTCGCCGTGATCGGCGCCAGCCGCTCCGGAGCCGGCGTGGGCGCCACCGTCCTGCGCAACCTGCGCGACGGAGGCTTCCGAGGACACCTCTACGCCGTCAACGAGGCCCGCGCCCCCGGCATGGAGGGCGACCTCCTCGAAGGCGTACGGGCCTACCGCGGCCTCGCCGACATCGGCGCCCCCGTCGACCTCGCCGTGATCGCCGTCCCCGCGGACCGGGTCCCGGACGCCGTGGCCGCCTGCGGCGAGCACGGGGTGCAGGGGCTGGTGGTCCTGTCCGCCGGATACGGCGAGAGCGGCCCGGCCGGACTCGCCCGCCAGCGCGAACTGGTGCGGCAGGTCCGCTCGTACGGGATGCGGCTCATCGGGCCCAACGCCTTCGGGGTGATCAACACCGCCCCGGAGGTGGAGCTGAACGCCTGCCTCGCCCCGGCCCCCGCCTCCGCGCGCGGCCGGATCGGCCTGTTCACCCAGTCCGGAGCGATCGGCATCGCCCTGCTGTCCGCCCTGCTGCGGCGCGGCGAGGGACTGTCGTCCTTCGTCTCGGCCGGGAACCGGGCCGACGTCTCCGGCAACGACATCCTCCAGTACTGGTACGAGGACGAGGCCACCGACGTCGCCCTGATGTACCTGGAAACCCTCGGCAACCCGCGCAAGTTCACCCGCCTCGCCCGCCGCACGGTCGCCGCCAAGCCCGTCGTCGTCGCCCTGGGCGGCCGCCACACCCCCGCCGGACACGTCGTCCCCGGCACCCGGCTCCCCGAGGCCACGGTCTCCGAGCTGCTCCGCCAGGCCGGCGTCATCCGCGTCGACACCGTCACCGAGCTGGTCGACGTCGGCCGGCTGCTGGCCGGGCAGCCGCTGCCGGCCGGCCCCAGGGTGGCGATCCTCGGCAACTCCGAGTCCCTCGGCGTCCTCACCTACGACGCCTGCCTGACCGAGGGGCTGCGCCCGCTGCCCCCGCTGGACCTGACGACCGCCGCCGGCCCTGCCGACTTCCGCACCGCCCTGCGCGCCGCACTCGCCTCCGACGACTGCGACGCCGTCGTCGTCACCGCCATCCCGTCCGTGAGCGACCGCGAGCTCGCCGACGACCTCGCGCAGGCGCTGCGGGAGGCCGTCGCCGAGGTCCCCGGCAAGCCCGTCGCCGTGGTCCACGTGGAACTCGGCGACCTCGTCGAAGCCCTCTCCGCCGCGGCCGGCGACACGCCGCCCGCAGCGCCCCCGCCGCCCGCCGAGGTACCGGCCGACGGCGGCGCGCCCGCCCTCGACGGGGCCGGCCGGATCCCCGCCTACCCGGCCGCCGAGCGCGCCGTGAAGGCCGTCGCCGAAGCCGTGCGGTACGCCCGGTGGCGCCGGGACAACGCCGAGACCGGACAGGTCCCCGAGTACGAGGACATCGACGAGGCGGGCGCCGCCGCCCGGCTCGCCACTCTGCTGGCGGGCGTCGAGGAGGGGGCCGCGCTGACCCTGGACGAGCCCGACGCCCGCGGGCTGCTGGGCCGCTACGGGATCCGGGTGCTGCCCACCCTCCCCGCCCCCAGCCCCGACGCCGCCGTCCGCGCGGCCCGGGTCCTCGGCTACCCGGTCGCCCTCAAGACCACCGCCCCGCACCTGCGCCACCGCGCCGACCTGGGCGGCGTACGCCTCGACCTCACCACCGAGGCCGAGCTCAGGCGCTCGTACGAGGAGCTCACCGAGGCCCTCGGCAAGCCGGCCGAGCTACAGCCCGTGGTGCAGACGATGGCCCCGCGCGGAGTGGACACCGTCGTCCGCGCCACCGTCGACGCCGCCGCCGGAGCTGTCCTCTCCTTCGGGCTCGCCGGGGTCCCCTCCGAGCTGCTCGGCGACACCGCCCACGGCCTGGTCCCCGCCACCGACCGGGACACCGCCGCCCTGATCCGCTCCATCCGCGCCGCCCCGCTGCTCTTCGGCTGGCGCGGCAGCGACCCCGTCGACACCCCCGCCCTGGAGGAGCTGCTGCTGCGGCTGTCCCGGCTGGTGGACGACCACCCGGAAGTGACCGGGGTCTCGCTGGAGCCGGTCGTCGTCGCCACCGAGGGCCTCTCCGTACTCAGCGCCACCGTCCGCGTGGCCCACCCGCCCGCCCGGACCGACCTCGGCCCGCGCACGCTGCCGAGCTACTGAGCGCACGGCAGGCAGGGGGAGCCCGTACGGGCCTTAGGATGGACCTCATGGCGAAATCCGGTACGACGACCCAGGGACTGCGCGCGGCCATCGAGCGCAGCGGCTACTACCCGGCCCTCGTGGCCGAGGCGGTGGAGGCCGCGGTGGGCGGCGAGCCGATCTCGTCGTACCTGGTCCACCAGGAGACCACCTTCGACTCCAACGAGGTGCGCCGGCACGTCACCGTGCTGGTCCTGACCGGCAACCGGTTCATCGTCAGCCACACCGACGAGCAGGCCGCCGACGCCGGCTCGCCGTCCCCGTACGCGACCACCTCCACCGAGTCGGTCAAGCTCTCCAGCATCTCCTCCGTGGTGCTCAGCCGCGTCGTGGCCAACCCGGAGTCGTACACCCCCGGCCAGCTGCCCCGCGAGGTCGTCCTGACCATCGGCTGGGGCGCGGTCTCGCGCATCGACCTGGAGCCCGCCGCCTGCGGCGACCAGAACTGCGACGCCGACCACGGCTACACCGGCAACTCCACCGCCGACGACCTCAGCCTGCGCGTCAGCGAGGCCGGCGACGGCCCCGAGACGGTGCGCCAGGCGCTGGTCTTCGCGCAGGCGCTCAGCGAGGCGACGGCGGCAACCTCCGGTCCCGCCCGCTGATGTCGTACTCCGTACCGTCGAACTGGCAGGACGAGCCGGAACTGCTCGACCTCGGGGGCGCCCCGGTCCCGCAGTACGGCTCCGGCTCCCTCGCCGACCTCCTGCCGACCCTCGCGGCCGGCCAGGGCGTCCCCGGCCTCGCCGCCGGGATCACCGAGCTGGCACCGGCCGACCGGAACTGCGTGTTCCTGGTCGACGGCATGGGCTGGGAGCAGATCAAGGCCCACCCGGACGAGGCCCCGTTCCTCACCTCCCTCCTCGCGAGCTCGCGCGGCGGCACCGGACTGCCGATCACGTCCGGCTTCCCGGCGACCACCGCCACCTCCCTGGCCTCCGTCGGCACCGGTCTGCCGCCCGCCCGGCACGGCCTGCCCGGCTACGCCGTGCGCAACCCGGCCTCCGGCGCGCTGATGAACCAGCTCCGCTGGCACCCGTGGACCCCGCCGAAGCCCTGGCAGCCGTACCCGACGGTGTTCCAGCTCGCGGACGCGGCCGGGGTGCACACCGCGCAGGTGTCCGCGCCGAACTTCCAGACCACCCCGCTCACCAAGATCGCGCTCAGCGGCGGCACCTTCCACGGCCGGATGACCGGCGAGGAGCGGATGGACCTCGCGGCGATCCAGCTCGCGGCCGGCGAGCGCTCGCTCGTGTACACCTACTTCAGCGAACTCGACGGCGCCGGACACCGCCACGGCGTGGACTCCGACGCCTGGCGCGGCCAGCTCATGTACGTCGACCGGCTCGTGCAGCGCCTCGCGGAGCAGCTGCCGCCGCGCACCGCCCTGTACGTCACCTCCGACCACGGCATGGTCGACGTGCCCTTCGACGAGGACTCCCGGATCGACTTCGACGAGGACTGGGAGCTGGGCGCGGGCGTGGCCCTGCTGGGCGGCGAGGGCCGGGCCCGGCACGTGTACGCGGTGCCGGGGGCCGAGGCCGACGTACTGACCGTGTGGCGCGAGGTGCTCGGTGACCGCTTCTGGGTCGCGAGCCGCGAGGAGGCCCTGCAGCTGGGCTGGTTCGGGGCGCCGGGGGAGTGCGACGAGCGGGTCCTCGGGCGGATCGGCGACGTGATCGCCGCGGCCCAGGCCGACGTCGCGATCACGGCCTCCCGCAACGAGCCCAACGAGTCGGCGCTCACCGGGATGCACGGATCCATGACCGCGGCCGAGCAGCTGGTCCCGCTGCTCGAAATCCGCACCTGACCGGCCCCGCTCCGCCCCGCCCTCCTCTCCCACCCCGACCCGAAAGGTCCCGTACCTCCTATGCCCGAGCTGGTGTTCTTCTCCGGAACGATGGACTGCGGAAAGAGCACGCTGGCTCTGCAAATCACGCACAACCGCTCCGCGCGGGGCCTGGTGGGCGTGATCTTCACCCGCCAGGACCGGGCGGGCGAGGGCAAGCTGTCCTCGCGCCTGGGTCTGGTGACGGACGCCGTCGAGGTCACCGACGTCATGGACGTCTACGCGTACCTGGTGCGGGAGCTCTCGGCGGGCGGCAAGGCGGACTACGTGATCGTCGACGAGGCCCAGTTCCTCGCGCCCGAGCAGATCGACCAGCTGGCGCGCGTCGTGGACGACCTGCACATGGACGTCTTCGCCTTCGGCATCACCACCGACTTCCGCACCAAGCTCTTCCCCGGCTCGCAGCGGCTCATCGAGCTGGCCGACCGGATCGAGCAGCTCCAGGTCGAGGCCCTGTGCTGGTGCGGGGCCCGCGCCACGCACAACGCCCGTACGGTGGGCGGGCAGATGGTGGTCGAGGGCGCGCAGGTGGTGGTCGGCGACGTGAACCGCCCGGCGGAGGAGATCGGCTACGAGGTCCTCTGCCGCCGGCACCACCGCCGCCTGATGACCTCCGCGTCCGCCCACGCGGGCAGCCTCTCCCCGGACGTCCTCCCCGTCAACCACGCCTGACCGTCCTTCCCGGTGCCCGCGTGGTCGCGGTGAACGCCGTACAGCGCCATCCGGATGAGCCGGTCTCGCCGAGTCACGGGCAGGACGAACCCGGATGATCTACCGCTGGCGGCGCCTGCCGAAGCGGGCCCGCCTCGGCGGAGAACCGCGCCGTACGGATCTACGACCTCTGGACGGAACGGATCCCCGAGCTCACGGCTGTCAGGATCTCCGAGACGCCCATGACCTGGGCCGAGTACCGGCCCGGCTGAGGGGATCGCGGCCCGGGCCGCGCCCGGGCCGGGTCAGAAGCGGCCGGGTGCGGCCGGGCCGACGATGCTGAACAGGGCGCCGTCGCGGTCCCGCAGGGTGCGCTCGTGGGGGAAGGCGCCGGGGTCCGGGGTGGGGCCGGTACTGCCGCCGAGGGCGGTGGCGGCCTCCACGGCGGCGTCGAGGTCGGGAACCCGGAAGTGGACGCGCCACCGCGGCCTCAGGTGCGGGTCGGGAGCCTCCGCGAGCGTCCCGCCGTGCAGGCGGGCCACGGTCCGGCCCGCGCGGCGGAGCAGGATGCGGTCGTCCTCCTCCACGTAGGCGACCTCGCAGCAGCCGGCGTGGTCGCAGGCCCACTCCAGGACCTCGCCGTAGAAGATGGCCGAGTCGAAGGCGTTCCGGGTGTGCAGCTCCAGCCAGGCCGGCGCCGCTTCGCCGCCCATGCCCCAGTCCGGGATGGCCTCGCCCTGCCAGATCCCGAAGACCGCCCCGTCCCGGTCGGAGGCGAGCGCGGCCCGGCCGGTGCCGAAGGACAGGGGGCCGACGGCGACGGTCCCGCTGCGCTCCCTGATGCGCGCCGCGGTGACGTCGGCGTCTTCCACGGCGAAGTACGGGGTCCAGGCGACGGGGATGCTGAGCGTCGGCGGCAGCGCGCCGATCCCGGCCACCGGGACCCCCGAGGCGAAGGCGACGGCGAAGGCCTCGCCCAGGCGGGCGGGGCCGAATTCCCATCCGAGGACCGCGCTGTAGAACTCCTTCGCCGCGTCGAGGTCCCGGGCCATGAGGCTGACCCAGCAGGGCGCGCCGAACGTTTCGTGACTCGATGTCGACACGGTGAACCCCATCCGCCGGTGCGCCCCCGGAAACCCTTCCACAGTACTCGTGGGCGGCTCCCCGGGGCGGTGCGTAGCCGCCTGGGCGCGCTCCGTCAGGTGCGGAAACGCCGGCCACATCCTCGTACCGCGGCGGGGCCGGCCGGACGGCGACACGCCGCGGTCAGCGCGGCGGGCCCGCGATGGCGGTCAGGGCGGCGACGTGCCGCCGGTAGCCGGCCAGGCCCTCCCCGGTCAGGAGCAGCCAGGTCCGCGGCATGCGCCCGACCCGCCCCTTCTCGACCGTGACCCAGCCGGCCTCCTCCAGGCGCGCGACCTGCTTCGACAGCGCGGAGTCGGTGATCTCCACGAGGTCCCGTACGTAGCCGAACTCGGCCTTCTCCACGGGTGCGAGGGCCGCCACGATCGACAGGCGCACGGCCGAGGAGAGCAGCGGGGCGAGCGCGTGGCGCGGGTGCGGGGTCCGGTCGGCCGGGCTGCCGGGGGGCGGTGTCATGCCGCGCGGACCTCCCGCCAGGCCGCCGCGGCGGGCGGCAGCGCGCACAGCAGGGCGGCCGCGGCGGCGAAGGCGGTGCTGTCGGCGAAGACGGTGAGACCCAGCGCGAGGGACAGCACGTACGCGGCGGCCCACACGCCGATCGCGCGGAGGTGGCGGCGGCCGTGGCCCCGGGGGACCACCGGCTGCCGCATGGTGAACGCGGACAGCCCCATCACCACGACCGCGTTGGCGAGCGTGCTGACGAGCGTGCCCGTCCGCCCGTGCCACAGCAGTACGGCGGGGACGAGGGCGAGCTGCCAGCCAGCGAAGACCCACAGGTAGCCGGTGAGCCACCGGCTCCGCTGCCGTGCGCCCGCCTCGATCCGTGCGACCCCCTTCAACGCCGCGGCGGCGGCGGCCTGTTCGCTCATGACGGTTCCCCCGGGTGGTGGCCGGGCGACTCCCTGTGCGATCTCCCGGCAAGTACTTGCCAATATAGCAAGTACTTGCCGGGAGACGGCTGCGGGCCCGCCCCGTAGCGGTGGTGACCCGCCGTCAGACCTCCGGTGCGAGGCCGTCGGCGATCAGCCCGGCCAAGACCGCCTGGCCCAGGGCCTGGACGGCGGACTGGGGGCGGACCATCACCGTGAACTCCTTCACCCGGCCCGCCGCGTCCAGCTGGAGCTGGTCGATGCCGTGGATCTGCTTGCCCGCGACCAGCGCGCGGAAGGGCAGGATCACCGTCGGGGCCTCCCCGCCGCCCGAGGTGGTCTCGGCATCGCCGTCCAGCCGGCCGAGGTAGCGGAGGTCCTCGAAGGTGCGCAGCAGCACGCCGAAGAGCCCCAGGACGGCGGCCTTGCCCTCGAACGGCTTGAACTTCACCGGGCTGTAGAGCCGGATGTCCTCCGTGAACAGGTCGTCCAGCGCGGCGAGATCGCGCTGCTCCACGGCGGCGCGGAAGCGTTCGGCGGTCTCCACGTTCCCCATGTGGCCCCTCCTTCTGTCGGTGATTACTCAAGAATGCGAGTAGTCATATTTTTGAGTATGGTGCCGGTGCTGGCACGGAAAGGGAAGAGGGAGTGGCCATGGCCCTGCGGCACGCGGTACTGGCGGCACTGCTCGACGGCGAGTACAGCGGCTACCAGCTGGCGAAGGCCTTCGACATCAGCGTCGCGAACTTCTGGCACGCCCTGCCCCAGCAGCTCTACGCCGAACTGGCGCGGCTGGAGGCGGACGGACTGGTCTCGGGCCGGGAGGTGGTGCAGGAGTCCCGGCCGAACAAGCGGCTGTTCCGGGTCACCGACACCGGCCGCGCCGAACTGGAGCGGTTCGCCGGGGCGGCGTCCAAGCCCTCCTCGATCCGCGACGACCTCCTCGTGAAGGTCCAGAGCGCCGACCGCATCGGCACCGCCCCGGTCATCGAGCAGCTCGTGGAACGGGCGGCCGCCGCCGAGGCCAAGATCGAGACGCTGCGCGGGCTGCTGCGGGACATGCGCGGCGAGCTGGACGAGGACGCGTTCCTGCTGCGCGGCGAACGGATCGGCGGCTACCTGACCTGCCTGCGCGGAGTGGCCTTCGAGGAGGGCCACCGGGACTGGTGCCTGCGCACCGCCGACGTGCTCGGGAAGAGGGAGGGGATCACCCGTGCGGAAGGCTGACTTCCTGCGTTACGTCGCCCTGGGCGACAGCCAGACCGAGGGTCTGGGGGACGGCGACGACACGGTGGGCCTGCGCGGCTTCGCCGACCGCCTCGCCGGTCACCTCGCGTCCGCCGCCCCCGGGCTGCGGTACGCCAACCTCGCGGTCAGGGGCCGGCTCGCCGGACAGGTCCGCGCCGAACAGCTCGGGCCCGCCCTGGAGCTGCGGCCGGACGTCGCGACCGTCGTCGCCGGGGTCAACGACCTGCTCCGGCCGCGGTTCGACGCCGCCGAGGTGGCCGGGGAGCTGGAGGAGGTGTTCGCCGCGCTCACCGGCGCCGGGGCCCGGGTGGCCACCGTGACTTTCCCCGACGTGGCGCGCATCGCCCCCCTGGCCAGGCCGCTGAGCCCGCGCGTGAGCGAGCTCAACACCCGCATCCGTGCCGCGGCCGCCCGCCACGGGGTGGTGGTCGCCGAGACCGGCCGGGCGGCCGTCGCCACCGACCCGCGGCTGTGGACCGCCGACCGGCTGCACGCCAGCCCCCTCGGCCACGCCCGGATCGCCGCCGCCCTGGCCGAGGCCCTGGAGCTGCCCGGCAGCGGCGGTGCCTGGAAGGAGCCGCTGCCGCCCCGGCCGCCCCGCGCGCTCGTCGGGGCCGTCGCCGCCGAGGCGGCCTGGGTGGCCGGGTTCCTCGGCCCCTGGCTCGGCCGCCGGCTGCGCGGCACCTCCTCCGGAGACGGCCGCACCGCGAAGCGCCCGCAGCTGCTGCCCCTCCACACGGCCTAGTCCCGGGACGTCCGCACCAGCGCGAACACCGCCCCCTCCGGGTCCGCGACCACGGCCAGCCGGCCCGTGATCCGCTCCCGGGGCGGGGTGACGAGCCGGCCGCCCAGCTCGGTCACCCGGGCGGCGGCCGCGTCGGGGTCCGCCACCTCGAAGTACGTCATCCAGTGCGGCCCGCGGTCGTGCGGCAGCGACCGGCCGACACCGTGGACCGCGGCGACCGGACGGCCGCCCAGGCGCAGCGTCAGGTAGTCGAAGGCGGCCGAGACGTCCGGGTGCCGTTCGGCCTCGTGGCCGAAGACGTGCTCGTAGAACTTGCCGACCGTCGAGGACTCCTGGGTGAGCAGCTCGTTCCACACCGGGGTGCCCGCCGCCCCCGTCCGGCGGGCCGCGGGGTGCCCGTCCGCCTGCCAGATCCCGAAGATCGCGCCCAGCGGGTCGGAGCAGATCGCCATCCGCCCCGCCGCCCCCGCGTCGAGCGGGCCCACCGCGACCGTGCCGCCGCAGGACCGGATGGACTCTGCGGTGCAGTCGGCGTCGTCCGTGGCGAAGTACGGGGTCCACGCCACCGGAAGGTGGCGGTCCGGCGGCATCTCGCCGATCCCGGCGACCTCCTGGCCGTCGAGGAAGGCCCGGACGCTCGGGCCGAACTGGGTGGGGCCGGGCTCGTACTCCCAGCCGAAGAGGTCGGCGTAGAAGTCCTCCGTGCTCCCCAGGCCGTGCACCATCAGGCTCACCCAGCACGGTGTGCCGGGCGTGCGCCGCGAAGCCCCCGCTGCCTCCGTCATGTCAGCCGTCTCCCGCCGTCGTGTCCCTGTTCCCCGCAGATGCTTGCACTCCGCGGCACCCCGTGCGCCCCGACCGGCCGCGTGAGAGGGACGCGGAACAGAGATGTCCGAATCACTGCGCCCCGTCGATGTCGGGCTTGTTACACGGGTTCGAGGGCGGGGAGGAAGATGGGCCCATGACTGCGATTCTCTCGGCCTCCGAACTGCGGGGCGAGCTCGCCGGCTCCCGCCCGCCGGCCCTCCTGGACGTCCGCTGGCAGCTGGGCGGCCCCGACCAGCGCCCCGCCTACGAAGCGGGGCACCTCCCCGGTGCCGTCTACGTCGACCTGGACCGCGAACTGGCAGGTCCGCCGGGGACGGGCGGCCGTCACCCGCTCCCCGACCCGGAGGACTTCGGCGCCGCGATGCGCCGTGCCGGGGTGCGCGCCGACGCGCCCGTGGTCGTGTACGACGGCGGTCTCGGCTGGGCGGCCGCCCGCGCCTGGTGGCTGCTGCGCTGGACGGGTCACCGGAACGTGCGCGTACTGGACGGAGGCCTGGCCGCGTGGACGGCGGCGGGCGGCGTGCTCACCACCGACGCGCCGACCCCCCGCGAGGGCGATTTCAAGCCAAACCCGGGAGCGTTCGGGCTGCTGGAGGCCGACGACGCGGCCGCGCTGGCCCGTACGGGTCTCCTGCTGGACGCCCGGGCGGGCGAGCGCTACCGCGGCGAGGTCGAGCCGATCGACCGGGTCGGCGGGCACATCCCGGGCGCGGTGTCGGCCCCGACCACCGAGAACGTCGGCCCGGACGGCCGGTTCCTGTCGGCCGGGGAGCTGCGCGCCCGGTTCGCGGCGCTCGGCGCCGCGGGGGACACGGCGGTCGGCGTGTACTGCGGCTCCGGGGTCTCCGGGGCGCACGAGGTCCTCGCGCTGGAGGTGGCCGGGATTCCGGCCAGCCTGTACGCGGGCAGCTGGTCGCAGTGGTCCTCGGACCCGGAGCGGCCCGTGGCCACCGGTCCCAACCCCTGACGCGTCCGCGGCCGGCGGCGCCCCCTCGGGGGCGCCGCCGCGCGGGCTACTCCTGCTTCTTGCGCCGGGTCCCGAAGACGATCTCGTCCCAGCTGGGCACGGCCGCCCGGCGCCCGGGCCGCACCCCGTCGGCCTCGGCCTGCCGGTCGGTGGTACCGGTCAGCCGCTCGCGGTGGCCCGCCACCGTACGCGGCATCAGCACGTCCGCGTACGCCGCGCCGGCGCCCGCCGATGCCGCCGCGGCCGGGGGTTCCTCGGACTCCTGCTCCTCGGCGGGAGCCTCCGTACGGTCCGGCACCACCAGGTCGCCCCGGAAGCTCGGGACCGCCTCCAGCAGGCTGGTCAGCGTGTCCCGTTCCTCCTCGGGCTCCGGCGGGGGCGGCGGGGCGGGCCGGTTGTCGGGCCGTTCCAGCTGCCGGTCCAGGGCGCGGTCCAGCGGCCGGTCCCGGGGCAGCCGGGCGATCCTCGGCACGAACGGGAAGCTCGGCTCCGGGGTGGAGGGCAGGTCGTCGGCCTCGCCGATCAGGGAGCGGGCCTCGTCGTCCACGGCGACGACCAGCCGGCGCGGCGGGTCGTACGACCAGCTCGCCGAGTGCGGTTCGCCCGCCACCCGGTAGACCAGCAGCACCTCCCAGGTGCCGTCGTCGCGGCGCCAGGAGTCCCACAGCACGGAGTCCTTGTCGGCCCCGCGCAGCGTGAGGCGCTCCTGCACGGCCTCGCCGAGCTGCGGTCCGGTGTTCTCGCCGGGGCGGCGTACGGGGGTCTTGCGGGCCCGCTCGGCCATGAAGGCGCGCTCGGCCAGCACCGGGCCCTCGAAGCGGCGTACCCGGTCGACCGGGATGCCGGCGAGCTGGGCGACCTCCTCCGCGGAGGCACCGGCCCGTATGCGGGCCTGGATGTCGCGGGGGCGGAGGTGGCTCTCCACCTCGATCTCGATCTGGTTCAGGCGTGCGCGGTCATTGCGCACGGCAGCCCGCAGCCGCTCGTCGATCGGAAGCGTGTACTCCGTGCTGTCCGCAGCCTTGAGCACCAGTCGTGTTCCGTCATTCGAGACGGCCACGACACGCAGTTCGGGCATGGGGACCTCCCGGGTGGTGCCTGCCGACGTCACGTGCGTCGCTGCTTCCGCTAGTCGAGTGTGGCCTGCCCGGGTGCAGCCTGCCACAACCTTGCCGAGTTAAACCGGCGTGTCGGGCATGCGCCCTTGATCGACGTTATGGCACGGTTACCTGTTGGGCACGCACAGTGACCAAGTGGTTACTGTGCGCAGCAGGAACCCGTGCGATACCGCGGCATCACCGGTCTTGAGCGCCGCTTCTCCATCAGCCGGCCCCCTCTCCCGGGTCCGGACATCCGGAAGGAAGGACGGTCCCAGGGCTCGCCACAGTACTCCATTCGGGCCACCCGGGTGGACCGCCGCGCCGCCGAACTTGTCCCGGGCGGCGGCAGTTGGCCTGCCCGGAATCGGGTCGGCATCCGGGTCCACCTGCGGACGCTGCCGTTTTCGGGTGTCCTGCTTCACAGAATCCGCAGAAACGGAACTTTCCATTTCGCTCAGAGGTCAGTAACTGCTGGAAGAGGAGAGGCGCGAGAGGCGGGACACACGGCGGATGGCGATGGGTCAGAAGGCGGCGAACCAGACGCGGGCGGACCACCCGGCGGATCCGCGGGGACCACATGACCCGGCGGAACAGGCGGAACAGGCGGAACAGGGGCGCAGGAAGCTCGACCTGAGCGTGACCCAGGTCGCCGGCAGCTCCCTCGCCACCGTCGCGGCCGCCCTGCTCGCCTCCACGATGGGCGTCTACGGGACCATCCTCGGCGCGGGCGTGGTCAGCGTGGTGGCCACCGCCGGCGGGCCCGTCATCCAGCACCTGTTCCGCCGCACCGGAGACCAGCTGCGGGAGGGCGCCCGCCCCAGGGCCCGTCAGATCCCGCCGGCCGACGGGGAGCCGGGCCCCGCCGCCCCACCACCGGGGGAGTTCGGGGAGGCCACCGTGCACGGCACCCGCGTACGGGGCTGGAAGCGCACGGCGGTGGCCTCCGGGGCCGCCTTCGCCCTCGCCCTCGGCGGCCTCGGGACGTACGAGGCCTTCGCGGGCACCTCCGTCAGCAGCGACGGCCGCACCCTCCTGTCGGGCGGCTCCCGCACCGCCCCCGACCACAAGCCCGCCCCGCGGGAGCCGCACCCGGAGGGCGACGGCAGCGGGACGGGCCGGCGCGGCGGGCCCGGCGGCGAGGAAGGCGGGAGCGGCACGGAGGGGAAGGACGGGACGGACGGTAAGACCCCGGGATCCGGGACCTCCCCGAGCCCCTCCCGCTCGCCCGGCGGCCAGGGCCCGTCCCCCGCCCCCACCCCCTCCGGGCCGACGGAGCCGACGGGGCCGACGGGGCCGACGCCCGCACCGACCCCCTCGAAGCAGCCCCCGAAGCCCGGCCCGACCCCGGGCTCCGGCGGCGCCGGAGGCGGCCGGGAGCCGTCGCCCAGCACTTCTTGAGCGGGGGTCAGTCCCCGAGGACCCGCCTCAGGTAGTCGTTGCCGAACAGCCGGTCCGGGTCCAGCCGGTCCCGCAGCGCGGTGAACTCGGCGAAGCGCGGGTAGACCGCGGCGAGCTGCTCCGCGTCCCGGCTGTGCACCTTGCCCCAGTGCGGCCGGCCCCCGTGGGCGGTGAAGATCCGCTCGGCCGCCGTGAAGTACGCCTGGTACGGGGTGCCCCGGTACATGTGCACCGCGATGTACGCCGTCTCCCGCCCCGAGGCGGTGGACAGCGTGATGTCGTCCGCCGGAGCCGTGCGCACCTCCACCGGGAAGCTGATCCGCAGGCCGGAGCGGTCGACCATGGCCTTGAGCTCCCGCAGCGCCTCGACCGCCCGCTCGCGCGGGAGGGCGTACTCCATCTCCACGAACCGCACCCGGCGCGGGCTGGTGAACACCTTGTAGGGGATGTCCGTGTAGGTGCGCGCGGACAGGGCGCGGCTGGCGACGCGGGCGATCGAGGGGATGGCCGCCGGGACGGCACGGCCCAGGGAGTTGACGGCCTGGAAGAGGCCGTTGGAGAGCAGCTCGTCCTCGATCCAGGCACTGACCGCGCCGGGCGGGGCGGCGGGCCCCTGGCTGCGGTTGTTGCGCTTGGTGTTGCAGTTGCCGGTGTGCGGGAACCAGTAGAACTCGAAGTGCTCGTTCTCCGCGACGTGCTGGTCGAACTCGGAGGCCACCTGCTCGAAGCGCATCGGCTCCTCACGGGCGGTCAGGAAGAAGAGCGGCTCCACCGCGAAGGTGATCGAGGTGACGATGCCCAGGGCCCCGATGCCGATCCGGGCGGCCGCGAAGACCTCGGGGTTCTCCTTCTCCGAGCAGGTCATCAGCCTGCCGTCCGCCGTGACCAGCTCCAGCGCGCGGATCTGGGCGGATATGGACGCCGAGTCACGGCCGGTGCCGTGCGTCCCGGTGCCGGTGGCGCCGGAGACCGTCTGCTCCATGATGTCGCCCATGTTGGTGAGCGAGAGGCCCTGCCGGGCCAGGTCCCGGTTCAGGTCCTTGAGGGCGGTGCCCGCCGCCACGGTGACGGTGCCCGCCGCCCGGTCGGCCGACAGGATCCCGCTGAGCGCCTGCGGCCGTACGAGCACCCCGTCGGTCGCGGCCGCCGCGGTGAAGGAGTGGCCGGTGCCGACCGCCTTCACGCGCAGCCCTTCCCCGGCGGCCCGGCGGACCGCCTCCTGGAGCTCCCCGACCGAGCCCGGAGTCACCACGCGCGCGGGCGTGGCGCGGACGTTGCCCGCCCAGTTACGCCACGTGGCCGGTGCGTTCTTCGCTGCTGCTGTCCCCGACGTCGCCATCGCTGGCAGGCTCCTCCCCTTGCGCCGGCCTCGTCAGCCGGCGGTAACCCGCGAACGCCACCGCCGCCGCGGCCGCTCCCGAGGAGATCGAGACCACGTACCCGCGCTGGGCCCCGGCCGCGTCGATGACCAGACCGGTCACCGAGGAGCCGACCGCGACCCCGACCGCCAGGCCGGTGCTGATCCAGGTCATGCCCTCGGTGAGCTTCGCGCGTGGTACGTGCGCTTCGATCAGGGCCATCGTGGTGATCATCGTGGGAGCGATGGCGAGGCCCGAGACGAAGAGCGCCACGGCCAGAAACGGAAGGTTCCCGGCCAGTAGGAGGGGGATCATACTCACGGCCATCGCACAGATGCCCAGTACCCAGCGGCGTTCGGCCCTGCCCTTGAGGTGCAGCAGGCCGAAGACGACTCCGGCGATACAGGACCCCGCCGCCCAGATCGCCAGGATGAAGCTGGCGGACGACTTGCTGCCCTGCTCCTCGGCGAAGGCCAGCGTGGACACGTCGATGGAGCCGAAGATCGCGCCGGTCGCCACGAAGGTGGCCGTCAGGACCTGGAGGCCGGGGGAGCGCAGGGCCGAGGCGCGGTCGGCGTCGGGGGTGCGCGGATGCGGGGCCGGCTCGGTGGAGCGCTGGGCGGTGAGCAGCCAGACCCCGACGAGCAGGCAGCCGGCCGCGATCACCGGCCCGGCCTCGGGGAACCAGGTGGTGGACAGGCCGATGGCGAGGATCGGGCCGAAGATGAAGCACACCTCGTCGATCACGGACTCGAAGGAGTACGCGGTGTGCAGCTCGCGCGGGGAGTCGCGGTAGAGCTCGGTCCAGCGGGCGCGGACCATCGAGCCGACGCTCGGCACGCAGCCGGCGACGGCGGCGAAGACGAAGAGGGTCCAGTCGGGCAGGCCGTTGGCGGCGGCCAGCACCAGGCCGGTGACGGCGGCGGTGGAGATCAGGGTCGCGGGGCGCAGCACCCGCCGCTGTCCGTACTGGTCCACCAGGCGGGAGACCAGGGGGCCGACGAACGCGGCGGCGAGGGCCAGGGTGCCGGTGAGGGCGCTGGCCATCGCGTAGCGGCCGGTCATCTCCGAGATCATGGTGAGGATGCCGACGCCGACCATGGATATCGGCAGCCGGCCGACGAGGCCGGCGGCGCTGAACCCCCTGGTGCCGGGGGCCGCGAAGATCGCGCGGTAGGGACTGGGCAAGGTCGCTCCGTAAGGGACGTCAGAGGCCCATACAGGTTACGACTGCCGACAAGGCACCCGCATGGGGAAAAATCAACGCTTCAACTTAGGGTCACCTTACCTACGCCGCGTCCGGGATACGGACCGGCCGGTTCTCCCCGGCGGACCCCTGGTGGCAGGATTCGAGGCATGTCAGACCAGCTCCGTGCCCCCGACACGCCTGCGGCCGAAGGCCTCGCCGCCCCCTACGACGCCCTCCTGCTGCTGTCCTTCGGCGGCCCCGAGGGACCCGACGACGTCGTGCCGTTCCTGGAGAACGTCACGCGCGGCCGGGGCATCCCGCGCGAGCGGCTCAAGGAGGTCGGACAGCACTACTTCGGCTTCGGCGGGGTCAGCCCGATCAACGCGCAGAACCGCGAGCTGCTGGACGCCCTGCGCAAGGACTTCGCCGAGCACGGGCTGGACCTGCCCGTCTACTGGGGCAACCGGAACTGGGCCCCCTACCTGACCGACGTGATGCGGGAGATGGTGCGCGACGGCCGCCGCCGCATCGCCGTCCTCGCCACCAGCGCGTACGCCTCGTACTCGGGCTGCCGCCAGTACCGCGAGAACCTCGCCGACGCGCTCGCCACCCTGGCGGAAGAGGGCCTGGAGCTGCCGCGCGTGGACAAGCTGCGGCACTACTTCAACCACCCCGGCTTCGTGCGGCCCATGACCGACGGGGTGCTGGCCTCGCTCGCGGCACTGCCCGCCGGGGTCCGGGACGGCGCCCGGCTGGCCTTCACCACCCACTCCATCCCCGACTCCGCGGCCGACACCTCCGGCCCGGTCGAGGACCACACCGAGGGCGGCGGGGGCGGGGCCTACGTCAAGCAGCACCTCGACGTGGCCCGCGTCATCGCCGACGCCGTGGCGGCGGAGACCGGCACCGAGCACCCCTGGCAGCTCGTCTACCAGTCCCGCAGCGGCGCCCCGCACATCCCGTGGCTGGAGCCGGACATCTGCGACCACCTGGAGGCCCTGCACGCCGACGGCGCGCCCGCCGTGGTCATGGTGCCGATCGGCTTCGTCTCCGACCACATGGAGGTCCTGTACGACCTCGACACCGAGGCCATGGCCAAGGCCGCCGAGCTGGGCCTGCCGGCCGAGCGCTCGGCGACCGTGGGCGCCGACCCCCGTTTCGCCGGCGCGGTACGGGAACTCGTGCTGGAGCGGGCCGCCCGTGAGCGCGGGGAGCGGCCGCAGGAGTGCTGGGTGGGCACCCTGGGGCAGAGCCACGACCTGTGCGCGGTGGGCTGCTGCCCGGCCCGCGCGCCCCGGCCGGCCGCCGCCGGCGCGGACAGCCCGTACGCGTAGGGGGAAAGCGTGATCCCGGAAGACCTGAAGGCCGAGCTGCTGGACGTGGCCCTGGAGGCCGCCCGGCGGGCCGGGGAGCTGCTGCGCGACGGCCGGCCGGCCGATCTGGCGGTGGCCGCGACGAAGAGCAGCCCGATCGACGTGGTGACCGAGATGGACATCGCCGCCGAGAAGCTGATCACCGACCTGCTGGCCGAGCGCCGGCCCGCGGACGGGCTGCTGGGCGAGGAGGGCGCGGACAGCCCCGGCACGAGCGGGGTGCGCTGGGTCGTCGACCCGCTGGACGGCACCGTGAACTACCTCTACGGGCTCCCGAGCTGGGGCGTGTCCATCGCGGCCGAGTACCTGGGCGAGACCGTGGTGGGCGTCGTCGCGGCGCCGATGCGCGGGGAGACGTACCACGCGGTGCTGGGCGGCGGGGCCTGGTCGGGCACCGCCCGGCTGGCCTGCCGGGCGGCCGCGCCGCTGGACCGGGCGCTGATCGCCACCGGCTTCGCGTACGTCCAGACGAGGCGGGCCCACCAGGCCGAGGTCGCCGGACGGATGATCCCGCTGGTGCGGGACATCCGGCGCGGCGGTTCGGCGGCGCTCGACCTGTGCGACGTCGCCGCGGGGCGCCTCGACGGGTACTGGGAGCGCGGGCTGAACCCCTGGGACCTGGCCGCGGGCGAGCTGATCGCCCGCGAGGCGGGCGCCCTGACCGGAGGGCTGCCGTCGGAGCCGGCCTCGGGGGAGCTGGCGCTGGCGGCCACCCCGGCCGTCTTCGCCCCGCTCCAGCGGCTGCTGGAGGAAGCCGGGGCCTGGCACGACTGACCGCCCCCGAGCGCACGGCCGCCCGAGCGCACGGCCGGCGGCGCGCCGCCGGCGGCACCGGGCCCCGGCCGCCTCTCGGCGGCCGGGGCCCGGTGGGTGCGCTGTGAGCTCGGAGGTGCCGTTGGGTCAGGCGGCGGAAACCGGTACGCCGTGTTCTGCGGCGAGTCGCTGGAGGTCTTCCAGCTCGGCCTGTTCCACATCCGCGAGGTAGTCGTCGCCCGTCTCACGGGCCTTGCTGAGGTCCGACTGCGTGGCCTTGATGCGCTGCAGGAGACCCGCGGTGAATGCGTCCATGGTGGGTGCGCCCCCTCTGCGTGGGTCGGCGGCGGAGAGCACGGAGCAGTCCGCCGCGTCAGGGTGTGGTTGGGGTGTGCTCTCGTCCTCCCCGGCACCCTGGGCCCAGAAACCTCGTAAGGCGAGGGAATCCTCACTTCCACCGGGCCCACACGCCGCTTCCACGCCGTACACACGCCCCCGGAGGGCCCTGGGGCCCGTCCGGCGGATCGGGGCCGGACAGGCCCCAGGGGCGCCTTACAGCCGGTTTACGGCCGAAACCGGCAGGATGGAGGCGCAACACACGTGTGCCCCGAGGGGCTCGAAGGAAGGAAACGACGTGCGCGTACTCGTCGTCGAGGACGAGCAGCTGCTCGCCGATGCGGTGGCCACGGGCCTGCGCCGGGAGGCCATGGCCGTGGACGTCGTGTACGACGGTGCCGCGGCGCTGGAGCGCGTCGGGGTGAACGACTACGACGTTGTCGTGCTCGACCGGGACCTTCCGCTGGTGCACGGCGACGACGTCTGCCGGAAGATCATCGAGCTGGGCATGCCCACGCGCGTGCTCATGCTCACTGCCTCCGGTGACGTCAGCGACCGCGTCGAGGGCCTGGAGCTGGGGGCCGACGACTACCTTCCCAAGCCCTTCGCCTTCACCGAGCTGACCGCCCGCGTACGCGCCCTCGGCCGGCGTACCACCGTCGCGCTCCCGCCCGTGCTGGAGCGGGCCGGCATCAAGCTGGACCCGAACCGCCGCGAGGTGTTCCGGGAGGGCCGCGAGGTGCAGCTGGCGCCGAAGGAGTTCGCGGTGCTGGAGGTGCTCATGCGCAGCGAGGGGACCGTGGTGTCCGCCGAGCAGCTGCTGGAGAAGGCCTGGGACGAGAACACCGACCCGTTCACCAACGTGGTCCGGGTGACCGTCATGACCCTGCGCCGCAAGCTCGGGGAGCCGCCCGTCATCGTGACCGTGCCCGGCTCCGGCTACCGGATCTGACCCGGTGGCCCCGACCCCGGCGCCGCCCGCGGCGCCACCGAAACCGACCTGGGACCCCGGCCAGCCCGAGGGTCCCTTCCCTTGGCTGCGGCCGACCATCCGGATAAGGCTCACGCTGCTGTACGGCGGCATGTTCCTGATCGCCGGGATCCTGCTGCTGTCGATCATCTACCTGCTGGCCGCCCAGGCCCTGAGGGAGGGCAACGCGCTCCCCTTCAAGATCGTCGGCGGCCAGAAGGTCGAGGTCTCCAGCACCACCTGCTCCGGCGTGGGCATCGACCAGTCGATCGACCAGTTCAACGCCGCGATCGCGCAGTGCATCCTCGACCAGCGCAAGCACGCCCTGGACGACCTGCTCAGCCGGTCCCTGATGGCCCTGCTGGGCCTCAGCGTCATCGCCTTCGCCTTCGGCTACGCGATGGCCGGCCGGGTGCTCTCGCCGCTGGGCAAGATCACCCGCACCGCCCGCCGGGTGGTGGGCTCCGACCTGACCCGGCGGATCGAGCTGGACGGGCCGGACGACGAGCTGAAGGAGCTCGCCGACACCTTCGACGAGATGCTCGACCGCCTGGAGCGGGCCTTCACCGCCCAGCAGCGCTTCGTGGCCAACGCCTCGCACGAGCTGCGGACCCCGCTGGCGATCAACCGGACGCTGCTGGAGGTCCACCTCTCGGACCCCGGAGCGCCGGTGGAGCTCCAGCAGCTGGGCAAGACCCTGCTGGCCACCAACGAGCGCAGCGAGCAGCTGGTCGAGGGACTGCTGCTGCTGGCCCGCAGCGACAACCAGATCGTCGAGCGCAAACCGGTCGACCTGGCCGAGGTCGCCTCGCGCGCCATCGACCAGGCCCGCGGCGAGGCCCTCGCCAAGGGCGTGGAGATCCGCGGCGAGCGCGCGCTGGCCGTCGTCCAGGGCAACGGCGTGCTGCTGGAGCGGATCGCCCTCAACCTGGTGCAGAACGCCGTCCGGTACAACGTGCCGGAGGGCGGCTGGGTGGAGGTCACGACCGAGGCCCAGCACGGCCAGGCGGTGCTCGTCGTCTCGAACACGGGTCCCGTGGTTCCCGCGTACGAGGTGGACAGCCTCTTCGAGCCCTTCAGACGGCTGCGTACGGAGCGAACGGGCAGCGACAAGGGTGTGGGGCTCGGTCTGTCGATCGCGCGCTCCGTGGCGCGCGCACACGGCGGCCGCATCCTCGCGACGCCCCGGGAGGGCGGTGGCCTCGTGATGCGTGTCACGTTGCCCCTTTGATCCACCCGGGTCCTGTTCGCCGTCAGCGGAACGCGGTAACGGCCGCGGCGGCCGGTTCCTGTGTGATCGATCACAGTGTCGAGTGTCGGGTCATGCGCGTTCTGTGACCCCAAGGTGGCCGGAAAGCCCGGGAAGTCCGGGTTTCCGGCCCCCCTGATGGCGGGAAATACACGGGGTGGCGTTTGTGCAAGACGGCCCCCTGACCGTGTACGGTCCCGCTCGACATCCCGGCCACGGAGTCCTTCGGGTACGCGGCTGGGTGTCGATTGAGTAACAGACCTTGATGTGAGGCAAAATCTCCGCCTCAGGTCGGGCACAAGTCCGGCCTCTCGCGCGTTACGTGCGCTGAGACACCGCTAAATCCCAGAGGGGGAGAGCGACAAAATGGCAACGGACTACGACACCCCACGCAAGACCGACGACGACGTCGACAACGACAGCATCGAAGAACTCAAGGCCCGGCGCAGTGACAAGGTCACGTCGAACGTCGACATCGAGGACTTCGACGGCGCCGAGAGCCTGGAGCTCCCGGGTGCCGACCTCTCCAACGAGGAGCTGGCCGTCCGGGTGCTGCCCAAGCAGGCCGACGAGTTCACCTGCATGAGCTGCTTCCTGGTTCACCACCGCAGCCAGCTGGCGCGTGAGAAGAACGGCCAGCCGATCTGCCGCGACTGCGACTGAGGACGGCCGTGACCGGCTCGACGCCCTTTCGGAAGCGACGCTTCCGGAAATCTGGCGATCCGGAGGCGCAGGCGCGCGCGGTGACCACGGGCCCGGAAACGGGCCCCGCGGACACCGGCGGCCAGTCCTTCGGAACGACTGTGGTGCCGTCCGACACCGCCGCAGCGGTGCCGTCGGCCGCAGTGGCGGACGAGGAGTCCCGGGGCGGGTCCGGGACGCGTCGGATGCAAGCCGTCAAGAACGGTGTGCGCAAGGGCGGCGAGAGCGCGAAGGCCGCCGCCCTGTACATCACCGACCTGATCATCGAGAACGCCCCGCGCGTTCCGGTACGGGACCTCGCGACCCTGCGGGCGCAGTTCCCGGACCTCGGTCCCGACCAACTGGCCGACAAGCTGATCGCCGGGGCCGCCAACGGCACCTCGACCGTGGGCGCCGGCATCGGCGCCGCGGCCATGCTGCCGGTCCCGCCCGCGATGCCGGCGGAGCTGGCCGCGGAGATCACCGCGGTCGCCGCGATCGAGCTGAAGCTCATCGCCGAGCTGCACGAGGTCTACGGGCAGCGCCCGCCGGGCGCCCTGAAGGACCGCAGCCTCGCCTACCTGACCTCCTGGACCCAGGAGCGGGGGATCGACCTGACCAAGCCGACCACGCTGAACGCGGCGCTCGGCGGGCAGATGAAGCGCGAACTGCGCCAGCAGATCATGAAGCGGATGTTCCGCAACCTGCCGAACCTCATGCCGTTCATGGTCGGCGCGGCCGTCGGAGCGGTCATGAACCGCCGGGACACCAGGAAACTCGCCGAGAAGGTCCGTGGGGACCTGCGGAGCCGTGCCGTGCCGTGGGACACCCTCCCCGCCCTGCCGCCCCTGGAGCACCCCTCCGGGGCCCTTCCCGAGGCCACCAGGGCCGCCATCGAGGGACGCCGCCCGGACGGGCGGGGCTGAACCCTGCCGCCGGAGCCGGTCAGGCCTGCGCCGCGGCGGTCTTCGCCGCGCGTACGGCCGCCGCGAGGGCCTGGGGCTCGCGCGTGGACACGTACACGTACGGGGTCGGGTCCGCCGGGTCGGTGACCTCGATCCGGACCGCCGTGGGGACGTAGCTGCGCATCAGCATGAAGGCCCGGGTGTCGGCCTTGTACGTGCGCCAGGCGCGTGCCTCCTCCGCCTCCAGCACCTCGGGTTCGCCCAGGGCCGTCACCGGGATCCGGGCGTCGCCGGCCGCGAGCGCGCCGTTCACCACGCGCACGCGCGCGGAGCCGTACGAGCTCACCAGCATCCCCGTCAGCGCGGCGCCGCCGACCAGCCCCGCCAGCAGCGGCAGGGTGCCGAGCGGCAGCAGCATCAGGGCGCACGCCAGGCCGGTCAGGGCCGCTATGCCCCACCAGGAGCGGGGGGCGGAGAGGCGTTCGTCGTGGTGCGCGGGGGAGGGCTGCATGGGACCTAGCCTCCCACGGGGCGACCGGCGGGTAGCCGCGCGGGTAAGGTCAGCGCCTGTGAGTGGACGAAACACGGCGTTGACGCCCCCGGCCGATGCCTCCGCACCGGTCCGGCACCCCGATGCCCCGGCACCCGGGGAGCTCCTCGGCGCGCACTACGAACACTGTTTCGGCTGCGGCGGGGGCCAGCCCCACGGGCTCCATCTGGAGGCCCGCGCGGGCGAGGGCGTCCGCGTCACCGCCGAGTTCACCGTCAAGCCCGCCCACCAGGGCGCACCCGGTCTCGCGCACGGCGGCCTCCTGGCCACCGCGCTCGACGAGACGCTGGGCTCCCTGAACTGGCTGCTGCGCGTCATCGCGGTGACCGGCCGGCTGGAGACCGACTTCGTACGCCCGGTGCCGGTGGACACCGTGCTGTACCTGGAGGCCGAGGTCACCGCCGTCGCCGGCCGGAAGATCTACTCCACCGCCGTGGGCCGGATAGGCGGCCCGGACGGCCCCGTCGCCGTCCGCGCGGACGCGCTCTTCATCGAGGTGAAGGTCGACCACTTCATCGACAACGGTCGGCCCGAGGAGATCCGGGCGGCGATGTCCGACCCGGACCAGGTCAGGCGCGCACGCGCCTTCGAGGTGAACCCCTGATGTCCCAGAACAACCACGCTCCCGTCGACGTGCTGATCCGGCGCGTCGACCCCGAGGTGCCCATCCCGGCCTACGGTCACCCCGGCGACGCCGGCTGCGACCTGGTGACCACCGTGGCCGCAGAGCTGGAGCCCGGGGAGCGGGCCGTGCTGCCCACCGGCGTCTCCATCGCCCTGCCCGACGGGTACGCGGCCTTCGTGCACCCGCGCTCGGGCCTGGCGGCCCGCTGCGGGCTCGCGCTCGTGAATGCCCCGGGGACGGTGGATGCCGGGTACCGTGGGGAGATCAAGGTGATCGTGGTCAATCTCGACCCGCGCGAGAGCGTCCGGTTCGAGCGCTTCGACCGCATTGCCCAGCTGGTTGTCCAGCGGGTCGAGAAGGTGCGCTTCCACGAGGTGGCGGAACTTCCCGGCTCGGCCCGGGCCGACGGGGGGTTCGGCTCCACCGGCGGTCATGCGGCCGTGGCCGGATCCGGGGCTGGTCAGCAGCAGGGTGGGAATGGCTACGCTTCGGTCGTATCCGACCGGGAAGGACAGTGACGTGTTCGGACGTCGCAAGAAGAACGACTCCGCCAATGACGGCGGCGCGGCCGAGCAGGTCGTGAACGGCGTGGCTGCCGACGAGCAGGCCGGCGACGACTCCGCCGCGCCCCGCAGGCTCAACCTGCCCCCCGCCCCGCGGCCCGACGGCCCGTGGGACGTCTCCGAGGTGCTCGGCAATCCGGCCGACGGCCGGGTCGACCTGGGCGGCATCCTCGTGCCCGGCGTCGAGGGCATGGAGCTGCGCGTCGAGGTCGCGGGTGACGCGATCGTGGCCGCCACGGTCGTCCTGAACGACAGCGCCGTGCAGCTGCAGGCCTTCGCCGCCCCCAAGAAGGAGGGCATCTGGGGCGAGGTCCGCGACGAGATCGCCTCGGGCATCACCCAGCAGGGCGGCATCATCGACGAGGTGGACGGCCCGCTGGGCTGGGAGCTGCGCGCGCAGGTTCCCGTACCGCTGCCCGACGGCCAGACCGGCGCCCAGCTGGTGCGCTTCGTCGGCGTCGACGGCCCCCGCTGGTTCCTGCGCGGCGTCATCTCCGGCCAGGGCGCGGTGCGTCCCGAGTCGGCCGGCGTGCTGGAGCAGATCTTCCGGGAGACCGTCGTCGTCCGCGGCGACGGCCCGATGGCCCCGCGCGACCCAATCGTCCTGAAGCTGCCGAACGACGCCCAGATGGTGCCGGACGGCGTGCAGACGGCCGAGGAGCAGGAGGGCTCCCGCTTCTCCGGCGGCATGGGCCAGCTGGAGCGCGGCCCGGAGATCACCGAGGTCCGCTGACCGGGACCCGGCCCCATCCGAAAGGCACGGCCCGAGGGCGTCTTTCCGGCCCGCGGGCCCCGTTCCCCCAGGGGGCGGGGCCCGCGGGCCTTCGCGCGCCCGGGGCACCGGCGGGCGCGTCAGGGATGCGTCAGGGATGTCCGGCGGACGCCCTTTCGGTACGTGAACAGCGGGAACGTCCCAGAGAATGAGCGCATGGGACGCGGAAGGCTAAGGATCCACCTCGGCGCGGCACCCGGTGTGGGCAAGACGTACGCCATGCTCTCGGAGGGCCACCGCCGGGTGGAACGGGGCACCGACTGCGTCATCGGCTTCGTCGAGCACCACGGGCGGCCGCGCACCGAGGTGATGCTGCACGGCCTCGAACGGGTGCCCGGGCGGGAGCTCTCGTACCGCGGGGCCGCCTTCACCGAGATGGACGTGGACGCGGTGCTCGACCGGCGCCCCGCCGTGGCCCTGGTGGACGAGCTCGCGCACACGAACGTCCCCGGCTCGCGCAACGCGAAGCGCTGGCAGGACGTGGAGGAGCTGCTCCGCGCCGGGATCGACGTGGTGACCACCGTCAACATCCAGCACCTGGAGTCCCTCGGGGACGTGGTGGAGAAGATCACCGGGGTGCGCCAGCGCGAGACCGTGCCGGACGAGGTGGTGCGGCGGGCCGACCAGATCGAGCTGGTCGACATGTCACCGCAGGCGCTGCGCCGGCGCATGGCGCACGGCAACATCTACCAGCCGGACAAGGTCGACGCGGCCCTCTCGAACTACTTCCGGCCGGGCAACCTGACCGCGCTGCGGGAGCTGGCGCTGCTGTGGGTCGCCGACCGGGCCGACGAGTACCTCAGGCAGTACCGGGGCGACCACGACATCCGCTCGGCCTGGCAGGCCCGTGAGCGGATCGTGGTGGGCCTCACCGGCGGCCCCGAGGGCCGCACCCTCATCCGCCGGGCCGCGCGGATGGCGGCCAAGGGCTCCGGCAGCGAGGTCCTCGCCGTCTACATCGCCCGCAGCGACGGGCTGACCTCGGCCTCGCCCAAGGAGCTCGCGGTGCAGCGGACCCTGGTCGAGGATCTTGGTGGAACGTTTCATCATGTGATCGGCGACAACGTCCCCGAGGCCCTCCTCGCCTTCGCCCGGGGGGTCGACGCCACCCAGATCGTGCTGGGCTCCAGCCGCCGCAAGGCCTGGCAGTACGTGCTGGGGCCCGGGGTGGGCGCCACCGTCGCCCGCGACTCCGGGCCCGACCTCGACGTGCACATCGTCACCCACGACGAGGTCGCCCGGGGGCGCGGGCTTCCCGTGGCCCGCTCGGCGGCCCGGCTCGGCCGGCCCCGGATCGCGGCCGGCTGGGTGGTCGGCATGGTCCTCCCCGTGCTGCTGTGCGCGCTGCTGACCAACATCGACGCGGACCCCGGCCTCGCCAACGACATGCTGCTCTTCCTGGCGCTGACGGTCGCGGCCGCGCTGCTGGGCGGGCTCTGGCCGGCGCTGGCCTCGGCGGCCTTCGGCTCGCTGCTGCTGAACTACTTCTTCGCGCCGCCGCTGCACCGGTTCACCGTCTCCGACCCCAGGAACATCATGGCCATCGCCGTGTTCTTCGGGGTTGCCGTATCGGTGGCCTCGGTGGTGGACCTCGCCGCCCGGCGCACGCACCAGGCCGCCCGGCTGCGCGCCGAGTCCGAGGTCCTGTCCACCCTGGCCGGGAGCGTGCTGCGCGGCGAGACCGCCCTGGACGCGCTGCTGGAGCGGGTGCGGGAGACCTTCACGATGGAGTCGGTGGCCCTGCTGGAGCGGGCCGGCGAGGTGGAGCCCTGGACCCCGGCCGGCAGCGTCGGGCCCCGGCCGGCGGACCGGCCCGAGGACGCCGACGTCGACATGCCGATCGGCGACCACATGGCCCTGGCCCTGTCCGGGCGGGTGCTGCCCGCCGACGACCGCCGGGTGCTCGGCGCCTTCGCCGCCCAGGCCGCCGTGGTGCTCGACCGGCAGCGGCTCGTGGGGGAGGCCGAGGAAGCGCGCCGGCTGGCCGAGGGCAACCGGATCCGGACCGCCCTGCTGGCCGCCGTCAGCCATGACCTGCGTACGCCCCTGGCCTCCATCAAGGCCTCCGTCAGCTCCCTGCGCTCCGACGACGTGGAGTGGTCCGAGGAGGACCGGGCCGAGCTGCTGGCCGGGATCGAGGAGGGCGCCGACCGGCTCGACCACCTGGTGGGCAACCTGCTGGACATGTCCCGGCTCCAGACCGGCACCGTGACCCCGCTGATCCGGGAGATCTACCTCGACGAGGTGGTCCCGATGGCGCTGGGCGGCGTACCGGAGGACAGCGTGCTGCTCGACGTGCCGGAGACCCTGCCGATGGTGGCGGTGGACCCTGGGCTGCTGGAGCGGTCCGTGGCCAACGTGGTGGAGAACGCCGTCAAGTACAGTCCCGCCGGAGAACGGGTCCTGGTCGCGGCCAGCTTCCTCGGAGACCGGGTGGAGGTCCGCGTCGTCGACCGCGGGCCCGGGGTCCCGGACGAGGCCAAGGACCGGATATTCGCCCCCTTCCAGCGGCACGGCGACGCCCCGCGCGGCGCGGGAGTGGGCCTGGGGCTCGCGGTGGCCAGGGGCTTCGCCGAGGCCATGGACGGCACGCTCGCCGCCGAGGACACCCCCGGCGGCGGGCTGACCATGGTGCTCACCCTGCGGGCGGCGCCCTCCGGCGGCCCGCCGGACCCCGCCGGAACCGAACCGACCGAAGCCGGGGACCTCCCCGAACGACAGAAAGCAGGTCCCCGATGACCCGGGTGCTCGTGGTGGACGACGAGCCGCAGATCGTCCGAGCCCTCGTGATCAACCTCAAGGCGCGCAAGTACGAGGTCGACGCGGCCGCCGACGGGGCGGGAGCCCTGGAACTCGCGGCCGCCCGCCACCCCGACGTGGTCGTCCTCGACCTGGGCCTGCCCGACATGGACGGGGTCGAGGTCATCAAGGGGCTGCGCGGCTGGACGCGGGTGCCGATCCTGGTGCTCTCCGCCCGGCACAGCTCCGACGAGAAGGTCGAGGCCCTCGACGCGGGCGCCGACGACTACGTCACCAAGCCCTTCGGCATGGACGAGCTGCTGGCCCGGCTGCGCGCCGCCGTCCGCCGGGCCGAGCCGGCCGCCGGGACCGGCGAGGACGAGGTGGTCGTCTCGACCGAGGGCTTCACGGTGGACCTCGCCGCCAAGAAGGCGGTGCGCGAGGGGCGCGACGTACGCCTCACGCCCACCGAGTGGCACCTGCTGGAGGTGCTCGTGCGCAACGGCGGGAAGCTGGTCAGCCAGAAACAGCTGCTCCAGGAGGTCTGGGGGCCCTCCTACGGGACCGAGACCAACTACCTGAGGGTCTACATGGCCCAGCTGCGCCGCAAGCTGGAGGCGGACCCCTCGCACCCCCGGCACTTCATCACCGAACCGGGCATGGGGTACCGCTTCGAGAAGTAGCGGGGGCTACGAGAGGCGGCGGGGGCGCCGGTAGGCTTCCTGTATGAGTGCTGAACCGCGTCCCGAGAAGCCCGCGAAACCGGCCAGGCCGGCGGGCCGGTTCCGCCGGATGATAGAGCGGCTGTCCACCTCCCAGGAGGAGCTGCATTCGGCGGAGCTGCAGGAGGACGCAGAAGCCGCGGGGTGCACGCGGATCTGCGACTGCCACGACCGTCAGATAGTGAAGGTGACCGGCACCCTGCGTACCGTCACCCTGCGGCCGCGGGCGGGCGTGCCCGCCCTGGAGGCCGAGCTGTTCGACGGCTCGGCCGCGCTGGACGTGGTCTGGCTCGGGCGTCGCTCGATCGTGGGAATCGAACCCGGGCGGCGCATGATCGCTTCGGGCCGCATCTCGATGAGCCACGGCCGCCGGGTGCTGTTCAACCCGAAGTACGAACTCCGCCCACTCGGACAGGAGCACTGACCGGTGACGTCACTCGACAAACCGACCACGCCGGACCCGGGCGCCGCGCCCGCCGACGACCAGAGCGCGGTCACGCAGGCGGCGCTCTTCGACGCCTTCGGCGGCATCCGGGGCACCGTGGAGACGATGCTCCCCGGCCTGCTCTTCGTGATGATCTACACGATCAACAAGGACGTGAAGATGTCCGCCATCGCGGCGGGCGTCGTCGCGGTGCTGCTGGTGATCGTCCGCCTGGCGCGCAAGGACACCGTGAAGCACGCCTTCAGCGGTGTCTTCGGCGTCGGCGTGGGCGTGGCCTTCGCCCTCTTCACGGGCAGTGCCAAGGGCTTCTACCTGCCGGGCATGATCTACGGGGTCTGCCTGGGCCTGGCGTTCACGCTCTCGGCGCTGGTGGGGTTCCCGCTGCTGGGGGTGATCCTGGGGCCGGTGTTCAAGGAGAACCTCTCCTGGCGCACCCGCAACCCGGGGCGCAAGAAGGCGTACACCAAGGCCAGCCTGGCCTGGGGGCTCATCTTCCTGGCGAAGTACGCGATCCTCTTCCCGCTGTACTGGTGGGGTGACGAGACGCAGCTGGGCTGGGTGCTCATCGCGCTCAAGCTGCCGCCGATGGTGCTGGCCGTGTACTTCACCTGGGTCTTCCTGGCGAAGGCGCCGCCGCCGATCGACGTGATCGCCGAGTACGAGGCCGAGGAGGCGGCGCAGGCCGCGCAGGCCGCGCAGCCGGGGCAGTCCGGGCAGTCCGGCCGCCACAAGCGGGCCTGAGGACGGCACCTGAGGACGTGAGGAGGGGCGGGGTGGCCATCCGGTCACCCCGCCCCTTTGCCATGTTTCCTGTGCTTCGCGTGCTTCGCGTGCGCTGCTAGCGACGCGCCTGGAGGAGTTCCTCCAGCTGCTCCTCGCGGGCCTGGGCGGCCACGAAGAGGAGCTCGTCGCCCGGCTCCAGGGTCTCCTCGCCGTGCGGGGTGAGCACCCGGTTGCCGCGGATGATCGTGACCAGGGAGGTGTCCTCCGGCCAGGAGATCTCGCTGATCTGGGTGCCCGCGACCGAGGAGTCGGCCGGCAGGGTCAGCTCCACGAGGTTGGCGTCGCCGTGGCTGAAGCGCAGCAGCCGCACCAGGTCGCCGACGCTGACGGCCTCCTCGACCAGGGCCGACATCAGGCGCGGCGTGGACACCGCGACGTCGACGCCCCAGGACTCGTTGAAGAGCCACTCGTTCTTCGGGTTGTTCACGCGGGCCACCACGCGCGGGACCCCGTACTCGGTCTTCGCGAGCAGCGAGACGACCAGGTTCACCTTGTCGTCGCCCGTCGCGGCGATGACCACGTTGCAGCGCTGCAGCGCCGCCTCGTCGAGCGAGGTGATCTCGCAGGCGTCGGCCAGCAGCCACTCCGCCTGCGGTACCCGCTCCACCGAGATGGCGGTCGGCGCCTTGTCCACGAGGAGCACCTCGTGGCCGTTCTCCAGCAGCTCGCCCGCGATGGAGCGGCCCACGGCCCCGGCTCCGGCGATCGCGACCCTCATGCGTGTGCCTCCTCGGGGCCCTCGGCGAGGGCCGCCTCGACCTTGTCGATCTCGTCCGTGCGCATCATCACGTGGACGAGGTCGCCCTCCTGGAGGACGGTCTGCGAAGTCGGCAGCATCGCCTCGCCCAGGCGGGTGAGGAACGCGACACGGACGCCGGTCTCCTCCTGCAGTTTGCTGACCTTGTGGCCGATCCAGGCCGCGGAGGTGTGCACCTCCGCGAGCTGCACGCCGCCGCTCGGGTCACGCCACAGCGGCTCCGCGCCCGAGGGGAGCAGCCGGCGCAGCATCTGGTCGGCGGTCCACCGCACGGTCGCGACGGTGGGGATGCCCAGGCGCTGGTACACCTCGGCGCGCTTGGGGTCGTAGATGCGGGCGGCGACGTTCTCCACGCCGAACATCTCGCGGGCCACGCGGGCTGCGATGATGTTGGAATTGTCACCACTGCTGACGGCGGCGAAGGCGCCCGCCTCCTCGATCCCGGCCTCCCGCAGCGTGTCCTGGTCGAAGCCGACACCGGTGACGCGGCGGCCACCGAACGAGGCCCCGAGCCGGCGGAATGCGGTGGGGTCCTGGTCGACCACGGCGACCGTATGCCCCTGCTGTTCCAAGGTCTGCGCGAGGGCGGAGCCCACCCTTCCGCAGCCCATAATGACGATGTGCACGGCCGTCCTTCCGGCTGACAGCTGCTCGCTGGTTTCCAGCCTCATTGCATGCTCTGGCTAATCAGGGTCTCAGACCATGGCCCAAGCTACACACGGGTGGTCACCAGTGTGACCATTTGGGGTCAGGCAGGTGCTTCATTGGAGGCGCATTGGTGTGGATAGGGGGCAGGGGGTTCGTCAGCCACATTTCGAACGCTTACGATCCTCTGCGTGTCCAAACTGACCGACGTGCCCAAACGGATCCTGATCGGCCGGGCGCTGCGCAGCGACCGCCTCGGGGAAACGCTCCTCCCCAAGCGGATCGCCCTTCCTGTGTTCGCATCCGACCCACTCTCCTCGGTGGCATATGCCCCCGGTGAGGTTCTGCTGGTCCTGTCCATCGCGGGTGTGTCGGCGTACCACTTCAGCCCCTGGATCGCGGTCGCGGTCGTCGTGCTGATGTTCACCGTGGTCGCCTCCTACCGGCAGAACGTCCACGCCTACCCCAGCGGCGGCGGCGACTACGAGGTGGCCAACACCAACCTCGGACCCAAGGCCGGCCTCACGGTGGCGAGCGCCCTGCTCGTCGACTACGTCCTCACCGTCGCCGTTTCCATTTCCTCCGGAGTCGAGAATCTCGGCTCCGCCGTCGATTTCGTCATCGAGCACAAGGTGCTCTCGGCGATCGTCATGATCCTGCTGCTCACGCTGATGAACCTGCGCGGAGTGAAGGAATCCGGGAAGCTCTTCGCCATCCCGACGTACGTGTTCGTCGGCGCCGTGTTCGTGATGATCGCGTGGGGCGCCTGGCGCGGCCTCGTGATGGGCGACACGATGGAGGCCCCGACCGCCAACCTTGAGATCAAGGCCGAGCACCAGGGGCTGGCCGGCTTCGCGCTGGTCTTCCTGCTGCTGCGCGCCTTCTCCTCCGGCTGCGCCGCCCTGACCGGCGTCGAGGCGATCAGCAACGGCGTACCGGCCTTCCGCAAGCCCAAGAGCAAGAACGCCGCCACCACCCTCGCCCTCATGGGCGGCCTGGCCGTCACCATGTTCTGCGGGATCATCGGCCTGGCCATGGCCACCGACGTGAAGATGACCGAGGCACCCGCCACCAACCTGCTGGAGAACGGCGTACCGGTCGGCGACGGGTTCGTCCAGCACCCGGTGATCTCCCAGGTCGCCGAGGCCGTCTTCGGCAACGGCAGCTTCCTGTTCGTGGTGCTCGCCGCGGCCACCGCCCTCGTCCTGTTCCTGGCCGCGAACACCGCCTACAACGGCTTCCCGCTGCTCGGCTCGATCCTCGCCCAGGACCGCTACCTGCCGCGCCAGCTGCACACCCGCGGCGACCGGCTCGCCTTCTCCAACGGCATCGTGCTGCTCGCGGGCGCGGCCATCCTGCTGGTGTGGATCTACGACGCCGACTCCACCAAGCTGATCCAGCTCTACATCGTCGGCGTGTTCGTCTCCTTCACGCTGAGCCAGATCGGCATGGTCCGGCACTGGAACCGCCACCTGAAGACCGAGCGCGACCAGGCCGCCCGCCGCCGGATGATCCGCTCGCGGGCGATCAACACCTTCGGCGCCTTCTTCACCGGCATGGTGCTGGTCGTCGTCCTCGCCACCAAGTTCACGCACGGCGCCTGGGTCGCCCTGCTGGGCATGCTGATCTTCTACGGCACCATGAGCGCGATCCGTAAGCACTACGACCGCGTCGCCACCGAGATCGCCGCCGACGAGGGCCCCAGCGACGACAGCGTGCGCCCCTCCCGGGTCCACTCGATCGTCCTGGTCTCCAAGGTCCACAAGCCGACCCTGCGCGCCCTGGCCTTCGCCAAGCTGACCCGCTCGGACACCCTGGAGGCGCTCAGCATCAGCGTCGACCAGGCCGAGACCAAGGCGCTGCGGGCCGAGTGGGAGCGGCGCGGGATCAACGTCCCGCTGAAGATCCTCGACTCGCCCTACCGCGAGATCACCCGGCCGGTGGTCGAGTACGTGAAGGGGCTGCGCAGCGAGAACCCGCGCGACGCGGTCAGCGTCTACATCCCCGAGTACGTCGTCGGACGCTGGTACGAGCACCTCCTGCACAACCAGAGCGCGCTGCGCCTCAAGGGCCGGCTGCTGTTCACGCCCGGCGTGATGGTCACCTCGGTGCCCTACCAGCTGGAGTCCTCGGAGCTCGCCAAGCGGCGGGCGAAGAAGCGCCAGGAGTGGAACGCTCCGGGCGCGGTGCGCCGCGGCCCCGTCGACACGCCGAGGCCGAGGGCGAAGGACCCGGCGGCGAAGTAGCCGCGGAGCCGGTGGCGAACGGCCGGAGGAGATCCACGTAAACTGGTGGGTCGGTCCTCCGGCCGTTTCTTTTCTTCGATCCACTTTCCTTGGAGCCCCCTCACCATGACCGAGCAGAACGAGAAGCAGTCACTGGTCGGGGAGGAGTACGAGGTCGAGGTCGGCCCCGTCGCGCACGGCGGCCACTGCATCGCCCGCACTTCGGACGGCCGTGTGCTGTTCGTCCGCCACACGCTGCCGGGCGAGAAGGTCATCGCGCGCGTGACGGAGGGCGAGGCGGACTCCCGCTTCCTGCGCGCCGACGCGATCACCGTCCTCACCGCCTCCAAGGACCGCGTCGAGGCCCCCTGCCCGTACGCCGGCCCCGGCAAGTGCGGCGGCTGCGACTGGCAGCACGCCAAGCCGGGCGCGCAGCGCCGGCTCAAGGGCGAGGTCGTCGCCGAGCAGCTGAAGCGGCTCGCCGGGCTCACCCCGGAGGAGGCCGGCTGGGACGGCACCGTCATGCCGGCCGAGGGCGACAAGCTGCCCGCGGGCCAGGTCCCGCAGTGGCGCACCCGCGTGCAGTTCGCGATCGACGAGACGGGCCGGGCGGGCCTGCGCAAGCACCGCTCGCACGACATCGAGCCCGTCGACCACTGCATGATCGCCGCCCCGGGAGTCTCGGAACTCGGCATCGAGAAGCAGGACTGGCCCCAGATGGAGACGGTCGAGGCGATCGCCGCCTCCGGCTCCAGCGACCGCCAGGTCGTCCTCACCCCCCGCCCGGGCGGCCGCCTCCCCCTGGTGGAGCTCGACAAGCCGGTCTCCGTCCTCCGGGTCGAGGAGAAGGACGGCTCCACGCACCGCGTCCACGGCCGCCCCTTCGTCCGCGAGCGCGCCGACGGCCGTACGTACCGCGTCGGCATGGGCGGCTTCTGGCAGGTCCACCCGCAGGCCGCCGACACCCTGATCAAGGCCGTCATGCAGGGCCTGATGCCGCGCAAGGGCGAGATGGCCCTCGACCTCTACTGCGGCGTCGGCATCTTCGCGGGCGCGCTCGCGGAGCGCCTCGGCGAGACGGGCGCGGTCCTCGGCATCGAGTCGGGCAAGCGCGCGGTGGAGGACGCCCGCCACAACCTGGCGGACTTCCCCCGGGTCCGCATCGAACAGGGCAAGGTCGACACCGCCCTTCCGAAGACCGGCATCACCGAGTGCGACCTGGTCGTCCTGGACCCGCCCCGCGCGGGCGCGGGCAAGCAGACGGTCCGCCACATCGCGAGCCTCTCGGCCCGCCGCATCGCGTACGTCGCCTGCGACCCGGCGGCCCTGGCCCGCGACCTCGGCTACTTCAAGGAAGCCGGCTACAAGGTCCGCACGCTGCGCGTCTTCGACCTCTTCCCGATGACGCACCACGTGGAGTGCGTCGCGATCCTCGAACCCATTGGAAAGGGCCTCTGACCTGCGCGTCAGGGCAGTGTGCGTGATCTGCGCCGTGGGCGTTACGGGCGATGTCCCGACGCGGATTCGGCGCTCGTGACGCACGTTTGACGCACGCGGTCGTCGACTCCTGGTAGGCCATCGGTCATGGAAGGGTGCCTCGCACGGCAGATCGTGATCCCGCCCGCGCGAGGTGCTCCTCCATGTGACTCCCGGCTGTGCTTGTCGCCGAGCGGCCTCACCCGAATGAGACCGGAGACCGGAGACGCCGGCTCGCGCGATGCGACCCGGCTCGGCGACCTCTTGTCCGGGTACCGGCGCCGGCTTCGAGTGAGATCGCACGCCAACAGTGGGAACGCGAGGGGCCTGGCCGGTGCTCGCTGTCGTCGCGTTCCACGGCCTCAGAGGCCGGGCTGCGGAGGGCGGCCCTCGGTGGCCAGGGTGCGGTTCTTGTAGGGCTTGGCTCCGGTGACCTCCGGGCCGAACCACGACGGCGGGGCGAAGTGTTCGGCCGCCTCCAGCGAGGGGAACTCGACTTCGGCGGTACACAGGCCCGCGAGGGACTCCGCGTAGACGTCGACGGAGGCCACGGTGGTGTCCAGGGGGACGGTGTAGCGGGTCTTCACCAGACGGGCGGCGGCCGTCGCCGGCCAGAGTTCCTCGAATTCCGCCCGGGTGAGCGGGCACTCGACCTCGGTGCGGGCGAGGGAGCCGGTGCCGCGTTTGACGCCGAGGACGTAGGCGCCGTCGATGCTGCGCAGGCGCACTTCGGTGCCGTCCGGGGTGATCGCGATGTAGCCCTGCTCGATGGGCTGCGCGTGCGCGCCGGGCGGCGGCGTGAAGCCGTCGAGGAGGAACTTGCGCTCAATTTCCAGGGGCACGGCCGGTCTCCTCCTGCCGGGGTACGGCAATCAGCGCCGGAAGCCGGCGCATGTCGGTGAAGACGACCGTGTGAGGCGCCGTCAGCCACGCGGCGGGGGTGAGTCCGCCCGCGTAGCCGAAGCCGCGCATGCCTGCGGCCCCGGCGGCCTGGATGCCGAAGCGGCTGTCCTCGACGACCGCGCAGCGCGCCGGTTCCACGCCCATGGAACGGGCGGCGTGCAGGAAGAGGTCGGGAGCGGGCTTGCCGCGTTCGACCTCGTGGGCGCTGAAGATCCGGCCGTCGAACCGGTCGTAGAGGCCGACGCGGCCCAGGGTGTGCCGCATCTTGTCGTGGCTGCCGCTGGAGGCGATGCACCACTGCTGTGGGCCGAGCCCCGCGGCGTGCAGGCCGTCGAGTGCTTCCTCGATCCCGTCGACGGCCTGAAGGCCGGTGTCGACGGCCTGGGCGTGCATCTCGCGGAAGCGCTCGTCCCAGATCCGGGCGGTGGCGGGGCCGACGCGTTCGGCGATCTGCTCGCCGATGGAGGTGGTGGAGCGGCCCACGAAGCGCTCCATGACCTCGGCTTCGGTCAGCGGCCAGCCCAGCTCCGCCCCGAGTGCGACATGGGTGCGGACGGCGATGGGCTCGCTGTCGACGAGGACGCCGTCGCAGTCGAAGATGACGAGTTCGACCGGTTCGGCCGGGTGCGCGCTCAACGGATGCAGCCCTGGCTGATCAGGAGGCGGCGGATCTCTTCGACCCGTTCCGCCCCGAGCCGCCGCTTGGCCTGGTCCTCGGGCTTCTCCGCCTTCTGGCCGTACTGCCACCAGGCCTCGCCGGTGTCGCGGTTCATCACCACGAAACGGTCCTTCTCCGCGGGGCCGCGGACGATCAGCGAGGTGGTGCCGGGCGCGGAGCTGACCGTGTGGACCATGGTGTGGCGGATGACGTAGCCGGATCCGGCGGTCTCCTCGCGGACCAGGGCGGGGGCGCCGATGCGGGTGGAGGTGTCCAGGTTCTCGTAGTCGCCGAAGAGGTGGTGCTGGTAGCTGCCGTGGAGGATGCGGCTGCCGAAGCTCCACCGGTGGTTGTGGGGGCGGTCGAAGCCGCTGCCGGTGAAGACGTGCAGCCGTACGCGTACGTCGCTGGCCTTGTCGTTGACGAGGACGACACGGTCGAGTTCCTGGAGGCGCTCGCACTGGGCGAGGAGTTCGGGGGTGCGCAGCACGTGGTCGAAGGCGTCGTTCAGCCAGGTCGGGGAGGACACCAGCTCGCCGAGGAGCTCTTCCATGGGGCCGTGCAGGGCCGGCATGTCGCTCCAGTCCAGCGCGGCCAGCCGGGCCGGGTCGATCAGCGGCTGCGGGGTGGTCGTCGTCATCGCGTCACACTTTCCGTCTCGTGGTGGGCGGCCAGCCACTGGCGGGCCTTTTCGTGGTGCTTGGGAAGCATCTGCGGGGCGTCGAGGAAGCGGGGCAGCAGGTGCCGTTCGGTGGTCAGGGCGCGCAGCATCAGCCCGATGGTGACGCCGTGGCCCGGGCGCTTGACGATCTCGATGGGGTCGCCCGCACCGACGGTGCCCTCCTTGAGCACGCGCAGGTACGCGCCGGGGGCGCCATGGGCGATGAACCGGGTGACGAGGTCCGGTACGTCCCAGAAGCCGGCGAAGACGCGACAGGGTTTGCGGGCTCTGATCACCTCGAACACGGCGTCCCCGATGGCCCACTGTTCCCCGACTTCGGCGCCGGTGATGTCCAGGCCGGTGGTGGAGAAGTTCTCGCCGACGTTTCCGGGGTGGACCTCGCGGCCGAGCTCGTGTTCCCAGAAGACGGCGTCCTCGCGGGCGAAGGCGTAGACGGCCTTGTCGGGGCCGCCGTGCACCTTGGGGTTGGCGACCAGGTCGCCTTCCAGGCCCCAGGTGCGTGCCGTCACCCGGTGCGGGACGGGGCGCTTGTCGATGCCGCTGCGGCCGACGTCCGTCCAGGATCCGGTGCGCTCGACGCCGAGGTTGACGGTGGCCAGCACGGCGCTCACGAGGCGGCTCCCGCCGGGTGGCCGGCCGGCCGCCATGCCTGGGTGACGTTGGGGACGGTGGGCGTCACGCCGGGGGTGTTCATCACGGTCAGCAGATGCGTCACCACGGTCAGCAGGTCCCAGCGGTGGGGGCTGTCCACGGGGGTGGCGCGGGTCAGTTCGAGGATTTCGGCGAGTGGCGGCGGTGTGCCCTGGGCGCGCCGGCGGGCGGGTTCGCCGAGCGGGCCGGGGGCCTCGGCGAGCCGTCCCCAGCTGGCCTCCAGGTCGAAGTCGTGCGCGGGGTGGCGGCTTTCGAGGTCCTGGAAGGCGGTGAGCACCTCGAGGCGGGCGTCGTGCCCGTCCAGGATGCGGCGGCGCATGAGTTCGCGCCGGGGTTCGTCGCAGATCACGGCGATCTCGCGGAGCACGTCGGCCGGTTCGTCGGAGATGTGCGTGAAGTTGAAGAGCCCGTTGACGACGCCGAGCCGGTGGCGCAGGTGCTCGGGTCCGCGCAGGGCCGGGTCGGCCGGTCCCTTGAGCGCGTTGAGGCGGACCGCGGCGGGCAGGGCGCCGGGGGTCCAGCGCTCGTCGCGCAGGACCAGGGCGATGGTGTCGGTGCTGGGCAGGATGACGTCCATCGCCTCGATGCGCTCGCGGGAGGCGATGTTGAACTGGTAGCGCCAGACCTCGCGGATCGTGAGCCGGTCGTGCCGGAAGCGCACCATGTCGACGGGGTGGAAGCCCTCTTCCCGCAGGATGCGCAGAGCGGGCCGCAGCCGGCGGCCGGCGGTGGCCTCGGACTTGAGCATGCACAGCGCGACGCCGAGCATCTGTCCGGTCATGTCGCCGAAGGTCCAGCACGCCTCGCGGAAGTACTGGTCGACCGCGTACAGGTCGGCCTTCTCCCGGGACCAGGTGACGGCATCGCGGATGTCGGCGCCGACCTCGGTCAGCCTGTCGACGGGCGGGCTGTCGGAGCGCAGCAGACTCATGTCTGGTCGTGTCCTTCCTGCCAGAAGGCGGGGGTGCGGGCCCCGGCCGGCGGCCGGGCGAAGACGGCCGCGAGGAACCGGGCCTCGGCCAGTCGCAGCGGGGTGTTGGGAGCGGCGTGCTCGGCCGTCGGCCAGGTCAGGAGCTCCTTCTGGGCCGGGTAGTTCGCGTGGGCGGCGTACCCGGTTTCCGGTGCGCAGCGCAGGTCGCGCCCGGCCACGGAGAACAGTGCCGGGCAGCGGCCGTGGGCGGCGAGCCGGGCCACGTCGAACAGGCCCAGGGTCCGCAGGGCGCGCGGGGCGAGGTCGGGGTAGGACTCGGCGAAGCGCAGGAGCTCCCGGTAGGGCTGCCGGTCGGGGAGGCGGGCCAGGTCGGTGACGGCGGAGAGGAACGGTGATTCCACGAGCGCCGCGGCGACCAGGGGGCTCAGCACGGCGGCGGCCAGGGCGAGCTGGCCGCCCTGGCTGCAGCCGGCGGTGGCGATGCGTGCGGGGTCGACGGCGGGGTGGGAGGCGGCGGCCTCGACCGCTCGTACCGCGTCGGTGTACGCGTCGCGGTAGTAGTAGGTACGGGGGTCGAGGATGCCGCGCGTCGTGAAGCCGGGGACCTGCGGGTGGGTCAGGCCGACCGGGTCGGGGGTGGCGCCCCGGCGGCCGCCGGCGCCGCTCTGGCCGCGGGTGTCGACGACGAGGGTGGCGTAGCCGAGGGCCGGCCACAGCAGCCGGTCGAGTGCGTGGCCTCGGCCTTCGCCGTATCCGAGGTACTGCACCACACAGGGCAGGGGGCGGGGGCTGTCGGCGGGCAGGAGGAGCCAGCCGCTGATCCGGTGGCCGTGGGCGCCGGCGAAGGAAAGGTCGTACACCGCGGTGCGGGGCAGCGGGGTGGCTTGCCTGACGGTTTCGGTGGCGAGGGGGAAGGCCGCGGCCTCTTCCAGCGTGGTGCGCCAGAACGGTGCGGGCTGCTCGTGGTCGTCAGTGGCGGGCACCGGTCACCGCCCGCGCGTGCTGGTGGCTCCCGTGGCCGTCCGTCGAGGCCGTGACGAGGCCGGCGTCCTGGGAGGGGTCCTCGGCCGGGTCCGGGCGGAGGTCCCCGGCCGAGCCGTGGGTGAGGTCTTCGGCGAAGTCCTCGATGAGCTCGTCGACCATCTCGCGGCAGTCGCCGCAGCCCTCGCCGGCCCCGCACTGCTCGCCGATGCCGTCGGCGGTGGTGATCCCGCTCCGGATCAAGCCGATGATCTCGTCCTCGGTGACGCGGTGGCAGACGCACACGTGGGGGCTGGTCATCGAGGGTCCTCCTGCCAGGCGCTGAGCAGGACGTTGGGGAAGAGCCGCTCGATGCCCGGGGTGTTGAACCGTACGGTCGTGGTGAGGACGGACAGCAGGTCCCAAAGGTCGGCCGGGTCCGCGTCGGAGTGCTGGGCGGCGCGCAGCAGTTCGGTCGCGGTGACGGTCCTCCCCGCCGCCCTGGCGCGGGCGGCCTCACCGGCGGGCGCGGCGGACCGGGTCAGCCGCTGCCAGCTGTGTTCCGGGTCGAGGTCGTGCGGCGGCGTCGCGTTCTCGATCGCGTCGAAGACCCGGCGCGCTTCCTCGCGTGCGTCGTGGCGGGCGAGGATGCGCGTGCGCACGCGGATCCGGTCCCCCTCTTCCAGCAGCAGTCCGAGGTCGCGCAGGACGTCGATGGGTTCGTCGGCGGTGTGCACGAAGTTGAACAGGCCGTTGAGCGCCCCGAGCCGCTCGCGCAGGTGCTCGGGGCGGCGCAGCTCAGCGGTGGCGGGGCCCTTGAGGGAGGCGAGCCGGACCGAGGCGGGGACGGCGCCCGGCCGGTGGCGTTCGTCGTGCAGGACGAGCAGGACGCTGTCCAGGGACCGCAGGTACAGGTCCATGGTGGCGATCCGCTCGCGGTCGGCGAAGTTGAGCTGGAAGCGCCAGGTCTCGCGGATCGTCAGCCTGCTGTGGCGCACCCGAAGGACGTCAACGGGCCGGAAGCCGTGGTCGCGCAGCGCTTCCATGGCCGTGCCGTAGCGGCGTCCGACGGCGGCGTCCGGCTTGAGCACGCACAGGGCGGTGCCGAGCACGTCGTCCACGTGGTCGCCGAAGGTCCAGGCGGCTTCGCGCAGATAGGTGTCCGCGCCGAAGAGCCGGGCCTTGACCGGTGAGCGGGTGATCGCCGCCAGCAGCCGCGGCGGTATGTCGTGCATGCGTTCGCCGGGGTTCCCCGTCGTCCCCATCATGGTGCTCCTTGCTTTGCTTTCACTACGGTCCGCGGTCGCGCCGTGCTCAGAGGAGGGCGATGCGACGGCGCTCGGCGTCGACGTGGCAGCCGTGACCGAACTGCGTTCCCGTGAGGTCGATCTCCGGGAAGAAGGTCCGGTAGGCGGTGAAGGAGACCAGGTGCCAGATGTCGCTCTCGCCGACGCCCAGGGCCCTGACGTTGGCGATCTGCTGGTCGATCGGCTGGGTGCCGGCGGCGACGACGCCCTGCTCCTGGTACCAGAGGTCGCTGCCGGCCTCCTGGTGGAGGTCCTGGCCGGCGAGGCGCGCGGTGTCGCTGCGGTCGGTCATCAGCATCATGTTGTGGGGGCCGACGATCTCGATGGCGCGCTTGGCGATGGCGAAGTCGACGTGTTCGCCGTCGAAGTTCAGGCAGGCGGCGATGCGGCCCTGGTGGGCGCCGCGCATGATGGCGGCCGGTACGGGGCCGACCTGCTCGTGGAGGTCGGCGAGGTTCCACGACGGCAGGTCGTAGCTCGCCAGCAGGGCGTCGCGGTTGGCGCGGGCCTTGGAGGTGCGGAATGCGTGCTTGATCAGCAGCGGCATCTCGTTGAAGAGGTGGTCGGTGACCACACGGACGCCGGTGTGCGGGCAGTCGGCAGCTTCGGCCGCCGCGAGCACTTCTTCGATGCAGTCGGCGCCGATCTGCGGGTCTTCCTTGGCGAAGTGGCCCAGGGCCGGCCGGATGCCGTTCTCGACGAGGCGGGTGACGATCCACTCCAGCGGGGGGTGGTCCGGGGTGAACTGGGCCGCGAGGTAGGAGCTGGACTGGAGGGCATCCGGGGAGATCATGATGTAGACGAGGCCGAGGGGACCACAGCTCGCGAGCTTCTCCCACTCTTCCTTGGAGGGCGCCCACACCGAGGAGGCCGGGGTGCCGCCGAAGCTGGCGACGAGCGGTCCTTCCAGGGCGATGGCGGGGATGAACGGCAGTTGTCCGTCGGCCTTCAGCGCGGCGAAGCCCCGCATGAACTCCACGAAGCCGTCGAGCCGCTCCTGCTGGAGGTAGAGGGTGGGGATGCACAGCAGGCCCTCGGACGCGGCGTGCTTGTCGACCGCGTGGAGGTCGATCTCCGCGAAGTTGGAGAAGTCGACGTCTCCCAGCCCGTGGCAGTGCACCTCGACCGGCAGGGAGGGCACGAAGTAGGGCTCGTCGACGGCCAGCGGACGGGGGGTCAGGCCGTCCCGGACGATCAGGCCGTCACGTCGGCCGGCGGTCGCCGCGAAGGCTCCGCGCGGGTCGATCCAGGCGTTCGCCGAGGGGCTGAAGGTAGACATGTCGCTCACTTTTCTCTCTTGGGTGTTCTAAGGGCCTGTCTTTCGGATCAGGCCGGGCTCGACGGCCCTAGGCGTTGCCGAGCGCGGTGCGGGCGGACGCGCGGCGCACCGCCAGGTGCAGGAAGAGCACGCCGACCGCGAACCAGACGGCTCCGACGAGCAGTTCGGCCGGCACGGCCGCCCCGTATGCCCGGCCCGCGAGGCTCCGATCGACCGCGCTCATGGCGTGGCTGAGGGGCATGGCCTGGCTGACGGGCACCAGGAAGCCGGGCAGCCGGTCCTGCGGCACGAGGGTGCCGGACAGGATCATGAGGATCAGCTCCGCCGTGTTCGGCCCCACGAACAGGTCCTCGATGACCAGGGCGAGCGCCGACAGCGACAGGCCGAAACCGGCGGTGGTCAGTACGCCGACGGCCAGCAGGCCGGAGAACTCCGCCACTCCCATCGGCAGGGTGGTGTAGAGCAAACAGCACACGAGGTACGTGCACAGTCCTCCGACGATTCCGTCCACGATGTGCGGCAGCGCCCGCTGGCAGGCCGAGGCCAGCTTGTTCTGGGGTGAGGCCAGCCAGATCCCCAGGGTCCCGAACGAGCGCTCGTTCCCGATCGACAGGGCCATGCCGTACACGACGGCGCCGGCGCCCGCCAGCAGGCTGCAGGCGACGAGCATGCGCCCGGCGGCCGCCCCGTAGTGCGTGGACAGGGAGATGAACGCGATCGCCGTGCCGATCGGGCGGACGATGCGGGAGCTGAGGTAACCGAGCGGGTTGAGCCAGGTGAACAGGGCGCGGTACGAGAGCGCCGCGCCGTGCAGGGCGGCGCCGGCGGCGCTGCCCTGGCGGTCCTCCGTGAGGGGGGCCATGGGTTACGCCTCCAGGGGTAGGGCCTGGCGGCGAGCGTTGCTCTCCAGCCGCCGGACGGCGAGGACGACAAGTCCGCAGAAGACGCCGGTCAGGGCGAGGGCGGCGAGCAGTTCGCCCGTACCACCGCCGCGGACCCAGGCCATGACGTGGGACTGCGGGATGACGAGCGCGAGCTTCTGGACCGGGCCCGGCAGGGCGGACTGCGGGACGATGAGCGCGCTGAGCGCCATCACCAGGCCGGTCAGTCCGTTCGTCATGCCGGCCGAGTAGGGGAAGCGCAGCACCGCGAAGCCGAGCAGGCCCACCACGGAGGCGGTCGCGAAGGCCAGCAGGACTCCGCCGGCGAGCCAGCGCGCCCAGTCGAAGCCGTCGCCGAGGCCGAACAGCAGCAGCAGGACGACCAGCGTGCCCGGCAGGGCGGTCAGCGACTGGACGGCGGTGCCGGTCAGTCTGCCGAGGACCACCGGAACGAGGCCGCCGGGGCTGCCGAGGGCCGCGTAGAGCGTCTTCCACTGCTTCTCGCCGAGCAGGCTGACGACGACGAGCACGATGATCGAGTCGAGCATGCCGATGCCCGCGGAGCCCACTGCCATGTCACCGGAAGTCTCGCGGGCGGCGCCGGTGGCATTGGCGTGCACGACGAACGCGAAGACGCAGGGCATGGCCAGCGTGGAGAAGACGGCCATGGGGCTGGAGGCGTGCATCCGCAGCTGGTCTGCCATGGCCCGCAGGAAGGTGGGCAGGGGCCATCCGAGGCGGCCGGCGGCCTCGGCCGAGTGGGGGGTCAGGGCCGTCATGAGGTCGCCACCATGTCGAGGAAGACCTCTTCGAGGGTGGGCGGGGTGACGGCGACGCTGCTGGTCATGCCCGGGAAGGTGGCGAGCAGCCACTGGACGGCGGCGGCCCCGTCGGACACCCGCAGGGTGAGGGCGGCGCCGTTCTGGTCGGTGGACATCAGCCCGGGGCAGTCGCTGATCCCGTCGGGGATCCGCGCGGCGGAGAAGACGGCGTTGACCACGTGTCCCAGGCGTTCGGCGGCGGTCAGCCGCAGTTCGGCGGCCGTGGACTCGGTGTGGACGCGGCCCCCCTTCATCAGCACGACGCGGTTGCTGAGTTCCTCGGCTTCGCGCATGTCGTGCGTGGTCAGCAGGATGCTGCGGCCCTCCCCCGCCAGCCGTGCCACGAGGGCGCGCATGGCGGCGGCGGACTGGGGGTCGAGGCCGGCGGACGGCTCGTCCAGGATGAGCACGGCCGGGTCGTGGAGCAGGGCACGCGCCAGGTGCAGGCGCTGCTTCATGCCACGGGAGAAGGAGCCTACGAGGTCACCGGCGCGGTCGGCGAGGACGACCTCGTCGAGCAGCAGCGCGGCCCGGGCCTCCAGCCGCGCGCCGCGCAGGCCGTACATCAGCCCGAAGAATTCCAAGTTCTGGCGGGCGGTCAGCCTCGGGTACAGGCCGGTGTCGCCGCCGAGGCTGAATCCGCAGGCCAGGGAGGCGCGGCGGCGGGAACGCACGACGTCGTGCCCGTTGATCAGCACGGTGCCGGAGGTGGGCAGCAGCAGGCCGGTGAGCATTTTGACGGTGGTGGTCTTGCCCGCGCCGTTGGGGCCGAGGACGGAGACCAGTTCGCCGGGGCCGACGGTCAGCGTGACGTCGTCGACCGCCCGGCGCACGATGCCGTCCTTGGTCGTGAACTCACGGACGAGTCCCCGGGCTTCGAGGCCCTTGCCGAGCGTGTTCATCGTTCTCTCGCTTTCGAGGTGACCCGGCTGAGATCCATCTCCAGGTATCCGCCACCGGCGGAGATCTGTCCGGGGAAGTACGACACGTGCTCGCCGACCGCCGTGACGGACGCGAGGAAGTCGATGGCCTCGCCCTCGACGGACATGGGACGGAAGGCTTCCTGAGGGACGCCGTCCACCGCGCGGGCGGCCAGCAGGCGGAAGGCGAGCTGTCCGCCGGAGCGGAACTCCTCGACGCCCAGGGTGCGGGCGTCCACGACCACGCAGCGTTCGCCGTCCAGCAGGCCGGCGCCCGCGCCTGCCGGGGTCAGGCGGACGTTGCCTGCGCCGAGCTGGGGGAAGTTCTTCAGCGGGTTCCACCAGGCGTGCCCGGTGAGCCGGCCGGCCGTGGCCGCTTCGGCGCCCTCACCGCCGGCGTGTGCCTTGCGGGTGGCGACGGTGTGCTGGACGCCGTCCGGGCCGACGAGGGCGGTGGCTCCGGTGGCCGTGCCCTCGCAGTCGAAGGAGCGTGCGCCGCACGCGTCGGGGCGGGGGCCCTCGTCCACGAGCGAGGTGATCAGGGGCGCCGGACGGGTGAGGGGGTTGAGCAGGATCGTGCTCGTCAGGGCGCGCAGCAGCTGGGCGGTGGCGGTGGGGGCGAAGACGACACGGGGGCCTTCGTAGGGGCGCTCGCCCGCGCACATGCCCGTCTCCATGAGGCTCAGTTCGCGGCCCAGGCAGGCCGGGTCGATCGCGTCGAGCCCGGTGGCGTACCGGGAGGCGGAGACCGCGCGGGTGCCGTCGGCGCTGGTGGCGACGGCCGTCAGCTCGACCCCGTAGCACTGGTCCCGGACGGGGGTGCCCGCGGTGTGGGCGTGGACCGACTCGCGCAGCTGGTCGCAGATCTGCAGGGCGCCGAGGTGCTGTCCGGCGCCGAGCCGGGCGGCGACGGCATCACGGAGGTCGGCCGCGCCTGCGGCGGCGGAGGCCATGTCGAGCCGACCGGTGGTGGTCTGCCAGCCGCCGTCCGAGGCAGCGGCGCGGTGGTGGGCCGGGGTCCGCTCGGTGGCGGGCAGGGGGCTGCCGAGATGGAGGAGCCGGCGTCCTGTGGCGAGGAGGGCGGCCGTTCCCTGTTCACTGAGCTGCCCGGCGTTGAGGTACAGCTCCCGGCCGGCGTGGCCGAGGCGGACGAAGCCGCCGAAGCCGGCGTCGTCGTGGAAGAGCCGCTTGCGGCCCGCCGGGTCGACGGTGAGCCGGCGCCGGGTGGTCCGTTCGAGGTGGGTGGACGCGTGCTCGCCCGTGCGCAGAGCGGCTTCGACGGCGGCCGTGGTGGCCAGGGCCTCGGCGGTTCTGGTCTCCAGCACTCTCATGCCGCGCTCCAATCCAGGGCGGAGTAGCGCATCGAGGGCGAGAAGAGACCGATCCCGATCATCTGGCCCTGCTTTCCGCAGGTGATGCTGTCGCCGCCGAAGTCCGAACCGACCGCCTCGGCCCGGCGCAGGGTGTCCAGGGCGTCGCCGAACAGGCTGACGTCGCGGACCGGGACACGGTGCCCGTCAGGGGTGAGGTAGGTGCAGTTGAGGGCCGCGAAGGAGAACTCTCCGGTGGCGAGGTTGATCATCCCGGCGCCCAGGCAGCCGACGTGCAGCAGGCCCTCGCGGGAGGTTTCGGCCAGCGCGGCCGGGTCTTCGGTGCCGGGCGGAACCACGGTGTTGCTGGCCCGGGGCAGCGGCAGTTCGCGGTAGTCGCGGCGGCGGCCGTTGCCGGTGGGGGTGTAGCCGTGGCGCTGGGCCGCGCGTACCGAGGTGAGGGGCGAGCCGATCTCCCCGTTGGCCACCAGGACGGTGGTGCGGCCTTCGGTGCCCTCGTCGTCGATGGTGTACGAGCCGTATCCGTCGGCGAGGGTGGCGTCGTCGTGCAGGGTGAGCAGGTCGGGGACCGCGCCGGGCTTGCGCAGCGCGGTGATGTAGTCGCTGCTCATCGCGAAGTTGTCGCCCTCCAGGGCGTGCCCGACCAGCTCGTGGAGGAAGCCGACGGCCGCGGTCGGGCCGAAGACGACGGGGGTACGGTGGCGGCCGCGCAGGGCGGCCCGTGCGGAGTCGTGCGCATGGCCGAGGGCCACGCGGGCGACGTCCTGCGGGGTGGTGGGCCCGCTGTCCGCGCCGCGGCCGTGGCCGTGGCCGGCCGCCGGGCCGCGTTCGAGCCAGCGGTTGAGGCCGCGGTAGCGGCCACCGTCGGTGGTGACGGTGGCCTCGACGCGGCGGCGGACGAGGCGGGAGGCGGAGCTCGCCCGCACGCCGTCGGTGTCGGCGACGGCGATGGTGCGTGCGGTGAAGTCCTCCATCGTGCGCAGGGAGTGCGGCACGGAGGCGTCGTGGACGAGCCAGTCCTGCGCGGCCACGGGCGTGAAGCGGATGTCTTCGCGCTCCGGCCACCGCGCGGCGGACCCGGCGGACCCGGTGGGGCGCACGGGACCGGCGCCGGAGGCCTGCGTTGCGTCCAACCAGGCGGGAAGCGCGTCGAGTTCGGTCACCGGGAAGGCACGGTGGCGCCAGCGGTCGCCGGTGCGGACCATGGCGCCGAGCCCGTCGCGCGGCTCGGCGCAGGTGGCGAGGACGTCCCCGTCGAGGCACTCGACGCGTACCTCCAGGGTGCTCTCGGCGTAGACCTGCACATAGTCCGCGGAGCCCCGCAGCCGTTCCACGGCCCACTGGGCCAGCTCCAGGAGCTGCCCGGCGCCGTCGTCGTGCCCGGCCGCGGGTCCCCCGGACCTCCCCGGCTTCCCGGGTCCTTCACTCATCACGCTTCCCATCGCCGTGCGCCCCGGTCAGATCGAACGCAGGACGGAGTACGGCTGCGGCTGCACCAGGTCGCGCTCGCGCAGCGACGCCAGGAGCTTCTCGACGCGCTCGGCGGTCATCGTCTTCAGGGCGGGAACGTGCTCGGCGAGCTGTTCCACGGCCTTCACCACGTCCTGCGGTCCGCGGCCGTCGCACAGCGCCCAGACGAACGCGGCCGGGTCGCGCAGCATCAGCTGGCGGCGCAGCTCCCAGTGGAGAAGGACGCCCTCGTCCTGGCCGAGGACGTTGTACGAGGGGTTGCGCCACAGGCCGTCGGCGGCGGGCACGGCGGGGGCGGTCCAGGCCGGCCAGACGTCGAGGGGGACGTTCTGGCGGCTGAGGAGCTGGCTGGCGGCGATGCAGGTCTGCACGAAGAACACCAGCTCTTCGGCGGCGGCGGTGCCACGGTCGGTCCAGGTGCCGCGCTGGAAGTCGGTGAACGCGGCCTTGGGGAAGCCTTCGACGGGGGTGCGGGCGAGCTGCTTGTAGACCCACTTCTTGCTGTGGTACAGGTCGCCCGAGGCGGCCGCGACGGCCTTGCCGGCGTAGGCCGTGAGTTCCTGGCCGACCAGTGCGGCCGTCTCCAGGTCGCCGTCGACGGAGGCACCGAGGAAGTCCTCGAGGTGGCCGTTGATCGCGATGGCCGAGTGGTTCACCGCGACCTGGCGGATGGCGCCGATGGACTCATCGATGCGCTGCTGGAAGGCCGTGAGCGCCGGGGAGGAGAGCAGGATCTCCGAGGTGTACAGGCGGCAGACGAAGTCCAGTTTGGACGGCAGCTTGTGAAGGTCCGTCAGGTTGTCGCGACGGAGGCGGAATGACGTGATTTCGCCTACGGCTTCCTCGACGAAGGCGAGGGTGTAGCGCTCCACGTCCACGCGGTGCCCGTCGACGTTGTACTGCGAGACGTCGTCGCCCATAGCTGCTTCGTCGGCATAGAGGACGAACAAATCGGCATCACTGGTGGGATTCCCGAGTCCGGCCGTCAGGCTTCCCGCTATGTAAATCGAGTCGATTGACCCGTCATTGTTGTCGGAAAGCGCGCGGGCCAGCTTGCGCGCCGCTTCCATCTTTTCTTCTATGACCGAGCGCGCCACGTCCGGTACATCCCTTCCGTAATGTGGCGGGGGCCGGGAGGCCCCCGCCAGCCAGCTTCATCAGATGTTGCCGATGTTGCCGATGTTGCCGATGTTGCCGATGTTGCCGATATTTCCGATGTTGCCGATGTTGCCGACGTTGGCGGCGTTGTCCTCGGCGGACTCGAACTCGACGATGTCGTCCTCAACCTCGATGACGTCCAGGTTCTCCATGTTTTTCACCTCCTTGAACACGTAGTCGCCCACTCGGGCGCTCAGGAGCCTGCGAGCTGCAGGACTCCCATCGGTCACACCCCATTGCTGCGCACGGGTGCGCAGGCAGGGGGATCCCGAAGCTCTGTGGAAGGACTCACACCATGTGAGAGGAAAAGAAAAAAGGGGGACAACGGCATTCAGGCATGCCGAAATCACCGCGCGGCAAAGAAAATGCACAGACGTACGGCCGCGCCCGAAGAAACCGCGAGTCACTGCGGTATATCGGCTGACTCAGCCGCGAACTCCCCGACTCCCCGTTCTGATACGGCGCCTTCAGGCCCGCATCCGCTCCCCCGTGTAGGTCGACTGAAACTTATCCACGGCCTGGAGGGACGTCAAGATCTTTTGGCAGTTCATAGGGGTAGTTCAACAAAATGTGTAACCCTCTGCATAGACCAGCTTCTCACCGGCGGCCAAATGGGTTAGTCGCCGTTAATCGACTATGTTGCCGATATCCGGACAGGACCCCCGGTACGGCAGCCTGGCCTGAGGCCCTGACCGTGGGCCACGACGCGATCCGCCAGGGGTCACCCGGGGTGACCGACCGGATCGCGCCAGCTGCCGACCGCGCCGCCGCAGCGGGTGCTCGGCGTGGCGGCGGGCGCGCTCCTGGGGATCGCCGTGCTGAACGTGCAACGTGCTGAGCCCCTCGACGTCCAGGTCGCCGTGCTCGGACGGAACGGAGCGCCGACTTCACGCGATCCGGGGTGGACCGCGACGTCGAAGCCGGAACGCTCACCAGAGGAGGCTCCGCGCCGGCGCGCGCCGCGGAACACGTCGCGGAACTCCAGCGCACGGGCGTCCCCCAACGCTTCTGGTGAGGGCGTCGTGAGCCGGACATGATCAGAATCGATGTGATTCGGCCAACTGTCGAAGTCCCTGCCGATCATGGACGGGGCTCCAGGAGGATGTCGGCCAATGGACATGACCTCTCCGCAGGTGCAAGGCCCGCACGACGGGTACGGGCCCTTCGCGCATCTCACCGCACCCAACGTGCTGCTCTACCGCTCGGTGATGCGGGCCTTCCTCGTTGCCAAGGAGCGGTTCGCGGTGCATCTGCGGCCCGAGGACGTGTACGCGGCGTTGCCCGGCGGCGTGCGGCCCGGGGAGTTGGAAGGTGTCGTCGGCGCGCTGGACAAGCTGGTCGCGTGGGGGAACCTGCGGGCCGATCCGGACACCGGGCGGGTCACCGCCGTCGAGGACTTCTACCGGAAGCGCTTCATCTACCAGCTCACGCGGGAGGGCGAGGCGGCGGAGGAGGCCCTGTCCGCCTACGACGAGGCGCTCGGGCGGCGGGGCGCGCTCCAGGCCGTCGCGCTGCACGACATCGTCACCCAGCTGCGGGCCCTTCTCGTGCTCGCCGCCGAGGACGAACCGGATCCGGCCAAGACGCATCTCGCGCTCGACGGGCTCGCGAGTCGCTTCGGCGCGCTCGCCGACAACGCGCGGGCCTTCATGGGCTCCCTCCAGCGGACCATCGACCTCCACGACGTGGGGGAGGAGGTCTTCCTCGCCTACAAGGACCAGCTCATCCAGTACCTGGAGCGGTTCATCCAGGACCTGATCACCCTCGGCGGCCGCATCGCCCGGCTGATCCTGGAGCTGGAGGAGGGCGGGAGCATCGAGCGGTTGTTGCGTGCCGCAGCCGCCCGTGAGGCGGTGGACGCCACCCCGCAGGAGGCGGCGCACGCGGGGCAGGCCGCGTACGAGCGGTGGGCCGGAAGATGGGCGGGCCTCGCGGCGTGGTTCCTCAGCAGGGACGGCCGGGAGTCGCAGGCCCGGCTGCTGCGCGGCCGGGCACTGGGAGCGATCCCGCAGCTGCTGGCCGTCGTACGGTCGCTGAACGAGCGTCGGGCAGGGCGTTCGGACCGCTCCGCGGACTTCCGTACCCTCGCGCGCTGGTTCGCCGAAGCGCCCGACGACGACGCCCGGCACCGACTGTGGCGCACCGCCTTCGGCCTGTACCCTGCCCGGCACCTCACCGTGGACGCGGAGACACTGGCCGCCCGCAAGGCCCGCCCCGAGCCCGCTGGAACCGCGTGGGCCGATGCCGCGCCGCTGCGGATCAGCCCGCAGCTGCGCCGTACGGGAAGCTACGAGCGGCGCGGCAGACCCCGCAAAGTCGAGGACCGGCAGCAGGCGCGCCGGCTGCTCGCCGAGACGGCCGCCAAGCAGGCCGCCGAGACGGCCGCCGCCCGGGCCCGGCTCGTGACCCACGGCATCACCAGGCTGTCCGGACTCGGCGAGCTGGATCCCCTCAGCTTCCGGCTCTTCCTCCAGCTTCTCGGCGACGCACTGGCCACCTGGCGGCCCGGGATGACGCACACGGCCGCCACCAGTGGCGACGGCTCCATGGAGATCCGGCTGACCGCACCGACCGACGGGTCGACGGCCGAGGTCCGCACCCCGGACGGGAACTTCCGGGGCCCGGACCACACCATCGAGATCGTCGACCTCACCGAAGGAAGGGGCGGGGCGTGATGACGACACCGCTCGCCGAAGTACTCGAAGGGCAGCACGCCGCCGAGCGGCGCAAGGCCGCCCGTGCCCTGCTGAAGCAGCCGCTGCTGCTCGCCCACGGCGCGTACGCCGACGAGTTCCGCCTCGTCCGGCGACACGCCTCCGAGCTGCGCGAGTGGTTCGACCGGAACACCGGCTGGTCCCTCCAGGTCGACGCCGAGACCGCCCGGCTGGGCAAGATCCCCGGCGTGCCGGGCGATACCACGCACCCGGCGCGCGAGGTCACCCGCAACGCAGTCCCCTTCAGCCGCCGTCGGTACGTCCTGCTCTGCCTCGCCCTGGCCGCCCTCGAACGCGGCGAGGCGCAGATTGCGCTGGGCCGGCTGGCCGGCCAGATCGTGCTGGACGCCAAGGACCCCCACCTGGCCGCGGCGGGCATCCAGTTCACCCTGGACCGCCGTGACGAGCGGCTCGACCTGGCCGCCGTCGTACGGCTCCTGCTCCACCTCGGAGTCCTGCGGCGCGTCGCCGGCGACGAGGACGCGTACGTCAGCGGAGCAGGCGACGTCCTGTACGACGTCGAACGGCGGGTGCTCGCGGGGCTGCTCGCCACCCGCCGGGGCCCCTCCACCGTCCGGGCCGAAACGCTGGAGGACCGGATCGCCGAGCTCGCCGCCGAGACCGCCCTCGACAGCGACGAGCTGCGCTTCCGTGCCATGCGCCGCTCGCTGACCCGGAGGCTGCTCGACGACCCCGTCCTCTACTACGACGAGCTGACCGACGCCGAACTCGGCTACCTCACGCGCCAGCGCGGCTTCCTCACCGCCCGCATCAACGAACTGACCGGGCTGGTCGCCGAAGTGCGCGCCGAAGGCATCGCCATGGTCGACCCCGAGGACGACCTCACCGACGTCCGCATGCCCGAATCAGGCACCCGGGGCCACGTCACCCTCCTGCTCGCCGAGTACCTCACGGCGGTCGGAGGCCTCGTTGTACCCATGGCCGACCTGGAGCGCCGCGTCGCCGAACTGGCCTCCGAGCACAGCGGATTCTGGTCCAAGTCGGCGCAGGAACCCGGGGCCGAGAGTGACCTGGCCGCGCAGGCCGTCGCCCGGCTGGCCGCCCTCGGCCTGGTCGCCCGCACGGCCGACGGGGTCGTGCCCCGCCCGGCGCTCGCCCGCTACGCGGTCGGCGAGACCGTCGTACTCGAACCCCGTACAACCGGCACCGCGCAGGTGCCGACGCAGCGAAAGGCGTACCTGCCTTGACCCCCCGTCCCGCGCTCCCCACCCCGGCGCGCCCCCGCTGGCAGCCGCTGCGGATCGGTCTCGTCGACCTCTTCCACTACGACGTGGAGGAGTTCCACTTCCGCGACGGCCGGCTGCTGCTCCGGGGGAACAACGGAACCGGCAAGTCCAAGGTGCTGGCCCTGACCCTGCCCTTCCTGCTCGACGGGGACCTCGGCGCCCGCCGGGTCGAACCGGACGGCGACGCCGGCAAGCGGATGGAGTGGAACCTCCTGCTCGGCGGCGAGCACCCGCACTCCGAACGCCTCGGCTACACCTGGGTGGAGTTCGGCCGCCGGGACGAGGTGAGCGGCGAGGAGCAGTTCCGTACCCTCCTGTGCGGGCTCAAGGCCGTCACCGGACGCGGCATCGCCCGGCACTGGTGGGCGGTGACCGGCCAGCGGATCGACCACGGTCCCGCCGGAGCGCGCGCGGACGGGGCGCTGAGCCTGCTCGACGCCACCGGCACCGTCCTGTCACGGGACCGGCTCATCGAAGCCATCGACGGACGGGGGATGGTCTACGACCAGGCCAAGGCCTACCGCCGGGCCGTCGACGAAGCCCTGTTCGGCCTCGGGGAACAGCGCTACGCGGCCCTCGTGGACCTGCTCATCCAACTGCGCCAGCCGCAGTTGTCCAAGCGTCCCAACGAGGTCGCCCTCTCCCGTGCCCTCACCGAGGCCCTCCCGCCGATGGACCAGGCCGTCGTCGCGGACGTGGCCGAGGCCTTCCGCTCCCTGGACGAGGAGAAGGAGGAGCTGCTGGCGGCGGGGGCCGCCGAGAAGGCCGCCTCCACGTTCCTGGACCACTACCGGCGCTACGCCCGCGCCGCCTCCCGTCGTCGCGCCCGCCTCCCGCGCAGTGAGCACTCGAAGTACGAACAGCTGCTGCGCGATCTCGCCGAGGCGCAGGCCGAGAAGACCGCGGCGGAGGAGGACCGGACGGCGGCGGAGGAGCGCGTCGCCGCACTGACCGGGACCCGGGCGCGGCTGGAGGCGGCCGACGCGGCCCTGCGCGAAGGACCGGAGATGCGCAGCGCCCGCGAACTGGAACGGACCGCAAAGGCGTTGGAGCGAGCAGAGGACGACTTCAACCGCGCGCACGACGACCGGGAGAAGGCGTCCCTGCAGCACACCAAGGCGCTCGGCCGCCTCGGCGCCGCGGAGAACCGGCTCAGGTCCGCCGAGGAGCTGGCCGGGGACACGCTGCTCCGTGCCGGGGAAGTGGCGGCGGCAGCCGGGATGGGCCTCCCCGGGGACGAAGGGCAGGCGGCCGGCGACCTGCGGGCCGCAGTAGCCGAAGCGACCGACCGCAGACGCCGCACCCTTACGCATGTCGAGGCGCTCGCCGACCAGGCCGACGAGGCAGCGGCCGGGCGCCGGACTGCCGTACTCCGGCTCGACGAGACGGAGACCGAGCTGGCGCGTGCCGCCGAGGCGCTGGACGCGGCCGAGGATACGGAGCGGGCTGCCGGACGGTCTCTGGTCGACGCCGTACGCGAGCACGCGGCCCGGTGCGGGGAACTGGCGTACGCCGACGCGTCCGGACTCCTGGACGAGCTCCAGGAGTGGACCCGTCACCAGGACGGCCCGTACCCGGCACGCCTCCGCGCGGCGGAGGCGCACAGCGCCACCGCCGCGTTGCTCGCCGATCACGCCGCGCAGGCAGCGCAGCACCGGGCCGGCCTGGCCGCCCGGACCCGCGACGCGGAACAGGAACTCGCCGGGCTGGAGTGCGGTGGTCGGCGCGGGCCGCAGGCCCCCTACACCCGGACCCCCGGCCTGCGGGACCAGGCGCTCGGTGCACCACTGTGGAGGCTGATCGACTTCCGGGACGAGGTCACGGAACAGGACCGTGCCGGGCTGGAGGCAGCCCTGGAGGGGGCCGGGCTGCTGGACGCGTGGGTGCGCCCCGACGGAGCGGCCCTCGCCGCAGACGGTCACGACGTGCTCCTCGCCCCGAGCACCGGACCGGTGGCGGGGGAGTCGCTCGCCGGCGTACTGCGCCCGGCCGTCGACCACGGCGACGCCCGTGCCGCACAGGTCGGCGTGGAGGCGGTGACCCGGCTGCTGGAGGCGATCGGCCTCGGCGACACCTCCGCGGAGGCGGCCGGGACGTGGGTCGCGCCGGACGGACGCCACCGCGTCGGAGTCCTCACCGGCCGCTGGGCCAAACCCGCCGCCGAGTACATCGGAGAGGGCGCCCGGGAAGCCGCGAGGCGGGTCCGGATCACCGCCCTGCGGGCGGAACTCGCGCTGCTGGGGCAGGCGTCCGCCGAAGCCGACGCGCAGGCGCGGGCTCTGGCGACGCGTCGGCGTACGCTCGACAGCGAGCTGGCCGCCGTGCCCGACGAAGCCCCCCTGATCCGGGCGCACGCCGACACCGCGGCTGCTGCCGACACCGTGCGCCGGGCCCGGAACCGGCGCGACGAGCGGGCCGCCGAGGCCACGGCCGCAGCCGAGCGGGCCGAATCAGCCACCGCCGGGCTGCGGGAGACCGCAGCCGATCTGGGGCTGCCCCCGGACCGGCCGGCGCTGGCCGCCGTACGGCAGGCCCTCGCCGAACTCGACGTCGTCCTGGCCGGACTCTGGCCCGCACTCCGTGAGCGGAGCGAGGCTTCCCGGCAGGTGGACGACGAACGCGAAGAGGCGGTCCGGGCAGGGGAGCGGACTGCTGAACTCGCGGCGCGGGCGGAGGAGGCCGCCCGTGAGGTGGCGGCCTCGGACGAGCGGCTGACCACGCTGCGTTCGACCGTCGGGGCCGCCGTGGCGGAGCTGGAGCGGCTGCTCGCGGAGACCGCGGAAGCCCTGCGCGGCTGCGTGGCCGACCGGCGGCGCGCCCAGGAGCAGCACACGGAGGCGGACCGGCGGGCCAGCCGGGCGGAGGGCGCGATCGCTCAGCTGGAGAAGGCCGTCACCGAAGCCGCCGCGGCGCGCTCCGAGGCCATCGCCGCGCTCCAGCGCTTCACCGCCACCGGACTGATCGCCGTCGCACTTCCCGATCTCGCCGTGCCGGCCGCGGACGACGGCCCGTGGGTGCCGACCCCGGCCATCGCCCTGGCCCGTGCCATCGAATCGGAGCTGTCGGCGACCGACGACTCGGACGGCGCATGGGAACGTGTCCAGCGGCGGCTGAGCGAGGAGTTCAAGACCCTCCAGGACGCCCTCTCGCGGCACGGCAACACCGCCTCGGCCCGCATGGTCGAGGACGGGATGATCGTCGACATCGTCTACCAGGGGCGTGAACGAGCCGTACCCGAACTCGCAGAGGCACTGGCCGTCGAGGTCGGCGAACTCACCCGCATCCTCTCCGCACACGAGCGCGAGATCCTCGAAACCCACCTCGTCACCGAGGTGGCCGGCACCCTCCAGGAGCTGATCGCGGCCGCCGAGCGGCAGGTGCTCGCCATGAACGCGGAGCTGGACGGCAGGCCCACTTCCACCGGTATGAGGCTGCGCCTGGTGTGGCGGCCTTCCCGCAAGGCCCCGGCCGGCCTGGCCCAGGCCCGTGGCCGCCTGCTCCAGACCGCCGATGCCTGGACAGCGGAGGACCGGGCCGCGGTCGGTGAGTTCCTGCAGACGCAGATCGCCCGCCAGCAGACCGAGGACGCGGCGGGCAGCTGGCTGGAGCACCTGACCGCCGCCCTCGACTACCGTTCCTGGCACGAGTTCGCCGTCGAGCGCCAGCAGCACGGCCGCTGGGTAGCCGCCACGGGACCCGCCTCCGGAGGTGAACGCGTCCTGGCCGTGTCCGTTCCCCTGTTCGCGGCCGCCTCCTCGCACTACGCGAGTGCGGGCAGCCCGTACGCTCCACGTCTGGTGACCCTGGACGAGGCGTTCGCCGGTGTGGACGACGACTCGCGTGCCAAGTGCCTCGGACTCCTGCACGCCTTCGATCTGGACGTGGTCATGACCAGCGAACGGGAATGGGCCTGCTATCCGCAGGTGCCGGGCATCGCCATCGCCCAGCTCGCCCGCGTCGACGAGGTGCCCGCCGTCCTGGTCACCCGATGGGAGTGGGACGGTACGGCCCGCACCCGCCGCGAGGACCCGGTACGTCCGGCGGATCCGGAGCCCCTGTGGGCGTGAGCGGTCCACCGGTGGACGAAGCGCGCCTGCGCCGGTTGCTCGGCGGCGCCGACCTGGCCTGGCTGGTGGAGCGGGCACGCCGGCGGCTGGAACGCGGGCAGCCACTCACCGGGGCGGTCTCGCTGGCAGCGGCGAGCCCGGCCCAGCGGGCAGCGGCCGAGCGCTTGCTGGGCCGGGCACCCGGTCCCGGCAGGGCGCTGACGGTCCGGCTCGATGCCGTGGACGCCGTGCTGGTCAGATCGGGCATCAGCCCCGAAGGCCTGGAGGCGGCGCTGACGGTGCTCACCGGTCCGCTCGTTCCTCTCCACGAGGTCCGCCGGAGCGAGGAACAGGCGTGGAGGGCGGCGTACGAACCTCTCGCTGCGCTGGCCGCCGACCGTCCCGCGTACGCCGCTTGGGTCGTGCGCGTGCGTGACGACGGGCTCGTGCGCCGTCTCGCCGGTACTCCCGCCGCCGCCCGTCCGCTGTTGGAGCAGACCGCCCGTGTGCTGCGGGAACTGCCCGTCGAACCAGCGCGGTCGCTTGCAGTGTTCGCCGCGGGCATTCTGGGCAGTGCCCACGCACTCGACGACGGCACACCGGTGGCCACCCTCGTCCTCTCCGGCGGCCGCGCTCTCACCGGCCACTCCGAGGGAGCGGGAGCGGCCTGGCGGCGGGCCGCATGGGCTTCGGTCGGCCTGCTCCGGGACGACGTGTCCTCCACGGTGCTCACCCTCAACCTCCGCGGGACCGCGCCCCTGGACTGGATGGCCGACGCGGGCGAGCCGTGCGTACTCACCCTCCGGCAGCTCGCCCGCCGTCCGTTGCGGACGGCGCCGCCCGTGGTCCACATCTGTGAGAATCCCGCGGTCCTCTCGGCCGCGGCCGACCACCACGGACCGTACGCCCGACCGCTGGTCTGCATCCAGGGCCAGCCGTCCGCTGCCGCGCTGACCCTTCTCGCCCGTCTGCATGAGCTCGGTGCCGCTTTCCGCTACCACGGCGACTTCGACTGGGGCGGACTGCGCATCGCCACGACGCTGTCGGGGCACGTGCCCTGGCGGCCCTGGCGCTACACGGCCGCCGATTACCGTGCGGCGGTAGCAACTGCTGGACCTGATCTGCGGTCGTTGGAGGGGAAACCGGCGCTGTCGCCATGGGACCCGGACCTGGCACACGCTCTTGCCGAGCACGCCCTGCGCGTCGAGGAGGAGGCGGTACTGGACGTGTTGCTGGCGGACCTCGCAGGGTGAGTCGGCCCGACACGTTCGGTTCCACGACTCGAACCGGAGCGGTGCTCGTCCTGCGCAGCGGCCGCCACGTGAACGTCCATGGCATCGGCGAGGCGAAGGCCATAGCCCTGGACGTCTGGCGCAAGCACGTGGTCGCCTCGGCCGTGGCCCGGCAGCCCGCTGCCCTCAGCCCTTCGGAACGGCAGCCGATCGAGCAGGGCATCGCCCGTCGGCGTGCTCAGCTCGCCGACCAGCGCTCTACGCCGGCCGGTGAACCTGCGCCGGGCGGGGCTCTGATGGCGGGTCCGCGGCCGGGGGTGCCGTCAACCCGGTGGGCCTTCGGGGGCTCCTCGGACTGGTGAGCGGCCGGATCGGGTTCGTGGCGGAGGGGGCGGCGGGCTCGGGTGGCCGGTACCGGGCGGTGGGAGGCCGGTGGGGTGTGTCGGCCGCGTGAAATCCGGGGGCGCGGGTGTCGCCGGTGCGCGGTACCGGCGCTTGGATGGGTACGAAGAGCGCCACTTCGAGCTTGACGGGATCGGGGGCGGTCCCGTCGTGGCGGCGTGGATCCAGGCCAGCTCGGAGGGGGCTGGGGGGTGGCGCCGGGGTGGCCGTGCGGAGGCGTGAACAGGACCCTCCCGTTCCCTGGCTTTGGCCGGATGTAGACCTCGTGGCATCCGCTCGCGCGACGGTAGTGTTCCGATCGATTCCGGCCAATCGTGAGGTGATCGATCAGCTTTCGGTCATGGTGTCCCGGCAGCCGCACAGCTTGTGCCGCGACCCTTTTCTGTCAGCGGCAGACAGGTAGGGTGAGCCCGCTGCCGGGCCCGGTGGCAACGGGGGGAGACACAGTTGGGCGAGCCACTCAGATTCGGAATTCTCGGACCACTCATGGTGACCGCAGGGGAACGGGCGGTTCAGGTCGGGGGTGCCCGGCAACGTACGATTCTGGCCCTTCTGCTCCTGAGTCCGGGGCGAATCGTTCCGGTTGACACCCTCGTGGACGTGGTCTGGAACGGTCGCCCGCCAGCCACCGCGCGCACCCAGGTCGCGATCGTGATCGCGGCCCTGCGCAAGGCCATCAAGAGCGAGGGAGTGGCCGAGGAGGTCATCGCCACCGCCCACCCCGGCTACCTGCTGCGCCCCGACGGGCACGTGCTCGACACCGTCACCTTCAGCGGGCTCGTCACCGAGGCGGAGGAGGCCGTTCGTACGCACCGCCCCGCGGACGCGGCGCGCTGTTACGCCGAGGCGCTCGCGCTCTGGCGCGGGCCGGCGCTCGCCGGGGTCACCGGGCAGCTCGTCGAGGACGAGGCGGCCCGCTGGGAAGAAGTCCGCATCAACGCCTACGAGGCGATGACGAGCGTGCAGCTGGAGCTGGGCCGGCACCAGCTGCTGCTGCCCGAACTGGCCGCCTCCGTAAGGGAACACCCGCTCCGCGAGCGCACCCGGTACCACCTGATCCTGGCCCAGTACCGCTCGGGGCGGCGGGCCGAGGCGATGGAGAGCTTCCGGGAGGCGCGGCGCCAGTTCATCGACGAGCTCGGCATGGACCCGGGCCCCGAACTCCAGGAGCTGCACGACGCGATCCTGCGGGACGACCCGTCCCTCGCGTACGAGGCCCCGAGTGCCCCGGTCGACGCGGCGGCGGAGGCCTTGGAGCCGCGCGGGCGCGTCGTGCCCTCGGAACTGCCGCCCGACGTACCCGGGTTCGCGGGCCGAGGCGAGGAATTCACCGCGCTCGACACCCTGGTGGACGGTCAGGGGGAGGGCGGCCGGGCATCCACCGTCGGGCTGATCACCGGCGTCGCGGGGGTGGGCAAGACCGGTCTCGCGGTCCGCTGGGCGCACCGTGTTACCGAACAGTACCCGGACGGGCGGCTCTTCGCCGACCTCCGCGGCTATGACGAGCACCACGCCCCGACCACCGCCGGGGACATACTCAGCCGCTTCCTGCGCTCGCTCGGCGTGGACAGCGACGACGTGCCCAACGGCCTGGAGGACCGCATCGCGCTGTACCGCAGCGTGCTCGCGGAGCGCAGGGTGCTGATCGTGCTGGACAACGTACGCACCTTCGCGCAGATCCGGCCCCTGCTGCCGGGCAGCGGCGGCTGTACCGTGCTCGTCACCAGCCGCGAGCAGCTGGAGCAGCTGGTGACCTGGCCGCAGCGGGGCCGGGTACACCTCGGCGTGCTGCCCGGGGCGGACGCGGTCGAGCTGCTCGGGCGGATCGTCGGGGAGGCCCGGATACAGGCCGCTCCCGAGGACTCGGCCCGCCTGGCCGAGCTGTGCGACCGGCTGCCGCTGGCGCTGCGCATCGCGGCGGCCCGGCTGGCGTCGAAGCCGCACTGGACGGTGCGCCACCTGGTGACCCGGCTCAGCGACGGGCGGCGCCGGCTGGACGAGCTCAGCCAGGGCGAGTCCCAGGTCCGGGCCAGCTTCGAGCTGAGCTACCGCTACCTGCACAAGGACGCGGCCCGGCTCTACCGGCTCCTCGGGCTGCTCGGCGTACCCGACTTCACCACGTGGGTGGGTGCCGCGCTGCTGGACGGGGACGTCATGGACGCGGAGCGGCTGATAGAGCACCTGGTGGACGCGCAGTTCCTGGAGGTCGTCGGCGTCGACGCCACCGGCCAGCTGCGCTACCGCTTCCAGAACCTGATGCGGCTGTACGCGGAGGAGCTGGCCCGGGAGGAGGAGAGCGAGGAGGAGCGGCACGCGGCCTGCGAGCGGGTGTTCCGGACGTGTCTGACCATCGCCGAGCAGGGGCACCAGCGGGAAAGGGGCAGCGGGGGCATCGCGGACTGCGGCGCACCGCGTCGGGAGATCGACACCGTGCTGCTGGAAGAGCTGCTGGTGGCCCCGCTGGAGTGGTTCGAGGCCGAACGGCTCTCGCTGGTCGCCGTCGTGGCGCAGGCGGCCGAGCTGGGCATGGACGAGCTGGCCTGGGGTCTGGTATCGGCCATGGAAGTGCTCTTCGAGGCGCGCAATTACCTGGAGGACTGGCGTCGTTGCAGCGAACTCGCCCTCGACGCGGCGCGCGGTGCGGGCAACCTGCGCGGACAGGCGGCCATGGAGCGCAAGCTCGGCCTGGTCGAGCTGCGGCTGCGCAGGCTGGCCGAGTCGATCGCGCGGCAGGAGACCGCCCTCGCGCTCTACACGGAGGCCGGGGACTCGCTCGGGCGGGCGCTGGTGCTGAGCGGCCTCGCGTTCATCGACCGGATCAGGGGTGAGCTGGAGCAGGGCATGGAGCGGCTGCGGGAGGCACTGCCCGTGTTCCGGGAGGCGGGCGACCGGTACTCCGAGGCGTACGCGCTCCAGAACATGGCCCAGTTCGCCCTCGACCAGGGGCGGCCGGAGGCCGCTGTCGAGCTCAGTCGGGAGGCGCTGCGCGTGTGCGAGAGCAGCAAGGGTGACCAGCACGGCCTCGCGCTGGCCACGCACCGTCTCGCCAGCGCGCACCTGGCACTGGGGCAGCTGGAGGAGGCCGAGGGGGAATTCGCCCGGGTCGTCGAGATCGTGAACGGGAGGTCCGACCTGCTCGGCCTCGCGCACGCTCTCCTGGGGCTGGCGGAGACCCGGCTCCAGGCCGGTGCCTCCGAGGCGGCGGAGCGGACCTTCCTGGAGGCCCTGGACGCGGCCCGGCGGACCCGGAGCCCGATGATCGAAGGCCAGATCAGGCTCGCGCTGGGGCGTGCGTACGGCGAGAGAGGGGACGGCGACGCGGGCCGGGCGCACCTCATCGAGTCGCTCGCCATCTTCCAGCGCATCGGGTCCCCGCCCTGGGAGGGGAAGGCGGCCGCCGCGCTGGACCGGCTACGGGAGGTGTCTCAGGAGGGCGTAACCGGTCAATAACCCGGCGATAAAGCGGCTCCCTAGCGTCATCGCAGACGAGAAAACTGCCAAGCTGTGGAGTCTGCGATGTCACGTACGACCGGCGCGCCCTCTTTCGCCGTGATCCCCGGCGCCCAGGTTCACGAAGTCCTGGACGGCCGTGCGCCCGAGGTGGTCGGATTGATCGAATCCGCCTATCGGGTGCACGGCGAGGGCGGGACGGTCAATCCACCGTCCTATTTCCTGCGCTTTCCCGACCGGCCGACCTCGCGGATCATCGCGCTGCCGGCGTCGATCGGGGGTGCGGCCCCGGTCGACGGGGTGAAGTGGATTTCCAGCTTCCCCGAAAATGTGGCGGCCGGAATTCCGCGCGCCTCCGCCGTGCTGATCCTCAATGACCCCGGGACCGGATATCCGCTCGCCTGCCTGGAATCCTCGATCATCAGCGCGGCCCGCACCGCCGCCTCCGCCGCGCTGGCGGCGGACCGGCTCAGCCCGGCGGGGCGCCGGCCGCGCCGGATCGGCTTCTTCGGCGTCGGCCTGATCGCCCGCTTCATCCACCAGTACCTGGCGGGCACCGGCTGGGAGTTCGACGAGATCGGCGTGCACGACCTCTCCGCCGAACACGCCGGCGGCTTCGCCGACTACCTCACCCGCTCCGGGGAGCAGGGCCCGGTCACCGTCCACGACAGCGCCGAGAAGCTGATCCGCGGCAGCGACCTGGTCGTCTTCGCGACCGTCGCCGGCACCCCGCACGTCACCGAGCCGGACTGGTTCGGCCACAACCCGCTGGTCCTGCACGTCTCGCTGCGCGACCTGTCGCCCGAGGTGATCCTCTCCGGCTTCAACGTCGTCGACGACGTCGAGCACTGCCTGAAGGCCGACACCTCCCCCCACCTGGCCGAACAGCTCACCGGCAGCCGCGACTTCGTCGACGGGACGCTGTACGACGTGCTCTCCGGGCAGCTGTCCGTGCCCGAGGACAAGCCCGTCTTCTTCTCACCCTTCGGCCTGGGCGTCCTCGACCTCGCGGTCGGCCGGCACGTCTACGACACCCTGCGCGAACGGGGCGACCTCGCGGTCGTCGAGGACTTCTTCCACGAAATGCGCCGCTACGGCTGAGATCCGCCCCGCCGCACACCCCTCACGCGCCGTCCGCCCGGCGCGGACCGGCCGCTCCGAACGGCCCCGAGCCATCCGAGGAAAGTGATTCAGTGACCACACTGCTCGACACCGCCACTCGGGCGCCGGCCGCACACGCCCGGCGCCCCCTCCCCGTCCGGATCGAGGAGACCGTCCTCGACCCGCACCCCCCGATCGAGCTGTACGAGGCCCTGCGGGCGCGGTTCGGGGAGGACGTCTTCCTCCTGGAGTCCCTGGAGAGCCCCGAGTTCGACGGGAACTCCGCCGTCGTCGGCTTCGGCCGCCTCGCCGAGCTGCGCATCCGCGCCGGGCGGATCTCCGCCGCGGGCGTGGCGCCCGTACTGGCCGAGCTGTCCCGGGTCGCCGACGGGCTGGGGCTGGCCGCCGGCCCCGGGGGCGACCGGATCTTCGAACGCCCCGGGCAGGTCTGGGATGTGCTGAGGGCCGTCCAGGCCCGCTTCGACGTCGACAGCAGCCGCCCCGACTACGCCTTCGGCTTCCTCGCCGCCATCGGCTACGGCGCCGCCTGGTACATGGAGGAGCTGCCCGTCCGGGAGCACGCGGACGAGGGGGCCCCCGACCTGGTCCTGACCCTGTTCCAGGACACCGTCTGGTACGACCTGGACGCCGGCACGGCCGTCCGGCTGGCGGCCCGCAGCGAGGCCTTCGGCCCCGACGGGGGGCCCGCCGCCCGTACCGACCTGGCCGGCATCGTCGAGCGGCTCACCGCCGGGATGACCGAGCCCGCCGGCCGTCTCCCGGCCGCCCCCGCCCCGCGCGCCGTCCGCGACAGCACCGACGAGGAGGCATTCCGCGCCAACGTCGAGCGCTGCCTGCGGCACATCGGCGTCGGCGACATCTACCAGATCCAGATCGGCCACCGCATCGAGGTCGACACCGACCTCACCCCGCTCGACGTCTACCGGCGGCTGCGCGGACGCAACCCGTCCCCGTACATGTACCTCGTCCCGCGCGACGGGTCCACGCTGATCGGCGCCAGCCCCGAGGTGCTCTTCCGCACCGAGGGCGACCGCATCGTGATGCGCCCCATCGCCGGCACCACCCCCCGCAGCGGCGACCCCGCCGTGGACGGGCCGCGCGTCGAGGCCCTGCTCGCCAGCGAGAAGGAGCAGGCCGAGCACGTGATGCTGGTCGACCTGTGCCGCAACGACATCGGCCGGGTCTGCCTGCCCACCACCCTCGACGCCCCCCAGCTGATGACGGTCGAGACCTTCAGCCACGTCTTCCACCTGGTCTCCACCGTCGAGGGCAGCCTCGCCCCCGGCGAGGACACCTGGTCCTCGCTGGCCGCGACCTTCCCCGCCGGGACGGTCACCGGCGCCCCCAAGATCCGCGCCATGGAGATCATCTCCGAACTGGAGAGCGAACCCCGCGACATGTACGCCGGTGCCGTCGGCCTGGTCGACCTGCGCGGCTGGTCCCGCCTGGCCCTGTGCATCCGCACCGTCACCCACGACGGCACGGCCTACTCCACCCAGAGCTGCGCCGGCATCGTCGCCGACTCCTCGCCCGCCGCGGAGTGGCGCGAGACCCTGCACAAGATGGGAGCGGCCTACTGGGCGCTCACCGGTGAGGAGCTGCTCCCGTGAAGGTCCTGCTCGTCGACGCCTACGACAGCTTCACCCACATCATCGACCAGTACCTGCGCACCCTCGGCGCCGACACCGAGGTCGTCCGCTCCCGTACCGAGAGCCCCGACGAGCTCGCCGCGCGGCTGCCGGACGCCGTGGTCCTGGGCCCCGGACCGGGTCACCCCGCCGAGTCGGGCCACGTCGAGCTGGTGCACCGGTTCGCCGGACGGGTCCCCCTGCTGGGCATCTGCCTCGGCCACCAGGCCATCGGCCTGGCCTACGGGGGCCGCGTACAGGTCGCCGACCGGCTCAAGCACGGCAAGACCAGCGAGGTCGCCCACGACGGGGCCGGGGTCTTCGCCGGGCTCGGCGAGACCATGACCGCGACCCGCTACCACTCCCTCATCGTCGCCGAACCCCTGCCGCAGGAGCTGCTCGCCACCGCGCACGCCGTCGACGACGGCTACGTGATGGGCCTGCGCCACCGCACCCTCGCGGTCGAAGGGGTGCAGTTCCATCCCGAGTCCATCACCACCGTCGGCGGCATGCCGCTGCTGCGGAACTTCCTCACCACCGCACGGACCCGGCCGGCCGGCACCCTCGCCGGGTGACGGAGGAGCATCGAAGGAGCGAACTCGTGGAGCACGTGGATTCCTGGCGGGCCCGGCCCGCAGCACAACAGCCCGAATGGCCCGACGCCGCCGCCCTGGAGGAGGTAAGGGCGCGACTGCGCGACACCGTCCCGCTCGTGGTCGCCGCCGAGTGCGAGCAGCTCAAGTACCGGCTCGGCGCCGTCGCCCGCGGCGAGGCCTTCCTGCTCCAGGGCGGGGACTGCGCCGAGACCTTCGCGGACGTCCGCGAGGACTCGGTGCGCCGCAAGGTGCAGACCCTGCTGCAGATGGCGCTCGTCCTCCAGTACGCCGCCTCCGTCCCGGTCGTCAAGATCGGCCGGATGGCGGGCCAGTACGCCAAGCCCCGCTCCAAGCCCACCGAGACCCGCGGCGGGCTGACCCTGCCGGCCTACCGGGGCGACGCCGTCAACGGCTTCCCCTTCGAGGCGGCCGAGCGCACCCCCGACCCGGACCGGCTGCTGCGGATGCACCAGGCCGCCTCCGGCACGCTGAACCTCGTACGGGCCTTCACCACCGGCGGCTACGCCGACCTGCGCCAGGCGCACGCCTGGAACCAGGACTTCGTGGCCCGCTCGCCCGTCGGCGAGCGCTACGCGGCGCTCGCCACCCAGATCGACCAGGCCCTCAACTTCATGCGCGCCTGCGGGGCCGACGAACGCATCCAGCACGCCGTGGAGTTCTACGTCAGCCACGAGGGCCTGCTCCTGGAGTACGAGGAACCGCTGGTCCGCGAGGACCCTGCGACCGGCCGGCGCTACGCGACCAGCGGGCACATGCTCTGGATCGGGGAGCGCACCCGGGACCTGGACGGCGCCCACGTGGAGTTCTTCTCGCAGATCGCCAACCCGGTCGCGGTCAAACTCGGGCCCGCCACCGACTCGGACACCGTGCTGCGGCTCATCGACCGGCTCGACCCCGAACGCGAGCCCGGCCGGCTCACGTTCGTCGTCCGGATGGGCGCCGGGCAGGTCCGCGACCGGCTGCCCGAGCTGGTGGAGAAGACGGCCGCGGAGGGCGCGCCGGTGGCCTGGGTGAGCGATCCCATGCACGGCAACACCTTCGAGGCGCCGTCGGGCCTCAAGACCCGCCGCTTCGACGACATCGTCGACGAGGTGAAGGGCTTCTTCGAGGTCCACCGCGAACTCGGGACGCATCCCGGGGGCGTGCACCTGGAATTCACCGGGGGCGACGTCACGGAATGCGTGGGCGGCGGTGAGGAAGTGAGCCTGGACGGACTGAGCGAGCGCTACGAGTCCACCTGCGACCCGCGCCTGAACCGCACCCAGTCGCTGGATCTCGCATTCCTGGTAGCCGAGATGTACCGGGAACGCTGAATTCCGGTTATCGGCGTTATCGCGGGTCGCCCACGAGGGTGCCCCGATGACGCCTCAAGCGGCCCGCGAGTGGTGGTCAAGAGGGGTCCCCGGACTTTGTCATCGCCCTGAGGGCCCCTCCTGACCTGCGCGTATATCGTCCTTATCGAAATGGCGCATCCCCCGAAGACGGAGCGATATCAGCTCGAAGCCGCTCCTTCCTAGTGTTCTTCTCACCGGAACAAAGCGAAGCTCAAGCGGAACTCAACGGGGGAGAAGAACCGAGATGCAGAACACGTGGCGCACCCAGGTCAAGCGCATCACCATCGCGATCATCGCGGCGGTGGCCGTCGCCGGCGGAGTGCAGATCGCCAACGAGGGCCCGGCCGGCACGAGCAGCGTGACCGCGGACAGCACCACCCCGCAGGCCCCGGGCACCGGCCCGACGCCGTCGCCGACCGCCTCCAAGGACATCGGCGAGTGGGGCTGAGCCGCCCCACCCCCAACAGCCACCGAGGGAGTACCAAGTGACCACCGCCAGACCAGAACCCGGCCGCGAAGCGCGCAGCTGGCCCGCCCTGCTGGAGACCCTGCTCGCCGGCCGTGACCTGGCCGCCGCCGACACGGCCTGGGCCATGGACCGGGTGATGAGCGGCGAGACCACCGACGCCCAGCTCGCCGGCTTCCTGGTCGCCCTGCGCGGCAAGGGGGAGACGGTCGGTGAACTGGAGGGCCTGGTACGGGCCATGCTGCACCACGCGGTTCCCCTCGACGTCCCCGGCGCCACGGTCGACGTGGTCGGCACGGGCGGCGACGGGGCCCGTACCGTCAACATCTCGACCATGTCCGCGATCGTCGCGGCCGGCGCGGGCGCCCGGGTCGTCAAGCACGGCAACCGGGCGTCGAGTTCGGCCTCGGGCTCCGCGGACGTGCTGGAGGCCCTGGGCGTGCGGCTGCGCCTGGAGCCGGCGCGGGTGGCCGCGCTCGTGGAGGAGGCGGGGATCACCTTCTGCTTCGCCCCGGACTTCCACCCGTCCATGCGGCACGCCGCCGCGGTCCGCAAGCAGCTGGGGATCCCGACCGTCTTCAACGCGCTCGGGCCGCTGACCAACCCGGCGCGTCCGACCGCCCAGGCGGTCGGCGTGGCGGACCCCCGGCTGCTCCCGCTGATCGCCGGGGTGCTGGCCCGCCGGGGCGGCAGCGCCCTGGTGTTCCGCGGGGACGACGGTCTCGACGAGCTCAGCGTCACCACCACCTCGACCGTGCTCAGCGTCGAGGGGGGAAGGGTCCGGGAGGAATCCTTCGACCCCCGCGACGCGGGCATCGCGCCCGCCCCGGTGGACGCGCTGCGCGGCGGGGACGCGGCGCACAACGCGGAGGTGGCCCGGCGGCTGTTCGCCGGCGGGGAGCGCGGCCCGGTGCGCGACGCGGTGCTGCTCTCGGCCGCCGCGGCGCTGGCCGCCGCCCAGCCGTCCCGGGGCCGCACGGTCACCGAGCGGCTGCGCGAGGGGGTCGCCGCGGCGGCGGCCTCCCTGGACTCGGGGGCCGCGGAGGCGGTCCTGGAGCGCTGGGCGCGGGCGGCGTCCGGACACGCCGGAGCTCCGCTCGCCGCCGCCGGGCGGTGAGCGGCAGGCACCGTACGGAACGCGGACGCGCCGCGGTGCGGCCGGGCCGGTCCCCGGGAGGGGGGACGGCGCGGCCGCACCGGCGGCGGTCAGGGGCCCGGAGTCATGGGGACAGGGCGGCCGCCTTCGCCGGTAGCCGCACCGGCTCGTGGACCAGCGGCCCCTCGGCCACGCCGTCGGCCTCCTCGCCCGGGGGTACGCCCCTGCGGATCCAGGACAGGGCCGGCGAGGTGACCGCGGTGGTGAGCAGCGCCATCAGGACCAGCATCGTGAACAGCTCGGGCCCGATCACCCCCAGCTCCAGCCCCAGGTTCAGCACCACCAGCTCGGTCAGACCGCGGCAGTTCATCAGGGCCCCGATCGACATGGCGTCCCGCCAGGACTGGCCGGTGGCCCGGGCCGCCGCGGTGCTGCCGCCCCACTTGCCGAGGAAGGCGACTGCCATGACGGCCGCGGCCCACATCCACATCATCGGATCGGAGGCGATCAGCCCCACGTCGGTCTTCAGGCCGGTGTTGACGAAGAACAGGGGCAGCAGGATGGGGATGGTGAAGGCCCGGAGCCGGGCCGCGCACAGCTCGATCACCCGGGAGCCGCGCGGGGTGATCACCCCGAAGACGAAGGCGCCGAACAGGGCGTGCACGCCGATCTTGTCGGTGGTGAAGGCGGAAAGGCACAGCCCGCTGAAGAGCACCACCAGGACGACGGAGTCCACCGTGCGGGCGGCCCGTACGGCCCACTTGGCGAGCAGCGGCCGGATCGCGTAGATCATGAACGCCAGGAACAGGGCCGCGAGCGCCGCGGTCGTGGCCGCCTCGACGGGGGAGCTGCTGGTGCTGACGGCGACGACGGCGGCCAGCAGGCACCAGGCGGTCACGTCGTCCACCGCCGCGCAGGCCATGGCCAGGGCGCCGATCCGGGTGGTGTAGAGCCCGCGGTCGGTCAGGATCCGGGCGAGCACCGGGAAGGCCGTGATGCTCATGGACACGGCGATGAACAGGACGAACGCGAGCTTGGTGACGCCCTTCGGGGCCATCGTGTCGTACATCAGCAGGGCGAGGCCCGAGCCGAGCACCAGCGGGAGCGCGATGCTCGCCTGACTGACTCCGATGGCCGTGCGGCTGTGCCCGCGCAGGGCCGAGAGGTTGAGTTCCAGGCCCACCAGGAACATGAACGCCAGCAGACCGATGTTTCCGAACGCCCCGGTGAACGGCAGGACCGTCCCGGGGAACAGCCATGTCTGGGCGTCGGGCCAGAGCCAGCCGAGCAGCGAGGGGCCGAGCAGGATGCCGACGGCGATCTCGCCGACCACTGGCGGCTGACCGAGCCGGCGGAAGAGCACGGCGCCGGCCTTGCACGCGATGATGACGGCGGGGATGGCGATCAGCAGGTCGGGCAGCGGGTCACGGGCGGACACGGGCCGCTCCTTCCCGGTCCGAGGGGACGGCGAGCGGGGCGGGTATCGCCGGCAGGGGAGGGGCCGCCGCGGGCGGGCCGGGGACGGCCGTGGCGTCGGTCCAGCGGGCGTAGCGGCGCTTGCCGTACAGCAGGGGCTGCTCGTCCTCGCGCAGCGAGACCCGGGTGATGCGGACGAACACGGCGGTGTGGTCGCCGAACTCGACGGCCTGGGTGACCTCCCCGTCGGCCACCGCGTGCGAGGCCTCCGCCAGGTGCGGGCCGCCGGCGCCCAGCGGCAGCCGCCACTCGACGTGCTCGAAGCGGTCGGCGGCGCCCGAGGCGAACAGGTCGGAGACGGGACGGGCGTTCTCGTGGAGCAGGTTGACCGCCACGTTCCCGGTCTCCAGGACGGCCTGGACGGTCGGGCTCGCGGTGCGCAGGCACAGCACCACCGTGGGCGGGGAGAGGGCGACGCTGGCGAGGGAGCTGCACGTCATGCCGCGCGGCTCGGAGTCCGTGCCGATCGTGGTGATCACCGAGACGCCGGAGGGGAAGGCCGACATCAGGGGCCTGATGTCGGCTTCGGCCGCGCCGTCGTCAAGGCCGGCGCGGGCGGAGGGGGACGGCTGCGAGGTGGCTGTCATGAGTGGGGACTCTCCTGGGGTTAGGGCCTGTCCGGTGGATCAGGGTCGGACAGGCCGGGGTGTCTGGTGCGGTGCATCGCAAGGCGCCGGAGCGTCTCGATAGCGGAGCTATTGGGGCGTTTCGGCAACGCGGCGAGGTGCCGTGCCAGGCGCCGCGGCCCCGGCCCTGATCCGCCGGACAGGCCCTGGGGTGCGGTGCGGGCCCGGAAGCCGGAGGGAGGGGCCGGCTCCGGGCCTGTGCACCGGAAGGGGGGCGACGCGTACTAGCCGTGCAGCTTGCGCAGGTAGTCGTACGTGCTGGGGAGGGTGTCGAGGAGGTGGTCCTGCTCCTGCTTGACCTTGCCGAACAGCGCCTCGGCGCCGGCCACGGAGTCGGGCTTGTGCGCGAGGATCGGCAGCGGGGCGTCCGGCTCCAGGCCGAGGCCGGCGAAAATGCAGTAGTAGCTGCCGTTCGTCCAGAAGTTGCGGAATTCGGCCTCGAAGTTGCCGTAGTACGTGGACTCGTCCGCGATCGGCGAATTGATGGCCAGGCCGGCCTTGTAGGCGGAGATCTTCTCCTGGATGTTCTCCGGGAGGGTCAGCTCCTTGTTGGCCCGCCAGAAAGGCGTGTCGTTGCGCGGCGCGTAGTAGAAGTGCGCCTGGATGAAGTCGCGGGTGTCGTCGAACATCACCTCGATCTCGTGGTTGAAGCTGTTCGTCAGCTCCGGGTTGAAGTTGCGGTCCGGGAAGTGCTTGGCGAGCTGGTAGATGGCCGCGGTGATGAAGTAGATGCCGGTCGATTCCAGCGGCTCCAGGAAGGCGGAGGAGAGGCCGATGCTCACCACGTTGTTCACCCAGGCGCGGCGGTTGCGGCCGACCCGGAACTTCACGTGGTTGAACTTCGTCGTCTCCGGGTCCAGGCCCCACAGGGCGCTGAATTCCCTGGTCGCCTCCTCCTTCGTGGTGAACTTGCTGGAGTAGACGTAGCCGGAGCCGAAACGGCCCAGCATCGGGATCTTCCAGGTCCAGCCGGAGGACATCGCGATGGCGGAGGTGTACGGCTCGATGCCGTTCGCCTCGTCGTCGTGCGGCACCGCGGTGGCGACGGCGCTGTCGCACAGCAGGTGGTCGCTCATGTCGATGAACGGCTCTTCCAGGGCCTGGTTGATGAGCAGCCCGCGGAATCCCGAGCAGTCCACGAACAGGTCGGCGTCCAGCACCCGGCCGGCCTTGGTGTGCAGGGCCTTGATGAAGCCGCGCTCGTCCTTCTCCGCGTGCGTCATCTCGTCCTGGACGTGGTTGACGCCCTGCTTCCCGGTGGCGAAGCGGCGCAGGAAGTCGGCGACGAGGGCGGCGTCGAAGTGCCAGGCGTAGCGGGTGGACGGGGTGCCGTCGAGCCACTTCGGGGACTTCTTCGCGTCCATCACCGGGGGCTCGCGGAAGCACGCGTAGTCGAACGGCTCCTCGGTCTGGCCCTCCAGCTTCCGCTTGGCCCAGTAGTGCGACATCGGGACGTTGTCGCTGTCGGGCAGGATGCCGAACGGGTGGTAGAAGTGGTCCGGGCCGCCGTTCTCCAGCTCACGCGCGTCGGGCTGGCCCTGGCCGCCGGTTCTCCAGTTCACGAAGCGCACCGCCATCTTGAAGCTGGCGTTGCATTCCCGCATCCACTCCTCCTCGGCGATGCCGAGGTAGTCGAAGAGGACCTTGTGGAGGTTCGGGACGGTGGCCTCGCCGACACCGATCCGCGGAATCGCCGGCGCCTCCAGGACCGTGATGTCCACGGTGCCCTGGAGGGCCTTCCCGAGATATGCGGCGGTCATCCAGCCGGCGGTGCCGCCGCCCAGGATGACGACTTTCTGAATGCGCGAGTCGGTGCCGGTCATGTGGGGACTCTCTCTTCCGTCTGCTGGGGAGTTCCGTTGTGCGATGGGAAGAGATTCGGACCGTCGACTATGCGCCACCTATAACCAGCCGTATGGCGTCGGTATAGCGGATTGGCCGAATCTCGGTCCCGTTGTATCCGCACCCCGCAACTCCCAGCAGAGGATGGCTGCATCAGATGCCGTACGACGAAGGGACGAAGGGAATCCTCTCTACCGTGGGAGGAACGCCGCTCATCGAACTGGAGCGTTTGCTGCCGGGCCTCGGCTCGCGGGTGTTCGCGAAGGTGGAGCGGTTCAATCCCGGAGGAAGTATCAAAGACCGCTCGGCACTCTCCATGGTGCTGGCGCGTATCAGGTCCGGGGAACTCGTCCCGGGCAAATCCACGGTGATCGAGTCGAGTTCGGGCAACCTCGCGATCGGGCTCGCCCAGATCTGCGGCTATTTCGGCCTGCGCCTCATCTGCGTCGTCGACGCCCGCACGACCCGGCAGAACGTGGCGATCCTGCGGGCCTACGGGGCCGAGGTCGAGATCGTCGTCGACCCCGACCCGGTCACCGGCGAGCTGCTGCCCGCCCGGCTGCGACGGGTCGCCGACCTCGTCGCCGAGACCCCCGACGCCTACTGGCCCGACCAGTACTCCAACCCGCTCAACCCGGTCGCCCACCAGAACACGATGCGCGAGATCGCCGAGGCCCTCGACGGCCGCGTCGACCAGCTCGTCGTGGCCGCGGGCACCAGCGGAACCCTGGGCGGCTGCGCCGAGTACATCCGCCGGCACGGCATGAACACCACCGTCAACGCGGTCGACGCCATCGGCAGCGTGCTGTTCGCCCCGCCCGAGCGCGTCAGCCGGCTGATCCCGGGGCACGGCGCCTCGGTCGTGCCCCGGCTGCTGCGCCCCTCGGACGCCGACCGGGTCATCCACGTCGGCGACCTCGACTGCGTCGTGGGCTGCCGCCGGCTGGTGCGCCAGGAGGCGGTGCTCGCCGGCGGCTCCTCGGGGGCCGTGGTCGCCGCCCTGGAGCGGATCGCCCCGGACATCATCCCGGGCTCCAACGTGGTGCTCGTCCTGCCCGACGGCGGTGACCGCTACCTGGAGACGATCTACGACGACGCCTGGGTGCGCCGCCAGTTCGGCGAGGTCTCGCACCTGTGGAAGGACCCGCAGCCCGCGGTCACCCCGCACCTGGTGGATATAGGCCACGGATAGCGGCCGCTCCCACCATCGAACCATCGCCCCCCCCGCACGAACCCCCACCCAACGGAGGAATTCGGATGACCACCCAGATCGCCACCCTCGACGCCGAGCGCAAGGAGCAGATCAAGGAGATCGTCTGCGACATCCTGGAGCTCGACCTCGACGAGGTGACCGAGACCAGCCTCTTCAAGGAGGAGCACGACGCCGACTCCCTGCGCACCATCGAGATCCTCGCCTCGTTGGAGCGGGTCTTCGGCATCACGCTGGAGCAGGCCGAGCTCAGCCGCATGGTCAACCTGGTCGGCGTGTACGCCGTGATCGCGGAGGCCGAGGGCAAGTGACCTCCGAGACGGCCGCGACGGGGCAGCGACCCGCTGCCCGGCACCGGGTGGTGATCACGGGTCTCGGTGTCGTGACGAGCATCGGCACGGGCGTCGACGCCTTCGCCGAAGGCCTGCGGGGCGGACGCAGCGGGGCCAAGCCCATCAGCGCGTTCGACACCACCGGCTTCGCCCATTCCAACGCCTGCGAGATCACCGACTTCGAGCCGGAGGCCTGGCTGCGCGAGCTGCCGGCCGACGAGCTCGGCCGGGCCGCACAGTTCGCGGTCGCCGGGGCCCGCATGGCGGTGGCCGACGGCGGACTCACCGAGGCGGACGTCCGGGCCAGGCGCTCCCTGGTCTCGGTCGGCACCACCGACGGCGAGTCCCGCGACCTGGACCATCTCACCGGGCTCCAGGTCGCCCAGGGCGAGGACACCCTCGACCCGGTGGTCGCCCGGCGCGTCTGGCCGGGCCGGCTCTCCGCCGGCATCGTCCGCGAACTGGGCCTGGAGGACGTCGAGACGGTCACCGTCCCGACCGCCTGCGCCGCCGGCAACTACGCCGTCGGCTACGGCTACGACGCCATCAGCTCCGGCGACGTGGAGATGGCCCTGTGCGGCGGGGCCGACGCCCTGTGCCGCAAGACCTTCACCGGCTTCTACCGGCTCGGCACCATCGCCCCCGACGTGTGCCGGCCCTTCGACGCCGACCGGCAGGGCATCCTCACCGGCGAGGGCGCCGGCATCCTGCTGATGGAGTCCCTGGAATCCGCCCTGGCCCGCGGCGCCCGGATCTACGCCGAGGTCCTCGGGTACGGGCTGTCCTGCGACGCCAGCCACCCGGTCGCCCCCGACCGGGACTCGATCGCCCGCTGCATCACCGCCGCGCACGCCAACGCCGGCATCACCCCCGCCGACGTGGACTTCATCTCCGCGCACGGCACGGGCACCAAGGCCAACGACGTCACCGAGGTCGGCGCGATCCGCCAGGTGTTCGGCGAGGACCTGCCCCGCACCGTCTCCATCAAGTCGATGATCGGCCACACCATGGGCGCCGCCAGCGCCCTGGCCTCCGCGGCCTGCGCCCTCGCCCTGCGCGAGGGATTCATCCCGCCGACCGTCAACCACCGCACCACCGACCCCGAATGCGGGGTGGACTGCGTACCGAACGAGGCGGTCGAGGCCGACCTCAAGGTCGTGCAGAACAACGGACTCGCCTTCGGCGGCAACAACGCCGTGCTGGTCCTCGGCCACTGGGAAGACGAGAGGAGCGCCGTCGCATGAGCACGGCAGCGGAACCCCGCGAGCGGCAGCTCGTCATATCGGGCTGGGCGGTCAGCTCCCCGTACGGACTGGGCCGGCGGGCCTTCGCCGAGGGACTCCTCGCACGGACGGCGGCCACCGCCCCCGTCGACACCGGGAAGTGGCCCGTCCCGTACGAGGAAGCGGGCCTGATCCCCGGCTTCGACATCAAGGAGGTGCTCGGCCGCAAGGGCACCCGCTCCATGGACCGGGCCACCGGCATCGCCGTCGTCACCGTCGGCGAGCTCCTGGAGGACTTCGGCCGGGGTCTCGCCGCCGACCCGGAGAAGACCGGGCTGGTGCTCGGCACCTCCGGCAGCGTCCAGTCCATCATGGACTTCACCAAGGACGCCCTGACGGGGGAGAAGCCCTACCTCGTCGACCCGGCCCGGTTCCCGAACACCGTGATGAACTGCCCGACCGGACAGAGCGCCATCCGGCACACCCTCAAGGGCCCCAACGTCACGGTCTCCGGCGGCTCGGCCACCGGCCTGCTCGCCCTGAACTACGCCTCCCGGCTGCTGCGCGGCGGCCACGCCAACGCGCTGCTGGCCGGCGCCGCCGAGGAGTACTCCGTCCAGCGGGCCCGCCTGGAGCGGGTCGCCGATCACGGCGGGGCCGAGGCCGACCCGCTCGGCGAGGGCGCCGCGCTGTTCCTGCTGGAGAGCGGGACCGCCGCCCGCGACGGGGGCCGCCAGGTCCTCGCCACCGTGCTCGGCTCCCGCTTCCGGGCCTTCCCCGAGAGCGGGCGGGCCGGCACCGCACTGGCCCGCTGCGTCGAGGAGGTGCTCGCCGACGCGGGCGCCGCCCCCGAGGACGTCGCCCTGGTCGCCCCGGGCACCCCGGCCGGGCTGCTCGGCAAGCAGGAGGAGTCCGCGCTGGAGACCGTCGCGGGCGAGCGGATCGCCGTACGCCCCCTCGTGGGCGACGCCACCGCCGCCTCGGCCGCCTTCCAGCTGGCCGCCGTCCTCGCCCACGCCGGCGCCCGGCCCGCCCTGGTCGACCGGCTCGCCCTGGTCACTGCCATCGACCGGGACGGCACCGTCGGAGCCACCCTGCTGCGGCTCGGCTGACCCGGCCGGTCCGGACGGGGGCGCACGCCGACGCGCCCCCCCGCACCCCCGCCCCACACGCACACCCGCGTCCCGAGAGAGAGGCACCTATCCATGTCCGAGACACCGAGGCCGGTAGCCCTCGTCACCGGCGGCTCCCGCGGCATCGGCCGGGCCGTGGTGGAGATCCTGGCGCGGGACGGCCACGACGTGGCCTTCTGCTACCAGTCCAACGAGGAGGCCGCCCGGCTCGCCGCGAAGTCCGCCGAGGCGCTGGGGGCGCGGGTGCTGGCCCGCCGGGTGGACGTCACGGACCGCGAACAGGTCCGGGCCTTCACCGCGGAGGCCGAGGCGGAGCTGGGCCCGGTGGAGGTACTGGTCACCGCCGCCGGCATCGTCCGCGACGGCCACCTCGCCATGATGAAGGACGAGGACTGGGACGCGGTGGTCCGCACCAACCTCGACGGCACCTTCAACTTCGCCAAGGCAGTGGCCTTCCCGATGATGAAGCGCCGCCGCGGCACCATCATCACCCTCTCCTCGGTCGCCGCCGCCGGCAACGCCACCCAGAGCAACTACTCCGCCACCAAGGCCGGGATCATCGGCTTCACCAAGGCCCTCGCCAAGGAGTCCGGCCGCAGCGGCCTGCGCGCCAACGCCGTGGCCCCCGGCTTCATCGCCACCGACATGGTCGGCGGCCTGTCCGAGAAGCACGCCAAGGAGATGGCGGACCGCATCCCGCTGCGCCGCTTCGGAGAGGCGCACGAGGTCGCCGAACTGGTGTCCTTCCTCGCCTCCGACCGCGCCTCCTACATCACCGGACAGGTCTTCCACATCGACGGCGGTCTGGTCGTCTGACCCGCCCGACCACCGGGACCAGCCTGATTCACAGAGGAGTTTCGACATGGCCGGCCGTGCCGCCAAACCGCCCCGGTTCTACTTCAACCTGCGCAGCCCCTACAACTTCTTCGCCCTGCACGACATCGAGCGCGAGCACCCCGGACTGCTCGACCGCCTCGAATGGCGCCCCTTCTGGGAGCCCGACGGGACCACCGCCCGGCTGCTCGACGAGGCCGGCGGGCAGTTCCCGTACACGCCGATGAGCCGCGCCAAGCAGTTCTACATCCTGCGCGACGTACGCCGCCTCGCCGCCGACCGTGGCGTGCCGCTGACCTGGCCGGCCGACCGCGCCCCGTGGTGGGAGCCGGCCCACCTGACCTGGTTCCTCGCCGCCGACGCGGGCCTCGGCCGGGAGTGGGTGGCACGCGCCGGGCGGGCCCGCTGGCTGGAGGGCCGCGACATCTGCGACCCGGCCACCGTCGTCGAGCTGGCCGCGGAGATCGGCCTGGACCCCGCGGCCGTGGCCGCCGCCACCGACGACGCCGGCCTGCGCGCCCGCGGGGCCGCCGCCCTGATGGACGTGCACCGCGACGGGGTCTTCGGGGTCCCGTACTTCATCAACGGCAGCGAGCCCTACTGGGGCCTGGACCGGGTGGCCTCCTTCGCCGCCTCCTTCGCGGACGCCGTCCAGGAGGCCCCCGCCGCGCCCGCCGAGAAGGAGCTCGCGGCGGTCGGAGCCGGCCGCACCACCGACATGAGCCACGCGGGAGGCTGCGGATGAGCACCACCACCGTGGAGGCGCTGCCGCTGACCGCGATCCAGCAGTCCATGTGGACGGCCTACCGGGTCTCGCCCGAGGCCTCCGCCTACAACATCGTCATGCCGCTGCGGCTGCGCGGCCGCGTCGACCCCGTCGCGATGGACGCCGCCGTCACCGCCGTCGGCGCCCGCCAGGAACTGCTCCGCTCGGTCTTCACCGAGAGCGCCGCCGGAGTGCGCCGCACCGTCAGCGAACAGCCCCTGGTCCGCCTGGAGTTCCACGACCTCGACGGAGCCGGCGAGGCCGAGCTGCACCGCGCCGCCGAGGAGGCCGGGGCCCGCCCCTTCCGCCTGGAGTCCGGAGCGTTCCGGGTGGTGCTGCTGCGCCGCTCCGACGAGGACTGGACGCTGGTCACCTCCGCCCACCACATCGTCAGCGACTTCACCTCCCGCTGGCTGCTGGTCCGCGACGTCCTCGACGCCTACGCGGGCATCGCCGCCGGCACCGGGCCGGCCTGGCGCCCCATCCCCGGCTCGTACGCCGACCACGCGGCCGAGGAGCTGCGCTACACCGCCTCCGAGGCGGGGCAGCGGGCCGCCGCCCTGTGGCACGAGTCGCTGGCCGGCGCCGCCGCCGCCGAACTCCCCCTGGACCGGCCCCGGCCCGCCCTGCGCTCCTACCGGGGCGGAACCGTCGTACGGCAGCTCGCGAAGGACACCGCCGACGGCCTGCCCGCGGCGGCCTCCGCCGCCGGGGTGACGCCCTTCGCGTACCTCCTCTCCGTCTTCCAGGCCCTCACCCACCGCTGGACCGGCCAGGACGCCTTCGTCCTCGGCGTCCCGGCCACCAGCCGGATGGGCCGCGCCCAGCGCGACGTGATCGGCTGCTTCCTCAACACCATGCCGGTCCGCGCCGACTTCGACGCGAGCTCCACCTTCCGCAGCGCCGCCGCCCAGGCCGGCGAGCGGGTCATGCGCGGCATGGTCAACGTCCGCTACCCCTGCGCCCTGGCCTTCCCCCGCGCCACGGTCTTCCGCACCGCGCTGTTCCTGGTCCAGATGGACCGCATGGAGCCGCCGGTGCCCAACGTCCCGCCGGGCGCGAGCGAGGGCCCGTCCGTCCCGTACGCCGGGCTGGACATCGCCCTGATCGACATCCCCCAGCAGGAGGGCCAGCTGGACCTGCTGCTGCGCATCGAGCAGACCCCCGACGGGGTCACGGCCGTCTTCTCGTACGACACGGACGTACTGGACCGCGAGACGGTCGCACGGTTCGCCGACGGCTACGAGCGGATGCTCGCCGCCGCCGTCAAGGAGCCGGACACCCCGGTCGCCGACGTGGAACTCGCCGGCGCCGGCGAGCTGGAGGCCCTGCTGGCACTGGGCACCACCGCCGGCACCGACCTCGACGGCTTCGACGGCTTCGACGAGTTCGAGTCCTTCGAGAACGCCTGGGAGCACCGGTGAGCCTGCGAGTCGCCGTCATCGGCGCGGGACTGGGCGGCCTGACCGCCGCCGCGGCCCTGTACGCCCGCGGCCTGGACGTCACCGTGTACGAGCGCGGCGACGCCCTGCGCGAGCAGGGCGTCGGCATGCACCTGGGCCCCAACGGCACCCGGCTGCTGGAGCGCCTGGGCCTCGGACCGCGCCTGGCCGAGCTGGCCGTCCGCCCCGAGGCCCTGGAGGTCCGCGCCTTCCACAACGGCGCCCAGCTGGCCGTGCAGGAGATGGGCGAGGCCTGGGAGCGGCAGTTCCGCGCCCCCTACCTCACCGTCCACCGCGGCGACCTGCACCGGATGCTGGCCGGCCTGGTCCCGGCGGAGCGGGTGCGCACCGGCAGGGAACTGGTCCGCCACGAGGAGCGCCCCGACGGGGTCCTGCTGGAGTTCGCCGACGGCAGCACCGACCGCGCCGACGTACTGGTCGGCGCCGACGGGGTGCACTCGGCGGTACGCCGCGCCCTGGCCGGCGACGACGCCCCCGTGTACTCCGGGAACAGCGCCCTGCGCGGACTGGTCGCCGCGGCGGACGTACCCGGGCTCGACCCGGCCCGGATGTACATGTTCGCGGGCCCCGACGCGCGGGTGCTGTGCTACCCGGTCTCCGGCGGACGGGAGTTCACCTACGTGGTGGTGGCCCCGGCCCCCGAGGGCGACGCCGAATCCTGGACCGGCGCCGGCGACCGGGCCGACCTGGACTCCGTACTCGCCGGATGGGCACCGCAGGTCCGCGAGCTGGCCGGCGCGGCCGGCGAGGTGCGCCGCTGGGCCCTGTACGACCGGGCCCCGCTGGAACGCTGGAGCACCGCCCGCACCACCCTGCTCGGCGACGCCGCCCACCCGATGCTCCCGCACCACGGACAGGGCGCCAACCAGGCCGTCGAGGACGCCGTCGCCCTCGCCGTCTGCCTCGCCGAGGCGGGCCCGGGCGCACCCGGCACCGCCGCCGCCCTCGAACGCTACGAAGCGCTCCGCCGCCCCCACACCACCCGGGTACAGCTCGGCTCCCGCGAAGGCGGCAAGCCCCGGGGCGGCCCCGGCGGCCCCGGCGGCGACGTCAGGGGCGCGGCCGCCGACGTGAGCTGGATCCTCGACCACGACGTGGAAGCCGCCCTGCGCACCCCTGTGAGCAGCGCGGCCGCCTGAACCGCCCCTCCCTGCCCCCACGGGCCCCCGACGCCATCCGGCGCCGGGGGCCCGTCCCGCGTTCCGGCCCGTATATGCGCTCGATAGGGCATCGATAGCGCCCTCTTCAAGGATGGCCACACCTGATCACGCGAAGGGAACAGCGATGAGCGAACAGCAGAACGCCCCCCAGCAGAACGACGGCCGGGCGGAGACCCGCTACCGCGTCGTCCTCAACGACGAGGAGCAGTACTCGATCTGGTGGGCCGAGCGCGAACTCCCCGCCGGATGGACCGCCGAGGGCACCGAGGGCACCCGCGAGGAATGCCTCGCCCGGATCACCGAGGTGTGGACCGACCTGCGCCCGGCCAGCCTGCGCCGGCGGATGTCCGCCGCCTCCGCGGTCTGACCCACCCGCACCGCCGGGCCCGTCCCGGTCGCCCAGGCCTCGGGCACGGCCGACGCCACCCGATCCCGATGAAGGAGAGAACGTGAACGACCGTACGCAGTCGGGATCCGCCCCCGGCCGTCTGCTGCTGCCCGCCCTGTTCAGGGCCCAGGCCGCCCGCACCCCCCAGGCCCCCGCCGTCCTCGGCGCCGACGGAGCCGTCCTTGGCTACGCCGCCCTGGACGGGCTCGCCGGCCGCTACGCCGCGGCCCTGCGCGCCCGGGGAGTGGCCCCCGGCGACTTCGTCGGGGTCTGCCTGCCGCGCGGCCCCGAGCTGATCGCCGCGCTGCTCGGCGTCTGGTTCGCGGGCGCCGGCTACGTCCCCCTCGACCCCGACTACCCCGAGGCCCGCCTCGCCCTGGTACTGGAGGACGCCGGCGCGGCCGTCGTGCTCGCCGCGGCCGGCACCGCCGCCCGGCTGCCCGCCGGCACCACCGTCCTCGACATCGCCGACGCGCCGCGGACCGTACCGGACGAGGAGGCCGCCGCCTTCCCGCTGGCCCCCGACGCCGCCCGGCCCGCGTACGTCCTGCACACCTCCGGCTCCACCGGCCGCCCCAAGGGCGTCCTCGTCCCGCACGGCGGCATCGCCAACCGGGTCCGCTGGCTGGCCCACCGCCACAAGCTGGGCGCCGCCGACCGCTTCCTGCTGAAGACCACCATCGGCTTCGACGCCGCCGGCCTGGAGGTCTTCTCCCCGCTGATCAGCGGGGGAGCCGTGGCCGTCGCGCCAGGGGACGCCGAACGCGACCCCGCCGCCCTGCTGCGCGCCGTCGCCGCGCACGGGGTCACCGTCCTCCAGGGCGTCCCCTCCGTCTACCGGCGCCTGGTCGAACAGGCCGGCTGGGAGGACGCCGGCGCCCTGCGGCTGATCTTCAGCGCGGGCGAGCCGCTGCACGCCGAACTCTGCCGGGCGCTCGCCGAGCTGGCCCCCCGCGCCGAGATCTGGAACACGTACGGCCCCACCGAGGCCTCCGTCGACGTCACCGAGCACCGCTGGGACCCCGCCCAGCAGACCAGCGCCGTCCCCATCGGCCGGCCCATCGCCCACATGCGGGCCCTGGTCCTCGACCCGGCCGGCCGGCCCGTCCCCGTCGGCGTCCCCGGCGAACTGCACGCCGGCGGCGTCGGCCTCGCCCTCGGCTACCAGGGCCGCCCCGACCAGACCGCCGAACGCTTCGTGCCCGACCCGTACGGCGCGCCCGGCGAGCGGCTCTACCGCACCGGCGACCGCGTCCGCTGGCTGGCCGACGGCACCCTGGAGTACCTCGGCCGCCTCGACCACCAGGTCAAGGTCAACGGCGTCCGCATAGAGACCGGCGAGGTCGAGGCCGCCCTCGCCGCCCACCCCTGGGTCCGAGCCGCCGTCGCCGCCGCCGTCCCCGACGGCTCCGGCGGACACCGCCTCGTCGCCTGGGTGCAGTCCCGCGGCGAACCGCTGCGCCCCGAGGAACTGCGCACCTTCCTGCGCCGCGCCCTGCCCGACCCGCTGATCCCGTCCGTCTACGTGCCCGTCGCCGAATTCCCGCTCACCGCCAACGGCAAGATCGACCGCTCCGCCCTGCCCGAGCCGGCCGCCGCGGCCGCCTCCGCCGCCGAGGGCGCGCACGTCCCCGTGCGCACCCCCGCCGAGCGGGTCGTCGCCGAGCAGTGGTCCGCCCTCCTCGGCATCCCCGCCGCGCAGATCGGCGCCACCAACGACTTCTTCCAGCTCGGCGGTGCCTCCCTGCTCCTCAGCAGGCTCGCCGAGGCCCTGACGGCCGCCGCCGGCACCCGGGTCCCGCTCCGCGCCCTGTTCACCGCCACCACCGTGGAGGCACAGGCCGCCCTGCTCGCCGGCGCCCCCGCCCTGGCCGCCGCCGGGCCCGACGCCGACGGGACCGTCCGGCCCGTGGAACGCCCCGACGGGGGCCTGCCCCTGTCGCCCGGGCAGCAGGGCCTGTGGCTGATGGACCGGATGCGCCCCGGCAGCGCCGAGTGGAACGCGCCCGTCTTCATCACCCTGCCGCACGAGTACGCCGACGACACCGTCGCCGCCGCCCTGACCGGCCTCGCCGAACGCCACGAGATCCTGCGCACCCGCTACGCCCTGCGCGGCACCGAACCCGTGCAGATCGCCGACGCCGACGCCCGCGTCGAGCTGCGCACCACCCGCGCGGACACCGCGGCCGCCCGCAACGCCCTGATCGAGGACGAGTTCAGCCGCCCCTTCGACCTGGAGAACGGCCCCGTCTGGCGCGCCCTCAGCGTCCGCGGCACGGACTCGCTGCACCTCGTGCTGTCCGTCCACCACATCGCCTGCGACGGCTGGTCCTCCGTCGTCCTCGAACGCGACCTGCTGGCCCTCGCCGGCGCCGCGCACCACGGCACCACCGCCGAACTGCCCGCCCTGCCCGTGCAGTACGCCGACCACGCCGCCCACCAGCGGCGCCGGCTGGCCGGATCCGCCGCCGGCGCGGAACTCGCGTACTGGAAGCAGGCCCTGGAGGGCATCCTCCCCGTCGACCTGCCCGCCGACCGGCCCCGGCCGGCGGTCCGCGACGGCCTCGGCGCCGCACACGTGTTCACCGTCCCCGCCGAGCTGACCGAACGGGCCGCCGCCCTCGGGCGCGGCCACGGCGCCACCCTCCAGCAGACCCTGCTGACCGTGTTCGGCACCCTCGTGGCCCGGCTCACCGGTCAGTGGGACGTACCCGTCGGCGTGCCCGTCGCGGGACGCGAGCGGCCCGAGGTCGCCGACGCCGTCGGCTTCTTCCTCAACACCCTGGTGATGCGCTGCGACGCCCCCGCCGACGCCACCTTCGCCGAGGCCCTGGTCCGGGTGCGCGACACCGCCCGCGCCGCCTTCGCCCACCAGGACCTGCCCTTCGACCGGCTCGTCGCCGAGCTGGACGAGTCCCGCGACCCCGGCCGCACCCCCCTCTACCAGGTCATGTTCGACCTGCACGAGGAAGGCCGCACCGGCACCGCCACAGCCGCGGACGACGTCGAGGCCTTCCGCGGCGCCTGGCGGTCCGCCCGCACCGACCTCACCTTCGTCGTGCAGCGGCAGGCCGACGGCTCCCTGCTCGGCATGGTCGAGTACGCCACCTCCCTCTTCGACGCGGCCACCGTCGAACGGTTCGCCGCCGGCTGGGTCCGGCTCCTGGAGTCCGTCACCGCCGACCCCGGGGTCCGCCTCGGCCGCGCCGACCTGCTCCCGGCCGCCCTGCGCGCGGAGATCCTGGCGCTGGGCCCCGGCGCCCCCGAACCCGGCACCGGCCGGGCCGACGAGGAGGCCGTGCACACCGCGATCGCGGACGTCGCCCGCCGCACCCCGGACGAGACCGCCGTCGTCTGCGGCGGCGAGAGCTGGAGCTACGCCCGGCTGGAGCGCCGCGCCGAGGCCTTCGGGCAGCGGCTGCGGGAACTGGGCGCGGGCCCCGAGACCACCGTCGCCGTCATGCTGGGCCGCACCCCCGACCTGATCGCCGCCTACCTCGGCACCTGGAAGGCCGGCGCCGCCTACGTACCGCTCGACCCGGCGGCCCCCGACGACCGCCTCGGCTACGTCCTCCAGGACGCCGGAGCCACCCTGCTGGTCTCCGACCTGGCCGGCGCCACCCGGCTGCGCGGCCACCACGACGGCCCCTGGCTGGCGGTGGACACCGACGAGCGCCTGGCCGCCCTGACCTCCGGCGGTTCGCAGGGGGTCGAGTCGGGGCCGGCCTCCGCCGGGTCCGCGCCCGGTGCGACCGGTTCCCGGCCCGCCGGGGCCGCGCGGCCCGGCCTCGGGCTCGCCGCCTGGGCGCCCAGCGCGGACTTCGCCGCCGCCGCGGGCGCCGCCGCCCTGGCCTCGGCCAGCGACCCCGCACTCGCCGCCGAAGGCCTCGCCTCGTGGACCCGTACCGGAGGGCCGGACGAGCAGCACCCCGAGGGGCTGCCGTCCTGGCCCACGACACCGCCGGAGGCACCGGCGGACCCGGCGCGGCTGGCGTACATCATGTACACCTCCGGCTCCACCGGCCGCCCCAAGGGCGTCGCCGTCGAGCACCGGACCCTGCTGGCCATGCTCCGCGCCTCGCAGGCCCACCTGGACTTCGGGCAGGGCCCCGACGACGCCTGGCTCGCCCTGGCCCAGCCCACCTTCGACATCTCCTGCACCGAGCTGCTGATGCCGCTCGTCGCCGGCGGCCGGGTGGTCCTGGCCCGCGAACGGGACCTGGGCGACCACGCCGCGCAGCTGCGGCTCATCGAGGAGCACGGCGTCAGCCACCTCCAGGTCGCCCCGCCGCACTGGCAGATGCTCATCGACGCGGGGCTCGGCCGGCGCCCGCTCGTCGGCCAGACCGGCGGCGAGCCCTGCCCGCCCGCCCTGGCCCGGGACCTGTCCCGCCGCCTGCTGCGGTTCGTCAACGAGTACGGGCTCACCGAGACCACCATCGCCGCGACCCGCTGGGACGCGCACGACACCGCCACCGCCGTACCCGTCGGCCGCGCCTACCCGCACATCACCGCCCGCGTCCTGGACGAGTACCTGGAGCCCGTCCCCTACGGCACCACCGGCGAACTCTGCGTCGGCGGCGCCGGCCTGGCCCGCGGCTACCACGGCCGCCCCGGCCTGACCGCGGCCTCCTTCGTCCCCGACCCGTACGGAGCCCCCGGCGCCCGCCTCTACCGCACCGGCGACCGGGCCCGGATGTCCGCCGACGGCACCATCGAGTTCGCCGGCCGCGCCGACGGCCAGGCCAAGATCCGCGGCCGCCGCGTGGAGACCGGGGAGGTGCAGGGCGTACTCGCCGAGCACCCGGGGGTCTCGCAGTGCGCGGTCGTCGTGCACGGCACCGGCTCCACCGCCGCGCTCGTCGGCTACTGGGTCCCCAGCGGCTCCAACCCGCCCTCGGACTCCGGACTCCTCGACCACTGCGCCCGCAGCCTGCCGGACTACATGGTCCCCGCGCTGCTGGTGCCCGTACCGGAGATCCCGCTCACCCGGCACAACAAGGTCGACACGGCGGCCCTGCCCGCCCCCGACCTCGCCGCGGCCCTCTCCGACGAGCCGTACACCGCGCCCGAGGGCCCGGTCGAGGAGATCGTCGCCGAGATCTGGGCCGAGGTCCTCGCCGGGGAGGACGGCACCACCCGCCGGATCGGCGCCCGCCAGGGCTTCTTCCGGATCGGCGGGAACTCCGTCCTGGCCGCCCGCGTCATCGCCCGCCTCCACGAGGAGTTCGACGTCGAGATGCCGCTGCGCGCCGTCTTCGAGCACCCCACCGTCGCCGGTCTCGCCGCCGCCGTCGAAGAGGCCGTCCGCCTCGAGATAGAGACGCTCGACCACGCCGAACTCGCCATCGCCCACAGGGAGTACCAGCCGTGACCGCACCCACCGCACCCACGCAGGACGAGCTGCGCGCGGAGCTGCTGCGCAGACGGCTCGCCGGCCGCGCGGGCCGCGCCGCGGGCGTCCCGACCCGTACCGGGATCCCGCGCGCCGACCGGGGGGCACCGCTGGCCCTCTCCGCCGGCCAGCGCCAGCTGTGGTTCCTGCACCAGCTCGACCCGGACAGCCCCGAGTACCTGCTGCCGCTCGCCCACCGGCTGCGCGGCACCCTCGACGAGAGCGCCCTGCGCCGCTCCTTCGACGCGCTGGCCGCCCGCCACGAGATCCTGCGCACCCGCTACCTCCTCGACGGCGCCGAGCCCCGCCAGACCGTCGACCCGGCCGGCCCGGTCGACTACGCCGTCACCGAGGTCACCGGCGTCGCCGACGCCGACCGGGACGCCGCCGCGGCCGCCTTCGCCCAGGCCCGCGCCACCGAGGTGTTCGACCTGGCCACCCAGGCCCCGCTCCGGGTGCGCCTGCTGCGCCTGGCCGCCGACGACCACGTCCTGGTCGTGGTCATGCACCACATCGCCTGCGACGCGCTGACCCGGCCGCTGCTCCTCGCCGACCTGGCCGCCTGCTACCGCGCCGCGGGCACCGTCACCGGCCCGCTGGACGGCGTACTGCCCGAACCGCCCGTCCAGTACGCCGACTACGCGGCCTGGATGAACGCCCGCCAGAGCGGCCCCGCCGCCGAGGCCGCCCTCGACTGGTGGCGCGGACAGCTCGCCGGCACCGAACCGCTCGGCCTGCCCACCGACCGGCCCCGGCCCTCCGTACGCGGCTGGGCCGGCGCCGTCGCCGAGTTCGACGTGCCCGCCGCCACCGCCGCCCGGCTGCGCACCCTCGCCGAACAGGAGGGCGCCACCCTCTTCATGGTTCTGCTCAGCGCCTACCAGGCACTGCTGGGCCGCTACACCGGCAAGCGGGACGTCAGCGTCGGCACCGCCGTCTCCGGCCGCACCCGCCCCGAACTCCAGCAGATGGCCGGCTACGCCTACAACAGCCTCGTGCTGCGCGGCCGCTGGCAGGGCGACCCGGCCTTCCGCGAACTGCTCGCCGGCAACCGCACCGCCGTCCTGGACGCCTTCGACCACCAGGACACCCCCTTCGACAAGATCGCCGACGAGCTGGAGCCCGAACGCGACCTGTCCACCACCCCGCTCTTCCAGGTGATGTTCGACCTGGCCTCCGGCCAGGGCTCCGACAGCCCCGACCTGCCCGGCCTCACGGCCGGCCCGGTCGCCGCCAGCGGCCGGATCGCCCGCTTCGACCTCACCATGCACCTGGCCGAACGCCCCGACGGCTCCCTGCACGGCGCCCTGGAGTACGCCACCGACCTGTTCGAGGCGGCCACCGCCGAGCGGATCACCGGCCACTACGCCGCGCTGCTCGCCGCCGTCGCCGAACGCCCCGGCGCCCCCCTGTCCACCCTGGAGTTCATCGGCGACGCCGAGCGCGCCCTGCTCCTCGACGGCCCCGCCGAGCCGGTCGGCGCGCCCGTGGACTCCGCGGCCCTGCGGCCCGTCTTCGAGACCATCGCGGAGCGGATCGCCGCCACCCCCGGCGCGGTCGCCGTCCGGCACGCCTCCGGCGAGCTCACGTACGCCGAACTCGACGCCCGGGCCGACCGGTTCGCACGCCGGCTGGTGCAGCTCGGCGTACGCCCCGACGACACCGTCGGCGTCCTCCTGGACCGCGGCCCCGACCTGGTCGCCGCCCTGCTGGGCGTCTGGCGGGCCGCAGCCGCGTACGTGCCGATCGACCCCGGCTACCCCGACGAGCGCATCTCCTTCATGCTCGGCGACACCGGCACCCGGCTCGTCGTCACCCAGTCCCGGCACGCGGACCGCTTCGAGAACGGAGCCGTGTCCCTCGACGTCGTCATCGTCGACGACCCGGCCGAGCGAACCGCGCTGGCCACCGCCGAGGCCGAACTGCCCGCCGCGTACGACATCGACCAGCTCGCCTACGTCATCTACACCTCCGGCTCCACCGGCAAGCCCAAGGGCGTCCTCATCGGCCACCGGGGCCTGGCCAACTACCTCACCTGGACCGCCGGCGCCTACGCCTCGGCCGGCACCGGCGGCGCGCCGCTGTTCTCCTCCGTCGCCTTCGACCTCGGCGTCCCCGACCTGTACGCCCCCCTGATGACCGGGCAGAGCGTCCACCTGCTGCCCCAGGACTTCGACACCGCCGACCTGGGCGCGCTGCTCGCGGACGGGGGACCGTACGCCTTCATCAAGCTCACCCCCGGCCACCTCGACCTGCTCTCCCAGCAGCTCGACCCCGCACAGGTCCGCGACCTGGCCGGACTGGTCATCGCCGCCGGCGACTCCTTCACCCACCGCCTCGCCGAGCGCTGGGCCGCCGCCGCCGGACCGGACGGCACCCGCCTCGCCGCCGAGTACGGCCCCACCGAGATCACCGTCGGCAACTCGGCGCACTTCCTCGCCGCGGACGGCGCCCCCCACGGCCCCGTCACCACCGAGCTCGTCTCCATCGGCCGGGCCATCCCCCACACCACCATGTACGTCCTCGACGAGCACCTGCGGCCGCTGCCGCTGGGCGTCCCCGGCGAGGTGTGGATCGGCGGCACCGGCCTGGCCCGCGGCTACGCCGGCCGCCCCGACCTGACCGCCGAGCGCTTCCTGCCCGACCCGTACGGCGCCCCCGGCGCCCGCATCTACCGCACCGGCGACCTCGCCCGGGTACTGCCCGACGGCAGCCTCGACTTCGTCGCCCGCATCGACCACCAGGTCAAACTGCGCGGCTACCGCATCGAACTCGGCGAGATCGAGACCGCCCTCACCGCGCTGCCCGCCGTCGAGGAGGCCGTCGCCCTCGTCCGCGAGGACACCCCCGGCGACAAGCAGCTCGTCGCCTACCTCGTCCCCGCCCCCGGCGCCGACGAGGCCGCGCTCGCCCCCGCCGCCCTCAAGGACGCGCTGGCCGAGGCCCTCCCCGCCTACATGATCCCCTCCGCCTACCTGCGCCTGGACGCCCTCCCGCTGACCGCCAACGGCAAGCTCGACCGGCGCGCCCTGCCCGCCCCCGGCCGCGAGGCCACCGCCGTCGGCGAGCACGTCGGGGCCCGCGACGCCGCCGAGGCCTCCATCGCCGCCGTCTGGGCCCAGGTCCTCGGCCTGGAGACGGTCGGCGTCCACGACAACTACTTCGACCTCGGCGGCGACTCCATCCGGGCCGTCTCCCTCGTCGGCGCCCTGCGCGAAGCCGGCTGGGAGACCAGCGTCCGCGACGTCTTCGAGCACCGCACCGTCGCCAAGCTGCGCGCCGCCCTCGCGGACCAGGCCGGCGACGGCTCCGCCGAACGCGCGGACGGGCCCGTCGCGCCCTTCGCCCTGATCTCCGAGGAGGACCGGCTCACCCTGCCCGCCGACGTCACCGACGCCTACCCGGTCTCCCGGATCCAGGCCGGAATGCTCGTCGAGATGCACGGCCGCAGCGGCGAGAACCGCTACCACAACATCACCTCCTTCCGGATCCGCGACGCCCTCCCCTTCGACCCCGAGGTCTTCCGGGGCGCCGCCGACCTGATCGTCGAACGCCACGAGGTGATGCGGACCTCCTTCGCCATGGCCGGCTACAGCGAGCCGCTCCAGCTCGTCCACGCCGTCGGCACCGTCTCCATGCCGTGCGTCTTCGAGGACCTGCGCCACCTGCCCCGCGAGGACCGCGAGTCCACCCTGTGGTCCTTCGCCGACCGCGACCGCGAAGAGCTGTTCGACCTCACCGCCGCCCCCCTCATGCGGATGGCCGTCCACCTCGTCGACGACGAGAGCTGGTGGCTGTCCATCACCGAGTGCCACCCCGTCATCGAGGGCTGGAGCTACCACTCCCAGCTGATGGAACTGCTCCGCGCCTACAACGCGATCCGCACCGGCGGCGAACCCGAACCGGCCCCGCCCGTCCCGGCCGTGCGCTACGCCGACTTCATCGCCGGCGAGCTGCGCTCCCTGGCCAGTACCGAGGACCGCGACTACTGGCGCGAACTCGTCGACTCCCACGAGAAGTTCACCATCCCCACCGGCTGGGGCGGCGACCCGCACGGCATCGACGAGCGCTACCGCATCGACATCGAGCTCGCCGAGGTCGAGCCGGGCCTGCGCGCCCTCGCCTCGGCCGCGCAGGTCCCGTACAAGAGCGTCCTGCACGCCGCGCACAGCAAGGTCCTGTCGATGCTCACCCGGGCCGGGTCCTTCCGCGGCGGCATGGTCGCCGACGCCCGCCCCGAGGAGGCCGGCGCCGAGCGGGTCTCCGGCATGTACCTCAACTCCGTGCCCTTCCCCTACCGCAAGGGCGCCGCGACCTGGGGCGAGCTGGCCCAGGAGGTGTTCGCCCGCGAGGTCTCGCTGTGGCCGCACCGCCGCTACCCGATGCCCGCCATGCGCGTGGCCGGCGGCGAGAGCCACCTGATCGACGTGCTCTTCCACTACCTCGACTTCCACCAGGTCGACGTGGAGCTCATCGACATCATGGCCAGCCGTGACGACAGCCCCAACGAGTTCCCGCTCGTCGTCGGCACCCCGGTACGCGGCCACATGTCGATCGCCTCCCGTACGAGGACCCTCGCCAAGGCCAACGCCGAACGCCTCGCCGGGCTGTACAGGGCCGTGCTCGCCGAGATGGCCCGCACCGGGGCCGACGGGGACGCCACCGGCGCCTTCCCCAGCGCTTACGAGAAGGCCCGCCTCGCCGCGCCGCCCCTGCCGCACCCCGAGACCCCGGTGGACGTCCTCGCCGGCTTCGAGGCGCGGGCCGCCCGCACCCCGTGGGCCACCGCCCTCACCGGCGCCGGCACCCCCGGCACCTCGTACGCCGAGCTCGACGAGCGGGCCAACCGCATCGCCCGCAGGCTGCGCGCCCTCGGCGCCGGCCCCGAGACCCGGGTCGCCGTCCTGCTGGACCGCGGGCCCGAGCTGGTGGCCGCCCTGCTCGGCGTGTGGAAGGCCGGCGCGGCACAGCTCCCGGTCGACCCCTGCACCCCGGACGCCCGGATCGCCGGGCTCGGCTTCGAACTGGCCCTCACGCAGGCCTCGTACGCCGGACGCTTCGCCGGGATCCTGCCCGAGGGGCGGGTGCTCGCCGCCGAGGACGTCTCGAACGAGGGCGACGGCGGCCCGCTCGGCCTCGGCCTGGACCCGGACCGGCTGGCGTACGTCCTGCACACCTCCGGCTCCACCGGGACCCCCAAGGGCGTCGAGGTCACCCACCGCGCCCTCGCGCACTACCTCGACTGGGCCGTACGGGCGTACGCGGAGGCGGGCAGCGGCGGAGCCCCCTGGTTCACCTCGGTCGGCTTCGACCTGGGGATGCCCGCCCTGTACGCACCGCTGCTCACCGGGCAGCCGGTGCACCTGCTGCCGCAGGACTGGCAGCCGGGCGAGTTCGGACCGCTGCTGCTGGCCGGAGCCCCGTACTCCTTCGTCGGCCTGACCCCCGGCCACCTCCAGCTGCTGGAGGCGCAGCTCACCGACGGCGAGCTCGGCGGCCTCGCCGGGATCACCGTCTGCGCCGGCGACGCCTACCCGACCGCGCAGGCCGAGCGGGTCTCCGCCCGGATCGCCGCGGCCGGCGGGCGGATGCTGCTCGGCGCCGAGTACGGACCCACCGAGGCCACCGTCGCCGCCACCTTCGGGTACGTCCGCCCGAACACGGGGCGCACCCTCGTCCCGCTGGGCTCCAACCTGCCCGGCGTGCTGCTGCGGATCCTCGACGAGCGGCTGCGGCCGGTGCCCGACGGCATCGCCGGCGAGGTCTGGCTCGGCGGCGAAGGACTGGCCCGGGGCTACGCCGGACAGGCCGCACTCACCGCGGAATCGTTCCTGCCGGACCCGTACGGACTCCCCGGCACCCGCATCTACCGCACCGGCGACCTGGCCCGCCTCCTGCCCGGCGGGATCCTGGAGTTCACCGGCCGTGCCGACGAGCAGGTCAAGATCCGCGGCCACCGCGTCGAACCCGGCGAGGCCGAAGCGGCCCTGACCGCCGACCCGGCCGTCCGCGAGGCGCTCGTCGCACCCGTGGACGCCGCCGACGGCGGCAAGCGGCTCGCCGCCTGGGTGGTCCCCGCCGACGGGGCACCCGTCGAGGTCCCCGCCCTGCGCGACCGGCTGCGCACCGTCCTGCCCGCCGCCGTCATCCCGGCCACCGTCACCGTCGTCGCACGGCTCCCGCTGACCGCGAACGGCAAGCGCGACAAGGCCGCCCTGGCCTCCCGCCGGGCCACCGCGACCCCGCTGCCCTACACCGCCCCCCGCACCGACCTGGAGAAGGTGCTCGCCGAGGTCTGGTCCGAGGTCCTCGGCCTCGAACAGGTCGGCGTGCACGACGACTTCCGCGACCTCGGCGGGGACTCGCTGCTGGTGGCACCGCTGCTCGTCACCGCCCGCCGGCACGGACTGGCCCTCGACCTGGCCACCGCGCTCCGCAACCACACGGTCGCCCAGACCGCCACCGCGCTCGAAGCCGCCGCCCGCCAGGACGGCGCAGACCACCCCCGGAAGGGCTGATCCGATGGACCGCCACACCACCGACCGGCGGGGCCGCCGCCCCGCCCGCCACCTGATCTCCATCGACGACCTCACCGACCTGGACCTGCGCCGGATCGTGGCCCGGGGCGCCCAGTTCTCCGCGGGCACCGCCACCGGCTCCGACGCCCTCGACGGCCTCGTCGCCGGCGTCTACTTCGCCAAGACCTCCACCCGCACCCGCACCGCCTTCTCCTCCGGGGCGCTGCGCGTCGGCGCGAAGATCGTCGCCTACGGCCCCGGCGACCTCCAGCTCAACACCGGGGAGTCCGTCGAGGACACCGGCCGCGTCCTGTCCGGCATGCTCGACGTCCTCGTCGCCCGCACCGCCGGACCCGAGGCCGAACTGCGCGGCTGGGCCGCACAGGACCGGATGGCCGTCGTCAACGCCATGAGCGCCGAGGAGCACCCCACCCAGGCCCTCACCGACCTCACCACACTGCTGCGCCACTTCGGCCGGATCGAGGGGCTGCGCATCCTGTACGTCGGCGAGGGCAACAACACCGCCGCCGCACTGGCCCTGGCCCTCACCCGCTTCCCGGGCGTCCACTTCGAGCTGCGCACCCCGCCCGGCTACGGACTGCTGCCGTCCGTCACCCGGCGGGCTCTGGCCCGGGCCGAGCGGACGGGCGCGGTGTTCGTGGAGCGGCACGACATGGACCTGCTGCCCGAGGGCTTCGACGTCGTCTACACGACGCGCTGGCAGACCACGGGCACCGAGAAGCCGGACGCGGACTGGCGCGAGATCTTCGCCCCGTTCCAGGTCACCGCCGGCCTGTGGGAGGCGAGTCCGCGCGCCGCCTTCATGCACGACCTGCCCGCCCACCGGGGCGAGGAGGTCACCGCGGAGGTGCTGGACGGCCCGATGAGCATCGCCTTCGCCCAGGCCACGAACAAGATGCACAGCGCCATGGCGGTACTGGAGTACACCCACTCCGGCCCGGACACGGACACGGACACGGGCGCCGACGACCTGGCCGGGCTGCGCCCCGCCCTGGCCGTACGGTGACCCCGCCGCCGAAGACGGCGACGGACCCGGCGGTCCTGCAGTGGCACCTGAACGAGGACGCCGGGGGCGCCCGCGGCGCCGAGGACGCGGGGGAGACCGCCGCCGTCGAGGCCGCCCCGCAGTCAGGGGCGACCCCGGCGGAGGGAACCCCGCCGGCGCCCGCCGCCGGAGCCGATGCCGATGCCGGAGCGGCGGTGGCCGAGGCCGTGCCGTTGCGGCGGAACCGGGACTTCTCGCTGCTCTGGGGCGGCGCCGGGCTGTCGCTGCTCGCCGGACGGGCCACCGCCGTGGCCTACCCGCTCACCGTGCTGTGGCTCACCGGCTCGCCCGGCGATGCCGGCCTGGTCGGCACCGCCCTGCTCCTGCCGCAGCTCCTCGTCCAGCTCCCCGGCGGCGCTCTCGTCGACCGCTGGGACCGGCGCCGGATCATGCTCGGCGCCGGCCTCGGACAGGCGCTGGTCGCCGGAGCGGTCGCGGCGCTGCTGCTCAGCGGGCACGTCTGGCTGTGGGCCCTGCTCGCAGCCGCCTTCGCCGAGGGCACCCTCGGCGTCCTGCACCAGCTCGCCGAGCGGGCCGCCGTCCCCGCCGTCGTCCCCGCCGAGCAGCTCCCCGCCGCCCTCACCGGCAACGAGGCGCGCACCCGCGGCGCGGCCATCGCCGGCCAGCCCCTGGGCAGCGGCCTGGTCGCCCTCGGAACCTCCTTCCCCTACATGGCGGCACTCGTCGGCCAGCTCGCCTCCGTCGCCCTGCTGTTCGGGGTCCGGGGCAAGCTCCAGACCGAGCGCACCGGCCCGCGCCCCGACCTCGTCGCGGACGTCAAGGAGGGCCTCGTCTGGATGTGGCGCCAGCACTTCCTGCGCGCCGTCATGGCCGCCGTGGCCGTCTCCAACCTGCTCTTCCAGGGCCTCAACCTGGCGGTGATGACCGGGATCCAGGAGAACCACGGCTCACAGTTCGAGATCGGCCTCGTCCTCTCGCTGAGCGGGGCCGGCGGGCTCGTCGGCGCCATCAGCGGCGGCTGGTGGGCCACCCGGTTCTCCCTGCGCACCCTGGTCCTCGGCGGACTGGCCGTCTGGACCGCGCTCATGGTGCCCGTCGCCGTCCTGCGCGACCCCTTCGCCCTCGGTGCCCTCTTCGCGGCCAGCGGCTACGTCGGCGGCGTCTTCAACGTCGCCGGCGGGGTCTTCATGGTCCGCGTCGCCCCCGACCGGATGCGGGGGAGGGCCAACTCCCTCGCCATGCTGGTCGGCGGCGGAGCCATGGCCGCCGGACCCGTCGCCGCGGGCTTCGCCCTGGAGGCGTACGGGCCCACGCGTACCGTCCTCGGCCTCAGCGTCGCCATGGGCCTCACCGCGCTCGCCGCGCTGCTCTCGCCCGCCCTGCGCCGCAACCCGCTCGAGGCGTAGCCGCTTCCCGCACCCCGTCCGCAGCGCTTCCGCAGCCGTCCCGTACCCGTCCCGCGCCCGCGCAGGCCCCCGCCCAGGGAGCCTGCGCGGCCGTGTTCCCGGGGTCCGGGCAGACGTACGGAACGTATAGAGCGGCCATAGCGGGCCACGGAAAAGTACAGGTCATCGCAGTCCCCCGAATGCCCGTCCGCATCCGCGCCAGACCCTGAAGGAGCACGACAATGCCGCTCAACTCCATGGACCGGAGGAGCGTCCTGCGGACCGCCCTCGGCGTCGCCGGAGCCGCCGCCACCGTCGGACTCGTCGGCGCGACGCCGGCCGCCGCCCACGGCCGCCACCGCCCGGAGCTGCCCAAGGTCGAGGGCCTGGTCGGCGACCGCTGGGCGAGCGAGTTCTGGTACGACTACGACGAGATGTCGTACTACAACCCCTCCGCGGAGATGAAGGCCGCGGTCGGGGCGATCACCGCCCCCTTCGGCGGGTTCACCAAGTCGTACGACGCCTGGGTCGCCACCCGGAAGGGCGGCCGCTACCCGCGCAGCTGGATGGAGATCATCCAGCCGAACCGCGCCCACTTCGAACTGCTCTCCCGCGAGCAGAAGAAGGTCTACGACAAGTGGTACGGCCGCGACCCCAAGGGCCTCGTCTTCGCCTTCCAGGAGTTCGGCCAGGGCACCCTGTTCGACCCGCGCCGCCCCGCCGGCAACAAGGTCCACATGATGAACTACACGCCGCCGACCCCCACCCAGGCCTACCACCGCTGGCACGCCTACCTGCAGTCCTTCCAGCTGCTGAACATCGACCGGCGCTTCTGGGCGCACATCAACCGCCTCGCCGGCACGGCCTGGGAACTCCAGTCCATCGGCAACCCGGTCAACGACGCCAACGACAACAAGCACCTGCCCAGGCACGTGGTCAACAAGGTGACCGCCAAGTGGCTGTGCCGCTCCGACGCCAAGGTCACCGCCGCCTTCGACGTCTGGCCCCGCCCCGCCGACATGGGCAAGTAGCCCCGACCCGGGGCCCGTCCGCCGCACCGGACGGGCCCCGGACCCCACATCGAGGCCCCCACATCCCGGCCCCGACATTCCTTATGGCTCAGGAGGATTGGCACACCATGCGAGACACGACCGGATCAGCACCCCGAATCGGCGTCTGGATGGTCGGCGCACGAGGCTCGGTCGCCACGGCCGCCGTCGCCGGCGCCGCCGCCATCGTCGCCGGTGCCGCCTCCCCCGTCGGGTGCGTCACCGAAACCCCCCCTTTCGCGGACGCACCCCTCCCGGCCCTCGCCGATCTGGTGTTCGGCGGCCACGACGTCGTCGGCACACCGCTGTCGGCGAGGGCCGGGCAGCTCGTGGACGCGGGAGTACTGCCCGCCTCCGTCCTCAAGGCGCTGGACACCCCGCTGGCCGCCGCCGAGCTGGAGATCCGCGACGGATCCGCCCGCCCGGGGGAGACCCAGTCCGAGACCGCCGCCCGCCTCGCCGAGGACATGGCCTCCTTCCGCGACCGGCACGCCCTGGAACAGGTCGTCGTGGTCAACGTCTCCTCCACGGAGCCGCTGCCCGAGCCCGACCCGGCCTTCCTGGACCTCGCCGCCCTCGAAGCGGGCCTCGCCACCGGCTCGGTGACCCTGCCCGCCAGCTCCCTCTACGCCTACGCCGCCTTCACCGCCGGCTTCTCCTACGTCAACTTCACCCCCTCCGCCGGCGCGAGCCTGCCCGCCCTGGAGGAACTGGCCCGGCTGCGCCGCGTCCCGCACGCCGGCCGCGACGGCAAGACCGGCGAGACCCTCGTCAAGAGCGCCCTCGCGCCCATGTTCACCCAGCGCGCGCTGCGCCTGCGCTCCTGGTCCGGCACCAACCTGCTCGGCGGCGGCGACGGCGCGACCCTCGCCGACCCGGCGGCGGCCCGCTCCAAGACCGAGTCCAAGCAGCGCGGCCTGGAGGAGACCGTCGGGCACGCCGTCCAGGGGCAGACGCACATCGACAACGTCCCCGAGATGGGGGAGTGGAAGACCGCCTGGGACCACATCTCCTTCGAGGGCTTCCTCGGCGTCCGCATGACCATGCAGTTCACCTGGCAGGGCTGCGACTCCGCGCTCGCCGCCCCGCTGGTCCTGGACCTCGTACGGCTCACCGCGCTGGCCGGCCGGCGGGGCGAGGCCGGGGCGCTGGCCGCCCTCGGCTTCTTCTTCAAGGACCCGGCCGGCTCCACCGAGCACAACCTCACCCTCCAGTACGAGACCCTGCGCGCCTGGGCCACCGCCCCGGCCACCGCCACCGCCCCGGCCCGCCCGAACCCGCTGAGCGGGGCCCGGCCGTGACCCCGGCAGCCGGCCCGCCCCCGGCCCCGGTCCCGGTCCCGGTCCCGGCCGCGGTCCCGATCCCGGCCGCGACCGTCGCCGCGGCCGGACGGGCGGGCCGCCCCCGCGCCACCGCCCCCGGCGGGCCGCTGCGCCTGCCGCCCTTCCCCGGCCGGGCCTTCCGGGCCCGCCGCACCCTGCGCGCCTACGCCGAGCTGCTCCGGGCGCCCGCCGCGATCACCGTCCCCGGCGACGTCCTCGCCGGGGCGCTGGCCGCGGGACGGGGCGCCGGCCCCCGCACCCTGGGCCTGGCCGGCTCCTCCGTCTGCCTCTACTGGGCGGGCATGGCCCTCAACGACTGGGCCGACCGGGAGCAGGACGCCGCCGAGCGGCCCGAGCGGCCCCTGCCGTCCGGACGGATCAGCCCCCGTGCCGCCCTGACCACGGCCGCCGCGCTCACCGCCGCCGGACTGGGCGCCGCCGCCCTCGCCGGCGGGCCGCGCACCGTCCTCACCCGTACCCTGCCGCTGGCCGCCTCGGTGTGGGCCTACGACCTCGGGGCCAAGAACACCCCTTTCGGGCCCGCCGTGATGGCCGCCGCCCGCGGCCTCGACGTCCTGCACGGCACCGGCCCCGGCCCCGCCCGCCCGGCCCTCGCACCGGCCGCCGCCGTCGCCGGCCACACCCTGGCCCTGACCCGGCTCAGCCGCCACGAGGTCGCGGGCGCCCCGCCGCACGAGGCGGCCCTGACCGCGCTGGCCTCGGCCGCCGCGGCCGCGGGCACCCTCGGCCGCGGCACCGGACCCGTACAGGGCGCCGCCCTCGCCCTCTACGGCGCCGGCTACGGACCCGCCCTCGCCCGCGCGGTGCGCCGCCCCGCGGCCCCCGAAGTGCGCCGGGCCGTCGGCGCCGGCATCCTCGCCCTCCTGCCCCTCCAGGCCGCCCTGGCCGCCCGGGCCGGAGCCCCCCGATCCGCCGCCGTGCTCGCCGCCGCCCTGCCGGTGGCGCGCCGGCTCGCCCGGAAGGTCTCCCCGACATGAGCGCACCCGCCGCGCTCCGGTTCTCGTACGGCACCAACGGCCTCGCCGACCACCGCCTCGGCGACGCCCTGCGCCTCCTCGCCGACCTCGGCTACGAGGGCGTCGCGCTGACCCTGGACCACCAGCACCTCGACCCGTACGCCCGGGACCTCGCCGCCCGCGTCGACACCGTCCGCCGTCTCCTGGACGGCACCGGCCTGGCCGTCGTCGTCGAGACCGGCGCCCGCTACCTCCTCGACCCGTACCGCAAGCACCGCCCCACCCTGCTGTCCGCCGAGCCCGAAAGCCGCCGGCTGCGCCTGGACCTGCTGCGCCGGGCCGTCGCCATCGGCGCCGAACTGGGCGCCGGAGCCGTCCACTTCTGGAGCGGCACCCCCGACCCGGACACCACCGCCGACGAGGCCTGGCAGCGGCTGGTCGACGGCTGCGCCGAGACCGTCGGCCACGCCGAGGCCGCCGGGATCGACCTCGCCTTCGAACCCGAGCCGGGGATGCTCGTCTCCGACCTCGCCGGCTACCGCAGACTCCTCGCCGACCTCGGCCGGCCGGACCGCTTCCGCCTCACCCTGGACCTCGGCCACTGCCGGTGCCTGGAGCCCTGGCCCGTCGCCACCTGCGTGGCCCTGGCCGCCGACCGCCTCGCCCACGTCCAGATCGAGGACATGCGCCGGGGCACCCACGAGCACCTCCCCTTCGGCGAGGGGGAGATCGACTTCCCGCCCGTCCTGCGCGCCCTCGCCGACACCGGCTACCAGGGGCTCGTCTCCGTCGAACTCCCGCGCCACAGCCACGCCGCAGCCGACTCCGCCCGCCACAGCATCGCCTTCCTGCACGCGGCCGCCGGCCGGCGGCCGCGGCAGCGGACCCACCAGAAGGAGGCCGTACCGGTATGACCGCCCCCACCCTCGCCCCGCCCGCCGCCACCCTCGCGGACACCGCCGTGCACGACGCGCTGACCCTGCGCACCCTCCGGGAATCCCTGCGCTCCGTCCTCGACCAGGAACACCGCACCCGGCTCACCGCCGCCGAGGACGCCGTCGCCGCCGAAGGCCCCGCCGCCCTGGACCGCCGCTTCCCCGCCGCCGGACGCGAGTACGGCCGCGGGCCCCTGCCCGGCTGGGCGGACTGGGCCGTCGAGGACGCCGTACGCACCGTCCTGCTGCTCGCCCTGACCCGGTACGGCACCTCCGGCGCGGCCCTGGCCGCCGAGGCCGCCGCACGGTACGCGCACGGCGACGCCGCAGAACGCCGGGGCGTCCTGCGCGCCCTGCCGTTCCTGCCGGTCGGCGGCCGCGCCGTGCACCTCACCGACGACGCCGTGCGCACCAACGACAATCGGCTCATCGCCGCCGCCCTCGGCCCCTACGCCCGCGCCCACCTCGACCAGTACCGCTGGCGCCAGGCCGTCCTCAAGTGCCTGTTCACCGGCATCCCGCTGGCCAAGGTGGCCGGGCTGCACGAACGCCGCGACGCCGAACTCGCCCGGATGGCCCACGGCTTCGCGGCCGAACGGCGCGCCGCCGACCGCACCGTGCCGGCCGACCTGTGGGCCGTAGCGGCCCTCGACAACTGACGCCACCACCGATCCCGACCGGAGCCCGACCATGCGCATCTTCGACCCGCACATCCACATGACGTCCCGCACCACGGACGACTACCGGGCGATGCACGCCGCCGGCGTGCGCGCGCTGGTCGAGCCCGCGTTCTGGCTGGGCCAGCCACGGACCTCCCCCGCCAGCTTCACCGACTACTTCGACGCGCTCCTCGGCTGGGAGCCGTACCGCGCCGCCCAGTTCGGCATCAGCCACCACTGCACCATCGGGCTCAACCCCAAGGAGGCGAACGACCCGCGCTGCACGCCCGTACTGGACCTGCTGCCCCGCTACCTCGCCAAGGACGGGGTCGTCGCCGTCGGCGAGATCGGCTACGACACCGTCACCGAGGCGGAGGACCACGCCTTCGCCGTCCAGCTCGCCCTCGCCGTCGAGTTCGCCCTGCCCGCCCTCGTCCACACCCCGCACCGCGACAAGGCGGGCGGCACCGAACGCTCCCTCGCCGTGATCCGCGAATCGGGCATCGACCCCGGCTTCGTCGTCCTCGACCACCTCAACGAGGTCACCGTCCGCGAGGTCCGCGACTCCGGCTGCTGGATGGGCTTCTCCATCTACCCCGACACCAAGATGACCCCCGACCGCATGGTCGCCATCCTCAAGGAGCACGGCACCGAGCGGATCCTCGTCAACTCCGCCGCCGACTGGGGCCACAGCGACCCGCTGCTCACCCGCGCCACCGCCGGGGCCATGCTCGCCGCCGGCTTCGACGAGGACGACGTGGACCGCGTGCTGTGGCGCAACCCGGTCGCCTTCTACGCCCAGTCGGGCCGCCTCGGCCTCGACGGCTACACCGACGTCCAGGCCGCCGGCCTCTACGCGGGCAACTCCATCGCCCGCGGCGGAAACTGATCAGGAGGAAGGGACGCCTGATGCGCTTCCGCCACCGCGACGGCACCGCCGTCCACCTCGGCTACTGCACCAACGTGCACCCCGCCGAATCCCTGGAGGGGATCACCGCCCAGCTCGACACGTACGCCGAACCGGTCCGCCGGGCCGCCGGCGAGCCCCTCGTCGGCCTCGGACTGTGGCTGCCCGTGGACGCCGCGGCGGCCCTCGCCGCCGACCCGGCCGCCGTCACCCGGCTGCGCGGGGAGCTCACCGCCCGCGGACTGGAGACGGTCACCCTCAACGGCTTCCCCTACCGGGGCTTCCACGCGCCCGTGGTCAAGCGGGCCGTGTACTACCCGGACTGGTCCGAGCCCGCCCGGCTCGACTACACCCTGAAGCTGGCCCGGATCCTGGCGGGACTGCTGCCCGACGACGCCGAGCGCGGCTCCGTCTCCACCCTGCCGCTGGCCTGGCGCACCGCCTGGTCGCGCACCCGCACGGCCGCCGCCGCCCGCAACCTGGACGCGCTCGCCGCCGGCCTCGCCCGGATCGAGGCGGAGACCGGACGGACCGTGCGCGTGGCCGTCGAGCCCGAGCCGGGCTGCGTCGCCGAGACCACCGAGCAGGCCGTCGCCGTCCTGTCCGACGTCGACCACTCCCGGATCGGGCTCTGCCTGGACGCCTGCCACCTCGCCGTCGCGCACGAGGACCCCGGCACCGCCGTCGGCCGACTGCTCGCGGCCGGACTCCAGGTCGTCAAGCTCCAGGCCTCCAGCGCCCTGGAGGCCGCCGATCCGCAGGACCCCCGGGTCCGGGAGGCGCTGGCCGCCTTCGCCGAGCCGCGCTTCCTGCACCAGACCCGCGAGGCCGGGCCCGACGGCACCGGCCTCCAGGGCTCCGACGACCTCGGGCCGGCCCTGGCCGGAGCCCTGCCGGGCAAGGCGCCCTGGCGCATCCACTACCACGTGCCGCTGCACGAGGAGCCGGCCCCGCCGCTGGCCTCCACCGGGCAGGTGCTGCGCGACACCCTGAGGAGCCTGTTCGGCGGGGACCACGCCGTCACCGACCACGTCGAGGTGGAGACGTACACCTGGTCCGTGCTGCCCGAGGAGGCCCGGCCCGTCGGCGAGGCCGGCCTCGCCCGGGGCATCGCCGCCGAACTCGCCTGGACGGCGCGGGAGCTGACCGCGCTCGGCCTGACCGCGCTCTCGCCGACACCGACCGCATCCGCCGCGCAGAAGGAGCCCGGCTCATGACCGCCCCCACCCCCTCCGCCCGGCGCAGGAAGACCGCCGTCCTGTGCACCGTCGGCCTCACCCCCCGGCTGCTCCCGCACATGCCGAACGTCCGGGCCATCGGCGAGCAGGGCTTCGCCGCCCCGCTCGACACGGTGTTCCCCGCCGTCACCGCCACCGTCCAGGCCACCCTCACCACCGGCACCCTGCCCCGGGACCACGGGGCCGTCGGCAACGGCTGGTACTTCCGCGACCACGGCGAAGTGATGATGTGGCGCCAGCACAACGCCCTCGTCCGGGGCGAGAAGGTCTGGCAGGCCGCCCGCCGCCACGACCCGGACCACACCACCGCCTACCTGTGCTGGTGGTGGGCCATGGGCGCGGACGCCGACACCGTGCTCACCCCGCGCCCCGTCTACCACTACGACGGCCGCAAGGCCCCCGACTGCTACACCTTCCCCGCCGCCCTCCGCGACGAACTGACCTCCCTCCAAGGGGAGTTCCCGCTCTTCAACTACTGGGGTCCGACCGCCTCGCTCACCTCCACCCGGTGGATCGCCGGCGCCGCCCGGCACGTCGCGGACACCCGCGACCCCGACCTGTCCTTCATCTACGTCCCGCACCTCGACTACGACCTCCAGCGGTTCGGCCCCGACGGCCCCGAGGCCGTCCGGGCCGCCCGCGAGGCCGACGCCGCCCTCGGCCCGCTCCTGGCCGACCTGCGCGACCGCGGCACCACCGTCGTCGCGCTCAGCGAGTACGGCATCTCGCCGGTCAGCCGGCCCGTCGACATCAACCGCGCGCTGCGCCGCGAGGGCCTGCTCTCCGTCTACGGCCAGCGCGGGATGGAATACCTCGATCCGTACACCTCCCGGGCGTTCGCCGTCGCCGACCACCAGGCCGCCCACGTCTACGTGGCCGACCCGTCCGACGTGCCGCGCGTGCGCGACGTACTGAAGTCCCTGGACGGGGTCGACGAGATCTGGGACCGCACCCAGCAGGCCGACCACGGCATCGACCACCCGAACGCCGGCGAACTCGTGGCCGTCTCGGAACCCGACGCCTGGTTCACGTACTACTACTGGCTCGACGACGCCCGCGCCCCGGACTTCGCGCGCGGCGTCGAGATCCACCGCAAGCCGGGCTACGACCCGGCCGAGCTGTTCTTCGACCCCGCCGATCCGGCGGCCAGGGCGAAGGCGGCCCTCGCGGTGCTGAAGAAGAAGGCGGGGATGCGCGCACCGCTCCAGGTGGTGCCGCTCGACCCGGGCTGCGTCCGCGGCAGCCACGGACGGCTGCCCGGCGACGACCGGGACGCGCCCGTGCTGCTCTGCTCGGACCCGTCCCAGGAACGGCCCCGCTACCACGCCACCGAGGTGAAGGACCTGCTCCTGCGCCTGGGCGGACTGACCTGACAACGCCCTCAAGGGGGAGAGGAGGACCCGATGACGAGCCAGACCCTGACCGCCGTGCGCGGCCGCATCGACCACACCGCCACGACCGGTGTGCTGCCCGTGCCCGCAACGGCCGCACGGGAGGCCGCGAGACTGCGCGCCACGGGCGAGGCGCACGTGTGGTGGTGGCCGCTCGAAGGCCGGGTGGACCAGGCCGACTTCGACCTGCTGGACGAGGTCGAGCAGGTACGCGCCCGCCGCTACCGGGCCGAGAAGGACGCCGCCGCGTTCATCCGGACCCGGGCCGCCGCCCGGCGCGCGATCGGCGCGCTGCTGGGAGTGGAGGCCCGTACGGTGGCCCTCGGCCGCCGCGTCTGCCCGGGCTGCGGGGACCTGGAGCACGGCCCGCCGGCCGTGGCGAGCCCCGCCGTCGGGCTCGCCGTGAGCCTGACCCGCACCAGCGGCTGCGGGGTGCTCGCCCTGCACGCGGGGGACTGGATCGGGGTGGACGTCGAGGCGCTGCGGCCCGTGGAGTCCGGCTCGCTGGCCAACGTGGTGCTCGCGCCCGCCGAGCACGCCTACATCCTGTCGCTGCCCGCAGGACCGGAGCGGACCGCGGCCTTCCACCGGGTGTGGACCCGCAAGGAGGCCGTGCTCAAGGGGGTCGGGCTGGGGCTGCTCGGCATCGACCTCAACGCCCTGGACGTCACGCCGGGCACGCCCGGCCCGGTCGAGGTGGAGCACGGCTACCAGGGCGAGGTCAGCCGCTGGCAGATCGACGACCTCGACCTGGACGGCAACTGGTCGGCCTCCCTGGCCCGTCCGGTCGACGGCTCCCCCCTGGGCCCGGTCCACCGCCACCGCCCCTGAGCCGCCGCCGCCCGGTCCCACCCGGGTGGCGGGGACCGGGCGAGGTTCCTGCCGGGTCCCGGCGCCCACCCGGCCCCGGCCCTGGCCCGGCCTCCTTCCGGCACCGGCCTCCTCCCGGTCCCGGCACCGGCCCCGGCTACCCGCCGGTCCCGGCCTCCCGCCGGTCCCGGCCTCCCGCCGGTCCCGGCCTCCCGCCGGTCCCGGCCTCCCGCCAGTCCCGGCACCGGCCCCGGCTACCTGCTGGTGCCGGCCTCCTGCCGGGTCCCGGCCTCCCGCCGGTCCCGGCCTCCTGCCGGGTCCCGGCCTCCCGCCGGTCCCGGCCTCCCGCCGGTCCCGGCCTCCCGCCGGTCCCGGCCTCCCGCCAGTCCCGGCACCGGCCCCGGCTACCTGC
>NZ_JBVIRQ010000007.1:194550-194691 GCF_055575955.1 Streptomyces sp. NPDC033966 | reverse complement strand
GCCTCCCGCCGGTCCCGGCCTCCTGCCGGGTCCCGGCCTCCCGCCGGTCCCGGCCTCCCGCCGGTCCCGGCCTCCCGCCGGTCCCGGCCTCCCGCCGGTCCCGGCCTCCCGCCGGTCCCGGCCTCCCGCCGGTCCCGGCCC
>NZ_JBVIRQ010000007.1:0-194452 GCF_055575955.1 Streptomyces sp. NPDC033966 | reverse complement strand
CTCCCGCCGGTCCCGGCACCGGCCCCCGGCCGTGGCCCGGCCTCCTGCCGGTGCTGGCTCCCTGCCGGTCCCGGCCTCCCGCCGGTCCCGGCCTCCCGCCGGTCCCGGCACCGGCCCCCGGCCGTGGCCCGGCCTCCTGCCGGTGCCGGCTCCCTGCCGGTGCCGGCCTCCCGCCGGCCCGTGTCCCGCCGGGGCGCGTGTTCCACCATCAGGCTCCGGGTCCGGATCCTCCCCCGTGGGGGGCCGGGCCCGGTCCGGCCGACCTCCCCGCACGGAGGACCGACCCCTTCCCGGAGCTCCCCATGGCCCAGTCCGCCACCCGCACCGCCGACCCGGCCCCCGCCGCCGCGCCCGCCGCGGCGGCCCCCGCGCCCGCCCCCGCCCCCGCCCGGCCAGGGCCCCCGCACACCCCCGCCCCCGGGGCCGCGGCCGTCACCGGCGGGCTGCTCGTCGTCGCCCTGCTGCTGTGCGCGGGCCCCCTCGCCGGCGGCGCCGTCCAGGAGTTCCTGGACCGGATGGCCGGCGTCTTCGCGCTCGTCGCGCTCTCCGGCTCCGTGATGCTCGGCCTCGCCACCGTCTTCCGCGACGTACTCACCCAGGCCCAGCGGCAGTTCGCCCAGCTCCTGCACCGTGCGGCCGGCCTCGCCGGAGTCGGCTTCCTGCTCGTCCACATCGGCGTCAAGGTCGCCGGTGAGAAGATCGCCGCGGCCGACGCCGTACTCGGCTGGGGGAGCGGGGACCTCCTGGTCGACCTCGGCACCCTGGCCGCCCAGCTCTTCGTGCTCGCCCTGCTCACCGGCCTGTGGCGGGGCGTCTTCGCCACCCGCCGCTGGATCCGCCCCTTCCGCCTCCTGCACGGTCTCGCGTACGCGGGCTGGGCCGCCGGCCTCGTCCACGGACTCGGTGCCGGCCGCACCCCCGCCGGCTGGGTCGTCGCCTGCTACGCCCTGTGCGCCGCAGCCACCCTCGCCGCCCTCGCGTACCGCATCACCCGCGGCCGCCGCCCCCGCTGACCGCCCCTCCCCGCCGACCGAACGGCCCCGGAGCGCACCTTTCCGGCCGGAGGGCACCGCCCCCGGCCGGAAAGGCGCGCCCGGGGCCTTCTCGCGTAGAGGGAATATAGACCCGCCCTCAAGGATCGGCGTGTTGCATCCGCCGACTTGGGCGGATGGGGCTGCTGACAAACCCCCCTCAAACGCATGGGAAGGACTGGTCGCGCATGCGGACCCAGACGAACAGCCTCCGTGGGCAGAGCAGCACCGGATCCCCCGGGTTCGCGCTGCGCCTGGACGGGGTCGTGAAGGAGTACGGAAAGAGCGGGCGCGGCGTGCGCGCCCTGGACGGAGTCTCGGTCGGCATCGAACGCGGCTCGTTCACGGCCGTCATGGGACCCTCCGGTTCCGGAAAGTCGACCTTCCTGCACTGCGCGGCCGGCCTCGACAAGCCGTCCAGCGGCAAGGCCTACATCGGCGACACCGAACTCGGGGGGATGAACGAGACCCAGCTGACCAAGCTGCGCCGCGAGCGCATCGGCTTCGTCTTCCAGGCCTTCAACCTCATCCCGGCCCTGTCGGTACGCCAGAACGTGGAGCTTCCGCTGCGCCTGGCCGGCGAACGCCTCGACCCGGTCTGGCTGGAGGAGATCCTGACCCGCGTGGGCCTGGGCGGCCGCGCCACCCACCGGCCCGCCGAACTCTCCGGCGGCCAGCAGCAGCGCGTGGCGATCGCCCGCGCCCTGATCACCCGCCCCGACGTCATCTTCGGCGACGAGCCCACCGGCGCCCTCGACACGGTGACCGCCAAGGAGATCCTCTCCCTGCTGCGGTCCTGCGTCGACGAGACCGGCCAGACCGTGGTCATGGTCACCCATGACCCGGTCGCCGCCTCCTACGCCGACACCGTCCTCTTCCTCGCCGACGGCCGCATCGCCGACCGGATGCACGCCCCCACCGCCGACCGCGTCGCCGACCGCATGACCCACCTGGGAGCGTGGGCCTGATGCTGCGCTATGCCCTGCAGACCCTGCGCGCCCGCAAGGGCGGCTTCATCGGGGCCTTCCTCGCACTCTTCTGCGCGGCCGCGCTCGTCACGGCCTGCGGCATCCTCCTGGAGACGGGTTTAAGAGGAGAGATCGGCACCGAGCGCTACGCCGGTGCCCCGGTGATCGTCGGCGGTGACCAGAACGTCCACCAGGTCACCGTCAAGAACAAGGGAGACAAGACCAAGACCAAGGAGAAGGAGAAGCCGCTCGGCGAGCGGGTCTGGCTGCCCGCCGACACCGCCACCACCCTCGGTTCGCTGCCGGGCGTCAAGGCCGCGCTCCCCGAGGTCACCTTCCCGGCGTACGCGGTCAGCCCCAAGGGGCAGGTCGTCCAGGGCGTCGACGGGAAGCCCTCCTACGGCCACTCCTGGACCTCCGCGGCCCTGACCCCCTTCACCCTGTCCGAGGGCGCCGCCCCGGCCGGCGCCGACGAGGTCGTCGTCGACCGCGAACTCGCCCGCCGGGCCGGCATCAAGCCCGGCACCGAGCTGACCGTCCAGGCCACCGGCTCCCCGCGCAAGTACCGCGTCAGCGGTATCGCCGCCCCCGCCGGAGGCGACCTGGAGCAGCAGTCCTCGCTGTTCTTCTCGGACGCCGAGGCCGAGCGGCTCTCGGGCCGCGCCGGACAGGTCGCGGTGGTCGGCGTGCTGGCCAAGCCCGGCGTGTCCACCGCGGACCTCGCCGCGCAGGTGAAGAAGGCGCTCGACGGCACCACCGCCCAGGTGGTGACCGGCGGCGAGCGCGGCCCGGTGGAGTTCCTCGACGCGGCCAAGGCCCGGATCAAGCTGGTCTCCATGGGCGGCGCCATCGGCGGCACCTCGCTGCTCGTCGCGATCCTCGTGGTCGTCGGCACCTTCGCCCTGTCCATCCAGCAGCGCTACCGCGAACTGGCCCTGCTGCGCGCCATCGCGGCGACGCCCAAGCAGGTCCGCCAGCTCATCGGCCGCGAGGCGCTGATCGTCGGCGCCCTCGCCGGTGTGCTCGGCTCGGTCACCGGCCTGCCCATCGCCTACTGGCTGCACGGCAAGTTCGTCGGCTTCAAGGCGATCCCCGACACGCTCGAAGTCACCTTCAGCGTCTTCCCGTTCTTCGCGGCGATCGGCGCGGCCCTGCTGGGTGCCTGGGCGGCCGCACGGATCTCGGCCCGCCGCACCGCCCGCATCCGCCCCGCCGAGGCCCTGTCCGAGGCGGCCATGGAACAGCGGAACTTCGCCTGGGGCCGGCTCGGCGCCGGCGCCGCGTTCCTGGCCGGCGGCGTCGTCCTGCTCGCGGTCCTCTCGGCGCTGCGCAGCGAGCCGGCGTCCACCCCGGTGACCTTCCTGTCGGTCGTGGTCCTCGCGGTGGCGGTGTCACTGCTCGGCCCGCTGATCGCCCGGATCGCGGTCGCCGTCCTCGGGGTCCCGCTCAAGGCCTCCCGGGTCGGCGGCTACCTGGCCACCGCCAACGCCCGCGCCAACACCAAGCGGCTGTCCGCCGCGGTCACCCCGCTGGCGCTGCTGATCGGCATGGCCTGCACGGTGTTCTTCGTCCAAACCACGATGGGCGCGGCGGCCACCGCCCAGGCCAAGGCCGGCAACAAGGCCGACTGGGTCGTCGGCTCGGCCGGCCCCGGTGTGCCCGCGCAGGCCGCGGACAGCCTCCGCAGGGTCCCCGGAGTGTCGGCGGTGACCGAGGTCGTACGCACCTCCGTGCGCGTCGGCCTGGAGAAGTACCCGGCACAGGGCGTGTCCACGCAGGGTCTGACCCAGACCTGGGACCCGGGCGTCAGCGCCGGCACCCTGGACGGCTTCGGACCGCAGTCCGTCGCCCTCAGCGACGTCGCCGCCGACAACCTGGGCAAGAAGCCGGGGGACAAGCTGAAGCTGACCCTCGGCGACGGTACCGAGACCGAGCTGACCGTCGCGGCCGTCTACGACCGCGGGCTCGGCTTCGGCGACCTGACGATGTCCCACGAACTGGTCGTCAAGCACGTCGACAACCCGCTCGCCTCCTCGCTGCTGGTCAAGACCGCCGGCGAGGGCGAGCCCGGCCGCGCCGAGCTGCAGAAGGCCGTCGGAGCCCTGCCCGGCGTCGGTGTCCTCGACCGCGGCCAGGTCGAGGACCTGCAGGCCGAGGTCCAGCAGTCCAACGCCGAGGTCAACTACGTGGCGATGGGCCTGATCATCGCCTTCACCGCGATCGCCGTGGTCAACACCCTGGCCATGTCGGTCTCCGACCGGATCCGCGAGTTCGCCCTGCTCCAGCTCGTCGGCACCACCCGCCGGCAGGTGATGGGCATGCTCCGGATCGAGTCCGCCCTGGTGGTCCTCATCTCCGCCGTGCTGGGCACCGGCATCGCCTTCGCGGTGCTCACCGCCTTCAGCGTCGGGATGACGGGCTCCGCGTCCCCGTCCATCGATCCCTGGATGTACCTCGGGGTGCTGGGCTTCGCGGCGGTGCTCACCGTCCTGGCCACGCTGGTCCCGGGCCGTCTCGCCCTGGCGGGCCGCCCCGCGGACGTCATCGGCTCGCGCCAGTAGCGGGCCCGACGGCCGGAGGGCCGGCCCCCCTCGTGGGGGCCGGCCCTCCGGCCGTCGGTGCGTGCGGTCCGGTCCTCAGTTGAGCACCGCCCCGCCGCCCTTGCGGTCCACCCGGCTGCGCCGGTGGTCCAGGTGCGCGTACACCCGGTGCAGCCAGCGGTCCTGGCCGTCGTAGCGAGGGGTGAAGGAGGTCCTGCCGTGCACGGCGAGCCGGTTGTCCACCACGGCGAGGTCGCCGACCCGCAGCGCCAGCGCCGACATCGTCCGCATGAGCGCCTCGCGCAGCTCGGCCATGGCGGCCGCGGCCCCGTCGTCCAGCGGGTGCGTCGCGGCGAAGTCCACCAGGATGTTCGGGTCCTCGGGGTCCCCGACCAGGATGGGGTGCGCCGGCGTGACGGAATTCAGGTCGCCGAAGGACGGCGGCGGCTCGGTGAGGAACCGGGGCGCGGCCAGTACCGCGGCCGTGCGCTCGGAAAGCAGCGGAAGCGCCCGCCGTATCGAGGACGTGCACAGTTTCGCGTCGCCCGTCGAATCCTCGCGCACGCAGAGCAGCCCCACGTAGTCGGGCTTGTTGTCGTGGAAGGCGTTCTCGACGTGGAGTTCCAGCAGAACCGATCCCGCATTGCTCTGGGAATTCTCGCTCCCCGGCACCGGCACGACGTTCTGCACCAGGGCGCCGGTCTTCTCGCTGCGATACGCGATGACCTCGCCGAGCTGCAGCATCGCCGCCGTGACCAGGGCCGACGCCACGGCCGGCACCCGCTCCACGGAACCCGGCACGCCCGGCGTCTCCGGCAGCGGGTCGTTCGCCACCACCGGCACGTTGCGCAGCAGCAGCACCGCGTCCGGGCCGGCGTCGTGGCGGAAGCGGCGCAGCTCGGAGAGGATCCGGCGGGGCAGCATCGCCGAGGCGTCCCGGACGGTGTCCAGCCAGGCCGGCTCGTCGATCAGCGCCGGGCCGGCCGCCAGCACGTCGGCGGCCAGGGCGATCAGCTCGTCGCGCTCGGCATCCGTGAGGGTGACCGCGTCCGGTGTCGTACCGGTCACGGGAAGGGTAAGGGTGTGCTCTCGCGTCCTTGGCATGAAAAATTCCTCGGGGTAGATGAGCCTTGACCCGAGTCAGTTTCCGGACGTGTCCTATCGCATTCCTATGGAAAACACTCCCGAACGGGCAGCGGAAATAGGTATAGGCGGCAAATAGTTGCCCGCCGAATGCTTATGGGGCGGCTTTGTCCCCGGTGAATCCGCCGGTCGGCCGCAAGTCCCGCACCGTTCGACGGGGGAGAAGAAGGGAGGATTTCATGGCATGGAGGGAAGAGGACCCCGCCCACGGCGCGGCGATCGCCGCGGCCGGCGCCCTGGGCGCCCAGGGTGAGGCCCACGTCTGGTGGTGGCGTCCGCCCGAGAACACCGATCCGGCCGATCTGCCGCTGCTGGACACCGAGGAGTTCCGGCGGGCACTGTCGCTGCCCGCGGAACGCGACGCCGCGGCCTTCGTCCGCTCCCGCGCCGCCGCCCGCCGGGCACTCGGCGAACTGTTCCACCTCGAACCCCGGGACATCGCCCTCGGCCGGGACAACTGTCCCGGCTGCGGGGACGGCAGCCACGGTCCGCCCCGGCTGGTCGTCCCGCCGGTGCCGCTCGCCCTCAGCATGAGCCGGACGAACGGCTGCGGGGTCTTCGTGCTCGGCGCGGGCACCGCGATCGGCATCGACGCCGAGGCCCTGCGCCCCATGCGCCGCTCGGCGACCACCGACCCGGACCTGACCCCCGGCGAGCGCGACCACCTGGCCGCCCTGCCGCCCGGCCCCGGGCGGGACGCGGCCTTCCACCGGATCTGGACCCGGAAGGAGGCCGTGGTCAAGGCCACCGGCCTCGGCCTGTCCGGCGTCGAACTCGGCCTGCTGGAAACCCATCCGGCCCGCACCGGACCGGTCCGGATCACCCACACCCACCGCGGCCGGACCAGCGCCTGGACCGTCGAGGACCTCCGGGTGTTCGACGGCGTCGCGGTGGCACTGGCCCGGCCGGCGGGACCCGCCGCGCACGGTCCGGTCCACCACCACACCGACCGGCCGGCCGCCCACTGAACCCGCGCACCGCATCCGCATCCGCATCCGCATCCGCACCCGCCACGCACTCCGCCCCGGTACCGCCTCAGCGAAAGGCCCGCAGAGCCATGACCATCGAGTCCTTCTTCCCCGCGGAAGAGCTGATCGCCGCCCACCCCGTCCACGGGCACCCGGCCTCCCAAGCCCCGGCCGGCACCCGGCTGCTGGGCCTGACCGCCGAGGACCTGGACGCCTACTTCACCCAGATCGCGGAGGCCGTCGAGCAGGACGACCCGGGCCCGGCCGCGCGCGGCGGCTGGGAGGAGCGGGAGCGGCTGCGCTTCTCCACCTGGGTCCGCCGGGTCTACGAACACCCGCTCTCGCCCGCCGTCTTCGCGCTCCCCGTCACCCGGCTCATCCGCGAGGTCCAGCTGGGCCAGGCCGCCGAGCTCGCGTTCCGCATCGACGTGGGCCGGGCCCGGGCCAAGGCGGCGAAGCCCTCCGCCGAGGTCCGGGCCACCGCGGCCGTCGCCTCCGCCTGGGCCATCGCCGCCGGCGCCCTCTCCCAGTCGCCGCGCCCGCCGCGCGAGCGGGTCGTCGGCGACGTGTGGACGATCGTCCGGGAGACCATCGAGCCCGCCCTGCGGCCGGCCGGCACCTTCCAGCCGCGCTCCCACAGCTCCTGGTGAGCGCCGCTCCGTAGGTGCCCGGCCCGCCGCACGCTCACCGCACCGCGGAGGGGAAGGCGTCACGCGTGGTCAGCGAGGCCGCCAGCAGCCGCACCAGGTCGTTGCACCGGTACAGCGGCCTGCCCTGGGCGTCCAGCCCGGACAGCTCCATCAGAGCGCCGTCCACCAGGGCGTCCAGGGCCGACTCCGCCTCCTCCTCCGCCGAGCCCAGCACCAGCGCCGCGTACTGGGCGGAGAACGGCTCCCCGTCCCAGTCGGCGAGCCCGGTCAGCGTGGCCAGCTCCGGGCCGCCCACCCGGCGTACGCAGTGCACCAGCGCCTCGCGCACGCTCACGTCCCCGTACGCCAGCTCGGCCAGCCGGCCGTCCGGATCGGCCAGCCGGGCCGCCAGCCGGGCCACCGGCCAGTGCGGCCGCGCCGCGAGCCGGGCCCCGGTCACCGACAGGGCCAGCGGCAGCCCCGCGCAGTACGCGACCAGGTCGTCGGCCGCGTCCGGATCCGCCTCCAGCCGGTCCCGGCCGACCAGCGAGGCCAGCAGCTCCATCGCCTCGTCGTCGTCGACCGGGGCCAGCGCGGTGGTGTCCGCGCCCGCCACCCGGGCCAGCCGGGCCTGACTGGTGATCAGCACCGCCGCCTCCGGGCCGCCCGGCAGCAGCGGCGCCACCTGCCGGTCGCCCACCGCCCCGTCCAGCAACAGCAGCAGCCGGGCGCCCGAGGTCCGGGTCCGGTACAGCCGCACCAGCTCCTCCAGATCCTGCGCGGCGGCGGCCGGCGGGGGCTCCCCGAGGGCGCGAAGCAGCCGCACCAGCACCTCGGCGGGCTCCTTCGGGGCGCCGTCCGGGTGGCAGAGCTCCACGTACAGCTGCCCGTCCGGGAACCGCGCGGCGCAGTCCTGTGCCGCGCGCACCGCGAGCGCCGTCTTGCCCACCCCGGCCATGCCGGTGATCAGCAGCCGCCGCGGGCGGCCGTCCTCGCGGGTCAACCGCTCGCGCAGCGCGGCCAGTTCGGCCCCGCGGCCGGTGAACTCCCCGTAGGGTGCCGGCAGCGTCGAGGGCGCGAGCCGCCCCGCGGGCGTCGCCGGGGCCGCCGGAGCGCCGTCCGCGGCGGACGCCGGGGGTGCGGCCGAGGCCAGGCCCAGTCCGCCGCCGAGCACCGCCTGGTAGGTGGAGCCCAGCGCCTCGCCGGGGTCCACGCCCAGCTGGTCGGCCAGGACCGCGCGCCCCTCGTAGTAGGTGTGCAGCGCGTCGGCCTGCCGCCCGCAGCGGTACAGGGCCGTCATCAGCTGCGCGCGCAGGCGCTCCCGTACGGGGTGCTCGGCGACCAGCCCGGTCAGCTCGGCGGTCACCTGCTCGTGCCGTCCGACGGCGAGGTCGGCCTCGATCCGGCTCTCCAGCGCGATCATCCGCGCCTCTTCCAGCGGGGGCAGCTCCGCCTCGATCATCTGCTCGGTCGCGTTGGCCAGCGCGGTGCCCCGCCACAGGTCCAGCGCGTCGCGCAGCAGCGTCCCGGCCTCCTCGAAGCGCCGGTCGGCGAGGGCCTCGCGGCCCAGCCGGTCGAGCCGGGTGAACTCGGTCAGGTCGATCCACGCCCCGGGCGCCCGCAGCACGTAGCCGGGCTGGCGCCGGACGATCTCGATCTCGTCACCGAGGTGCTTGCGCAGCCTCGACATGTACGTGTAGATCTGCGCGCTCGCCGTGGCCGGCGGGTCCCACCCCCACAGGAGCGCGCTGAGCCGTGCATCGGAGACCACGCGCCCCTCGGACAGCAGCAGCGCGGCGAGCACCGTGTGCACCTTCGAACCGGAGAGCGGGATCGTAGCGCCGCCTCCCCGTTTGGCCTCGATCGGCCCGAGCAGCCGGAAGTCCATGCGGCACCCCCTTCTGGTGTGAGCATCCGTTCTGGATTCCAGAAGCTATGCGGGGGCCTTATTGGAGGGTTATCGCTCGCCGTGCGCCTCCCGGCCCGCGGCGATATCCGCAGGCCGGGAGGGTCGCACCGGCTCACACGGGCAGGCCGGTGGGGTCCTTGACGCGCTTCATGATGATCTGGGAGTTGACCTCGGTGACCCCGGAGAGCGCCGTCAGCCGCTCGATCCACAGCCGCTCGTACGCGCGCAGGTCCGCGACGGCGATGCGCAGCAGGCAGCCCGGGCTGCCGAAGAGGCGGTAGGCCTCCACCACGTCGGGGATGTCCTGGAGGGCCGCCTCGAAGGCCTCGACGGCCTCCCGGTCCCGGCGGACCTCCACCGACACCAGCACCTCGAAGCCGCGGCCCACCGCGTCGGGGTCGATCACCGCGCGGTACCCCTGGATCACCCCGTCCTGCTCCAGCTGCCGCACCCGGCGCATGCAGGGCGAGGGGGTCAGGCCCACGCGCTGGGCGAGCTCCTGGTTGCTGAGCCGGCCGTCGCGCTGGAGCTCACGCAAGATTTCACGGTCAATCGCATCCATCACGCAATTATCGCTCAGCCTTTATTACGATTCGGCTCAAACGCGCAATCGCATTGCGCGTAGATCTCACTATCATTGCCCCCTCCAGAAAATCTGTACGAAGGAAGGGTGGCCATGGGGCGCATCGTCGTCATCAGCACCGGCGGGACGATAGCCAGCCGGTGGATGGGCTCGGGCTTCGCCGCCGAGGCGGACGGCCGCGAGGTCATGGCCACCGCGCCGCTGCCCGAGGGCGTCAGCGTCGACGTCGTCGACCTGTTCAGCGTGAACAGCCCCCGCCTCACCACCGCCCACCAGCTCACCCTGCTGCGCACCGTCCACGAGGTCCTCGCCGACCCCGGCGTCGACGGCATCGTCGTCACCCACGGCACCGACACCCTGGAGGAGTCGGCCTTCCTGGTCGACCTGCACCACCACGACGCGCGCAGCGTCGTCTTCACCGGCTCGCAGCTCCCCATGGGCTCCGCCGACGGCGACGGCCCCGGCAACCTCTACGACGCCCTCCTCACCGCCGCGACCACGCGCGGGCTGGGCGTCCTGATCACCTTCGCCGGCCGGGTCCACGCCGCCCGCGGCACCGTGAAGACCCAGGCCGTGGCCCTGGACGCCTTCGCGGACCCCTCGAAGGAACTGCTCGGCAAGATCGGCTTCGGCAAGGTCGCCGTGCTCCGCCACCCCGAGCGCCCGGCCCCACTCGCCCTGCCCGCCATGCCGGAGCTGCCGCCGCGCGTCGACATGGTCATGCACCACTCCGACGCCGACCCGCTGCTGCTGAACGCCGCCGTCGACGCCGGCGCCCAGGGCATCGTCCTCATCGGCACCGGCGCCGGCAACGCCACCCCCGAGATCGTCGAAGCGGTACGGGCCGCCGTCGCCCGGGGCGTCCTCGTCGCCCTGACCACGCGGGTCGCCGCCGGCCCGGTCACCGAGATCTACACGCACGGTGGCGCGGTCGACCTCGTCGCCGCCGGCGCCGTCCCCACCGGCACGCTCCGCGCCGGCCAGGCCCGCATCGCCGTCCTCGCGGCCCTGCTGTCCGCCACCGACCCGGCCGCCCGCACCCGGGCCCTGCACGCGGCCCTGGGTACGCCGGACCCGGTGCTGGTCGACGCGTAGGGATTCCGCAGCGCACGACTCCGGGCCCCATAGGATCCTCGCAACGGACACGACGTCGTGGGGGGACGCGGACATGGAGCCCGGGATCATCGGCATGCGGATCGCCTCGGCGGCCATCGGCCCGCTCGTCAGGCAGCTCTTCGTCACGGAAGGCCCCGGCGCGGGCCTGGTCGACAAGCCGATCAGGATCTCCGGGTACGTCTCCTTCACCGGCGAGAAGCGCACCCTGACACAGTCCGACCTGCGGGCTCTGGCGGCGAAACTGGTCCGGCGGGCCCTGCGCACGGGCGAACGCCCCATCGTGGCCGACGAACAACAGTCCGTCGCCGACGCCCTCGCCACCACGCTGCACGCCCTCGGCGACCTCACGATCAGCGACGTGGACGCGGTCCGGCTGGGCCCCGCCGCGTTCGCCCGCGCGCTACGGGACGCCGCCGGCCGTCCGGAGCGCGAACTGACGTCGGACGCCACCTACTTCTACGAGCGCCTGCTCGACGCCGCCTGCCTGCACATCCTGAACTTCTTCACGCAACGCTCGACCTTCGTCCCCCACGCCCTGGTGTCCCAGACCCGGGGCATCGCCGAGCTGACGGCCAAGGTGGACGAACTCATCCGCCGCGACCCCCTTCCGGGGGCGGAGGACGCCGCGTTCGAGGAGCTGTACCTCCCGTACGTGGCCCGCAGGCACGCGAAGCTCACCATCTACGGCATCGACCTGGGCAACACCCCGAACCGGTGGCCGCTGGACGCGGCGTACCTGAGCCTGGAGGTGGCCGAGGCGGTGCGGTTCACCCCCGCGCAATACGCGCGGGCCGTACCGAAGGCGCTCCTGGCCGCACTCGAGGCGTCGGAGGTGAGCCCTGAGGCTGCTCGCCGGCAGATCGAGGAGACGTTCGACGACAGCGCCGGGAAGTACTCGGGGGCACGGCTGACGCCCTTCGTTCTCACTCCGGAGCGCGCCGACCAGGCCTTGGCCGTCAGTCGCCGTGTCCTGCTGCGCGGCGAGGCCGGATCCGGCAAGACCACCCTCGTGCAGTGGCTGGCCGTCTCCGCCGCCCGGCAGGACCTCCCGCCGCAGATGGCGTACCTGGAGGACCGCATCCCCTTCGTCCTGTCCCTGCGCACGCTGACCCGTCACGGCGAACGGCTCCCCGAGCCGCGGGACTTCCTCACGGCCGCCGGCTGCCCGCTCGGCGGGAGCCAGCCAGACGGTTGGGCGCACCGGGTCCTCGCCACCGGACGCGGCCTGGTCCTGATCGACGGCATCGACGAGGTCCCCGACCGCGAACGCGAACGCACCCGAGCCTGGCTGCGGGACCTCATGGACCTGTACGAAGGCGACAACCGCTGGCTCGTCACCTCCCGCCCCTCCGCCGTAGGCATGGACTGGCTGGCCCAGGAGGGATTCACCGAGCTGACCCTGTCCGCGATGGGCCCGGCCGAGATCGCCACGTTCATCCGGCGCTGGCACACGGCAGCCCGCCAGGGCACGGACGAGGACGCCGAGCTGGAGGCGTACGAGAGCCAGCTGCTCAGCGCCGTACGCCTCAAGACCGATCTCGGCAGGCTCGCCACCAACCCGCTGATGTGCGGGTTGATCTGCGCCCTCCACCGGGACCGGCGAGGTTTCCTCCCGCACGGCCGCAGGGACCTCTACGAGGCCGCGCTCTCCATGCTGCTCAGCCGCCGTGACCGCGAGCGCGACATGCGCCTCCCGGACCTCCGGGAAGAGCCGCAGCTCGACCTGCTCCAGCGGCTCGCGTACTGGCTGATCAAGAACGGCCGTACGGAGATGGACCGTTCACGGGCCGAGGACATCATCGCCCGCGCTCTCCCCGCCGTCCCGGAGGCGGCGGCGCTGGGCGACGCACCCGTGGTGTTCGAGCACTTCCTCCAGCGCAGCGGCCTGCTCCGTGAACCGGCCCCCGGCACCGTGGACTTCGTCCACCGCACCTTCCAGGATTTCCTCGGCGCCCGGGCCGCCGTCGAGGACGGTGACTTCGGGCTGCTCACCGCTCACGCTGCCGACGACCAGTGGGAGGACGTCATTCGCATGGCGGTCGCCCTCGCGCGTCCCGCCGAACGCGTGGCGATCTTCCGTGACCTGCTGGACCTCGGCGACCGCTCCACCGACCGGCGCGTGAAGGCGCGCGTCTACCTCCTGGCAGCGGCCTGCCTGGAGCACGCCACCACGCTCGCCCCCGAGACGCGACGGGAGGTGGAGGCCCGCACCGAGACCCTCATCCCGCCGCAGGACGAGGACGAAGCGCGAGCCCTTGCCGAGGTCGGTCCCCTGATCCTGGGCCTTCTGCCCGGCCCGGCGGACCTCGGCGACATGGACGCGTACCACACGGTCATCGCGGCCTCGCACGTCACCTCGGAAGCAGCGATCCCCTTCCTCGCGCAGTTCGCCCAGCACCACTTCCGCGAGGTGCGTTCCCAGATCATGTGGAGCTGGTACCGGTTCGACAGCGCCGACTACGCCGAGCAGGTCATCGCACACCTGGACCCGGACGGCCTCCTCTACACCGTCAGGTCCGACGATCACCTCCGCCAGCTCGACCGTCTCGGACTGGACGTGTGCCAACTGGACGTCAGGAGGGGCGTCTCACCGGAGGCGCTGACGTCCTACCTCGGCCATCGGAGCCCCAGGCGCATCGTGTTCCAAGGCGCGGACCTCTCCGACCTGGGCTTCCTGGCAGGCCAGTCCGCTCTGACGGAGGTCGGCATCAGCCAGTGCGCGGAGCTGAAGGACCTTTCCGCCCTCAGCGGGCTGAAGGTCCGGGAGCTCAGCATTTTCGACGCGTCCCCGGATCTCGACCTGCGGGCGCTCACGGGGTTGCGGGAGCTCGACAGGCTCATTCTGGAGGTCTCGGCGTTCGGTGCCCTTCCCGCGGACGCGACGCTGCCGGCCCTCACTGACCTGTTCCTCGACTGCCGGCCCGGGGAGAGGGGGCTCCAGGGGGCCGTGCGACGCATCCCCGCACTCTTCCCCGGGCTGGAGCGGTGCGCGCTCTTCGGCGACGTCACTGCGGAGGGGGACCTCGACGTCACCGCGCTCGCAGGACTGGCCGGCCTGGTGGCGCTCACCGTGGAAACGAGCCCCGACCGCATCCGCGGTGCCGACCGGCTGCCGCGTTCCGTGAAGCTGGCAAGCCTCCGGGAGCAGCACTCCCAGCCGGACGACGCGGACGGGCCCGCCTCCGCATGACACGGCGACGGGCCCGGTCAGGGCACGGGCTCAGCCCCCGAACGCCCCCAGGATCCGGTCCGCCGCCGACGTCGCGGTGACCGTACCGGCCCGGACGGCCGCCTCCAGGGCGGGGGCCAGCTCCCGTACGGCCGGGTCCGAGCGGAGGCGCTCCAGCAGCTCGTCACGGACCATCGCCCAGGTCCACTCCACCTGCTGCGCCGCCCGCTTGGCGGCCAGCCGGCCGCCCGTCTCCAGGACCGTACGGTGCTGCTCCAGGCGGTTCCAGACCTCGTCCAGGCCCGCCGACTCCCGCGCGCTGCACGTCAGCACCGGCGGGGTCCACGCCGCGTCCGCCGGGTGCATCAGACGCAGCGCGCCCGACAGCTCCCGGGCGGCGGCCTTCGCGTCGCGCTCGTGCGGGCCGTCCGCCTTGTTCACCGCGAGGACGTCCGCCAGTTCCAGGACGCCCTTCTTGATGCCCTGGAGCTGGTCGCCCGTGCGGGCCAGGGAGAGGAGCAGGAACGAGTCCACCATCCCCGCCACCGTGGTCTCCGACTGGCCCACGCCGACCGTCTCGACGAGGACCACGTCGTAGCCCGCCGCCTCCATCACGATCATCGACTCGCGCGTGGCCTTCGCGACCCCGCCCAGCGTGCCGGCCGAGGGGGAGGGGCGCACGAAGGCCGCGGGGTCGACCGCGAGCCGCTCCATCCGGGTCTTGTCACCCAGGATGGAGCCGCCCGTGCGCGTGGACGAGGGGTCCACCGCGAGGACCGCGACCCGGTGCCCGAGGCCCGTCAGCATCGAGCCGAACGCGTCGATGAAGGTGGACTTGCCCACCCCCGGCACCCCGCTGATGCCGATCCGGCGCGCCTTGCCCGTGTGGGGCAGGAGCTCCGTCAGCAGCCGCTGGGCCAGGGCGCGGTGGTCCGCCCGGGTGGACTCGACGAGGGTGATGGCGCGCGCGATGTGCGCACGCTTCCCGTCGAGCACGCCCTTCACGTACACGTCGATGTCGATCTTCGGGGGCATCCGCTCGGCCGCCTACAGCTCGTGGCCCAGGTCCGCGGCCAGCCGCGTCACCAGGTCGTGGGCCGCGTCCGGGATGACCGTGCCCGGCGGGAAGACCGCCGTCGCGCCCATCTCCAGCAGCGTCGGGACGTCCGCCGGCGGGATCACACCGCCCACCACGATCATGATGTCCTCGCGCCCCTCCTCCGCCAACTGCTCGCGCAGCGCCGGTACGAGGGTCAGGTGGCCGGCCGCCAGCGACGAGACGCCCACCACGTGGACGTCCGCCTCGACGGCCTGGCGGGCCACCTCCGCGGGGGTCTGGAACAGCGGGCCGACGTCCACGTCGAAGCCCAGGTCGGCGAAGGCCGTCGCGATGACCTTCTGGCCGCGGTCGTGGCCGTCCTGGCCCATCTTCGCGACCAGGATGCGCGGACGGCGGCCCTCCGCCTCCTCGAACCGGTCGACGAGCGCACGGGTGCGCTCCACGGACGGGGACTCGCCTGCTTCGGTGCGGTACACACCCGAGATCGTACGGATCTGGCTCGCGTGCCGCCCGTACACCTTCTCGAGTGCGTCCGAGATCTCACCGACGGTCGCCTTGGCCCGCGCCGCGTCCACCGCCAGCGCCAGGAGGTTGCCCTCCAGGCCCTGGCCGGCGCCGCGCTCGGCCGCGTTCGTCAGCGCCCGCAGCGTGTCCTGCGTACGCGCCTCGTCGCGCTCCTCGCGCAGCCGCCGCAGCTTGGCGATCTGCTGGGCGCGCACCGAGGAGTTGTCCACGACGAGGACGTCGATCTGCTCGTCGTTCTCCACCCGGTACTTGTTCACGCCGATCACCGGCTGCCGACCGGAGTCGATCCGCGCCTGCGTACGGGCGGCGGCCTCCTCCACGCGCAGCTTCGGGATGCCCGCGTCGATGGCCTGCGCCATGCCGCCGGCCGCCTCGACCTCCTGGATGTGCTGCCACGCCCGGCGCGCCAGGTCGTACGTCAGCTTCTCCACGTACGCGCTGCCGCCCCACGGGTCGATCGACCGGCAGGTCCCCGACTCCTGCTGGAGCAGCAGCTGGGTGTTGCGGGCGATGCGCGCCGAGAAGTCCGTCGGCAGCGCGAGGGCCTCGTCGAGGGCGTTGGTGTGCAGCGACTGGGTGTGGCCCTGGGTGGCCGCCATCGCCTCGATGCACGTGCGCGTGACGTTGTTGAAGACGTCCTGCGCCGTCAGCGACCAGCCCGAGGTCTGCGAATGGGTGCGCAGCGAGAGGGACTTGGCGTTCTTCGGGTCGAACTGCTTGACCAGCTTCGCCCACAGCAGGCGCGCGGCACGCAGCTTCGCGACCTCCATGAAGAAGTTCATGCCGATCGCCCAGAAGAACGACAGGCGCGGCGCGAAGGCGTCCACGTCCAGCCCGGCGCCCTGACCGGCCCGCAGGTACTCCACGCCGTCGGCCAGGGTGTACGCGAGCTCCAGGTCCGCCGTGGCCCCCGCCTCCTGGATGTGGTACCCGGAGATCGAGATGGAGTTGTAGCGCGGCATCTTCTGCGAGGTGAAGGAGAAGATGTCCGAGATGATCCGCATCGAGGGCTTCGGCGGATAGATGTAGGTGTTGCGGACCATGAACTCCTTGAGGATGTCGTTCTGGATGGTCCCGGCGAGCTTGTCGGGCGAGACGCCCTGCTCCTCCGCCGCCACGATGTAGAGCGCGAGGACCGGCAGCACCGCGCCGTTCATCGTCATCGACACCGACATCTTGTCGAGGGGGATCCCGTCGAACAGCTGCCGCATGTCGTAGATCGAGTCGATCGCCACGCCCGCCATGCCGACGTCGCCCGTCACGCGCGGGTGGTCGCTGTCGTAGCCGCGGTGCGTCGGCAGGTCGAAGGCCACCGACAGGCCCTTCTGGCCGGACGCCAGGTTGCGCCGGTAGAAGGCGTTGGACTCCTCGGCCGTGGAGAAGCCTGCGTACTGCCGGATCGTCCAGGGCTGGTTCACGTACATCGTCGGGTACGGGCCGCGCAGGTACGGGGCCACACCCGGGTAGGTCCGGAGGAAGTCCAGGCCCTCCAGGTCCCGGCCCGTGTACAGCGGCTGTACGCCGATGCCCTCGGGCGTCTCCCACAGCAGGTCGGCGGGCGTGGTGCCCGCGGACTCCTTCACCGCGGCACGCCACTGGTCCTCGGTGGCGCCGCTCGGCGCCGCGCCGAGGGCGAGCTCGGAGAAATCGGGGATGCTGCTCACACGGCGCTCACTGGCCATGGGGGACTCCCATCCGGTCGAGTACGGAGGACAGCACGGCGACCGCGTCGCAGCCGGCGAACACGTACTCGTCCACGGCGTCGGCGCAGGTGCCGGGCTTGCCCGCGAGGAACACGGTCGTCGCGCCGGCCCCGCGCAGGGCCGCGGCCACCGACGCGGCCTGCTCCTCGTACAGCGCGTCGGCGGAGCACAGCACCGCCACGCCGTCCGCGCCGCTCGCCGCGTACGCCTCCGCGGCGCTCGCCGCGTCCACCGACACCGGGTCGTGCACGGGCTCGATGCCGCCCGCCTGGAAGAGGTTCGAGGCGAAGGTGGCCCGCGCGGTGTGCGCGGAGGCCGGGCCGAGGGCGGCGAGGAAGATCCGCGGGCGGGTGCCCGTGGCCTCCAGGTGCGCGTCACTGCGGGCGCGCAGCGCCTCGTACGCCTCGTCGCGCCGTACGCGCGGCAGACCGCCGGACGGGGCGGCGGGGGCCGCCTCGCGGACGAGGGGCTTCTCCGACAGCAGGGGGAACTCGCTGACACCGGTGACCGGTTCGCGGCGGGTGGCCAGCTTCTTCGAGCGCGCCGCCCAGGTGGCCGCGAGCCGCTCGGCGACCAGCCCGGAGCGCAGCGCGGCGGCCTGGCCGCCGGCGCGCTCGACGGTCTGGAAGAACTCCCAGGCCGCGTGGGCCAGTTCGTCCGTGAGCTGCTCCACGTAGTACGAGCCGCCCGCCGGGTCGATCACCCGGGCCAGGTGCGATTCCTCCAGGAGGACGGTCGAGGTGTTGCGGGCGATGCGGCGCGCGAAGGCGTCCGGCAGGCCGAGCTCGCTGTCGAAGGGGAGCACGGTGACGGAGTCCGCGCCGCCCACACCGGCCGCCATGCAGGCGACGGTGGTCCGCAGCATGTTCACCCACGGGTCGCGCCGGGTCATCATCACCGGCGAGGTGACGGCGTGCTGGCGCTGGGCGCCCGCCCCCGGGGTGCCGCAGGCCTCGGCGATCCGGGCCCACAGGCGGCGGGCGGCGCGCAGCTTGGCGATGGTCAGGAACTGGTCGGCGGTCGCGGAGTAGCGGAACTCCAGCTGCCCGAAGGCGGCTTCGGTGCCGAGGCCGGCCTCCGTCAGGGCGCGCAGGTACGCGACCCCGGTCGCCAGGGACAGGCCGAGCTCCTCGGCCGCCGAACCGCCGGCCTCGTGGTACGGCAGGGCGTCGACGGTCAGAGCGCGCACGCCCGGCCAGGACGCGGCCGCCTCGCGGGCCAGCTCGACGGCGGGAGCGGTGTCCAGGGCCTCGCCGGTGCGGGCCTCGTGGCCCAGCGGGTCGATGCCGAGCGCGGCGCGGGCGGCGTCGGGGGCCACCTCGCGCTCCGCGTACAGGGCGAGCAACGCGCGGGCGGCGTCGGCGTATTCGGCGCCGGCGTCGAGGGTGACCGGGGCGAGGTCGAGGTAGACGTCCTTCAGGGCGCGGCCCAGGTCCTCGGCGGCGATGCCCTGCCGGCCGACGGTCAGCCAGAGGGAGGTGGTGCCGTTCTCCAGGTCGGCGAGGGCCGCCTCGTTGACCCGTACCGGATCACTGCCCGCGATGCGCTGGCGCACGTCCCAGCCCGAGGCGCTGTTGCCCTCGGGGGTGCCGCCCCGTACGAAGGGCGCGAACCCGGGGAAGCCGGTGTCCGGGCCGTCCGCGGAGAGGCCGCCCGCGACAGGGCCGTCCGCGTCGGGGCGGTCCGCGTCTGGGCGCGCCGTGTACAGCGGGCGGGTGATGAGCCCGTCCTCTAGCTTGGTGGACAGTGCTGCTTCCGCTGCCTCGCCGGTGACTTCCTTGCCCGACTTGCGCAGTACGCCCTCGACGAGGCGTTGCCACTGCTCATGTGTCGCATCAGGAAATTCGGCGGCCAGGGAGAGCCCGTCGTCAGGCAGGACCGTCATGGCTCGAATGCTAGGGGTGGCTACTCGACGGTTACCAGAACCACCGGATGTGATCTCGCCCTCTCAGATGAGCTGTGGGGTGGGGGGTGGGGAGGGAGTGGGGTGGGGGTGGGGTGGAGGTGGGGTGGGCTTCGGGCGATGGTTCGGGGCAGCGCCTGGGGCGGGGCCCGCCGGGTCTCGGAAGAGGGGGGCCAGCAGGACCGTCGCGGCGGCCTGGGGGAGTACGGCCGGGCCGGCGTGCGGGGCGACGATCCGGGCGGGGTCGTCGCACACGCGGGATCGCTCCAGGGCGGCGGTGCGGATCTCGTCCAGGTATGCGTCGTGCAGGACGCTGGAGAGTTCCGTGACGACCATGACCGCCGGGTTGAACACGTCGAGGAGGAGGGCCGCGGCCCGTCCGACGTCCCGGGCACGCTCGCGCAGCAGGCGGTCCGCGCGGGGGTCCCCCGCGGCCGCGGCGTCCGCCAGGAGGGGCACCGACGGGTCGGGGACGATGCCCCGCCGCACGGCCTCGGCGCCGAGCGCGGTGTCGGAGGCGGCCGCCTGGAGGCACCCCGTACGGCCGCAGGCGCAGGCGGCGCCGGATCCGGGCACGGGGAGGTGGGCGACGTCGCCGGCGGCGGAGCCCGGGCCCTGGTGGACGGTGCCCTCGATGCCGAACGCGGCGTCGACGACGTTGCCGATGAACAGGTGGACGAGGCTGCGGCGGGCCGCCGGGTGCCCGAACAGGATCTCGGCCGCGGCGACGGCCCGGGCGTGGTTGTCGACCCGTACGGGGAGCTGGAGGGCGGCGCCGAGTTCGTCGGCGAGGGGGCGGTCGTGCCAGTCGAGTGCGGGGTGGCGCACGACGGTCCCGGTGTCGGGGCGGACCCAGCCGCCGAGTGCTGCGCCGAGGCCGAGGACGGGGCGGCCGGTGTCGGACTCGCGGAGGAAGGTGCGGAGTTCGGCGGCGATGCGGGCGGGGTCGTTCCGCCCGGCGTGGTGGGGGAGGTGGGGGTGGTGGGGGAGGTGGGGGACGGAGCGGCGGGCCAGGGTCCGGCCGCGCAGGTCGACGAGGCTGAAGGTGGAGGCGGGCACCCCGATGTGCAGCCCGGCGGCGACCGGTCCGCCGACGGCCCCGGTGTGCAGGTCGAGCGGCACCCGCGGCCGCCCGGACCCGGCGTGCGGTGAGGGGCCGGGCAGCTCGCGCAGCAGCCCGGCCCGCAGCAGCCCGGTCGCCTGCCGCGACACCGCGGCGGGGCTCAGGCCGCACAGGGCGGAGATCCCGCTCCGGGCGACGGGCCCGTGGTCCAGCACGGTCCGCAACACGGCGGCGGCATTGGCGGCGCCCCGGCTGTCGCCGGGCATTCTCGTCATGCGTCGATGATGCCGGGAGGGGGGTGGGGGGAGAGGTGTGGGGGGTGGGGGGGGTGGAGTGGGGCGGCGCGTTGGGTCGGGGTGCGGGCCCGCTGTCTTCTTTTGAGGGGTGGGGGTGGGCGGTGGTGGCCCACCCGCCTCCTTGGGTGCGGGCCGGTGGGGGGCCGGTGGGGTGGGGGCGGTGTCCTCTCGGGCGGTGTCAGGGAGGGTTTGGGGGTTTCCCGTCAGTCCCATCGTCCTTCCGTGTCGTGCCGGTCCTTCAAGGGCGCTCCCTTCGGTCGCGTCACTTCGTGATCGCCTTCGGCGACCCTTGACCGACCGTCCCGCCCCGGAAAGACAAGGACTGCCGGGAAGCCCCCAAAGGAACGGTCACGGGGCAGGAGAGGAGGGGCGGGTCCGTCAGTGATGAGGCGAGGGGCTGCGCCTTGGCCGGCCGGGCATCCGGGCCCTCAGGAGTTGGGGTTCCGGGCCGGGGGTGCGGCTATGCGCACGAGAGGTTGATCAGAGCGGCCTGCGGAGCCTCCAGACGCAGCGAATCGCTACGCGCTCCTGTCGTCCCGGCGTCCGGCGACCGCCTTGGGCTGATACCCGCACCAGAGGATGATCAGGACAGCATGGGAAGCGTCGGGGCGCAGCAGAGCGCTACGCGCTGCCCATGCCTCGGCGTCCGCAGCCCGTCGGGGGCGGAGCCCGGGGGTTCGGCCCTGTAGGCCTGGCCGGCTCCGGCTCCGGGCGGCAATGCCGGCCTCGCCGGCGTTTGAGGCGCGGGGGTGTGGGGGCGGAGCCCCCGGAACGGGGCCGGGCGGAGTCCGGGGAACGGGCGAAGGGCGGGTGGGGGACGGCCCCGCGCAGCGGTCGCCGGACACCGGCGCGGAGCGACATGGCGGGGGCGTTGCGGCCCCGTGAAATCCGGCCAGGTGTTTTCGGCCGTCCGGCGGGGAGAAGTCGCAGGTCAGCGGTGCTGTGGCAGGGCTCGGCAAGGGGGCTGGGCGGGGGTTGACCCCGTACGGCGGCGCTGACAGGCTCCGAGCCATGACCGCGAACGCGTACCTCGCCCCGCGGCTCCACACTTCCGGCCCCTGTAGCGCGCCGGGCCGGTGTCCGGGCCGCTGTACGGCCCTTCTCGGGGTCTGAGTCCCCGACCCCCGTTGGCCCCCTGGCCGCCCCGCCGCGTGATCGCCGCCGGGGCCAGGGGTGTAGTTCCGGCCGCTCCCGCACTCCAGGGCCGGGATCTTGCTGCGCTCATTTCTTCCGCTGCGGAAATAACTACCGAGGAGTCCTCATGGCCACTGCCACCGCCACCACCGTCACGAAGATCGGCGGCCGCATCGGCGCCGAGATCGGCGGCGTACGCCTCGGCGGCGAGCTCGCCGCCGAGACCGTCGCCGAGGTCAGGGCCGCTCTGCTCGCCCACAAGGTCGTCTTCTTCCGCGGCCAGGACCACCTCGACGAGGCGTCCCACGAGGCCTTCGCCCAGCTGCTCGGGACGCCCGTCGCGCACCCCACCGTGCCGTCCGCGGACGGGCGGTACGCCCTCGGCATCGACTCCCACCACGGCGCCCGCGCCAACCAGTGGCACACCGACGTGACCTTCGTCCCGGCCTACCCCGCCTTCTCGATCCTGCGGGCCGTCACCATCCCCCCGTACGGCGGCGACACCCTTTGGGCCAACACCGCCACCGCCTACTCCCACCTGCCCGAGCCGCTGCGGGCGCTCGCCGACGGGCTGCGGGCCGTGCACTCCAACGAGTACGACTACGCGGCCCTGAAGCCGGACGCCCTCCCCGAGGCCCTCGTCCAGTACCGGGAGGTGTTCACCTCCACCACGTTCCTCACCGAGCACCCGCTGGTCCGCGTCCACCCCGAGACCGGCGAGCGGACCCTGCTCCTCGGCAACTTCGTGCAGCGGATCCAGGGCCTGACCGGGCGCGACTCGCGGGCCCTGGTCGACCTCTTCCAGGCGCACATCGAGAGCCCCGAGAACACCGTGCGGTGGCAGTGGCGCGCCGGTGACGTCGCGATCTGGGACAACCGCGCCACCCAGCACTACGGCGTCGACGACTCAGACGACCACGAGCGCACCCTGCGCCGCGTCACCGTCGACGGCGACGTCCCCGTCGGGCCCGACGGGGCGCCCTCCCGCCTGATCAGCCCCGAGAGCGTTCCCGAGCCGTCGTTCGGCATCGCGTCCGGAGCCTCGGCCTCCGTCTGACCCCCCCCACGACTTAGGAGTACGCCGTGCCGTCCAAGTTGCTCGCCCTCACCGGCAGCCCCTCCGCCCACTCCCGCACCGAGGTCGTCGCCGACCACGTGCTGCGGCGCCTGGCCCATGCCGGGTTCGAGACCGCGCACCTGTCCGTACGCACCCTCCCCGCCGCCGACCTGCTGTCCGCGCGGCGCGGTGAGCCGGAGATCCGCCGCGCCCTGGAGGCCGTCGCCGCGGCGGACGGCCTGGTCATCGCGACGCCGGTCTACAAGGCCTCGTACACCGGGCTGCTCAAGGCCTTCCTCGACCTGCTCCCGCAGGACGGGCTGGCGGGGAAGACCGTACTGCCCGTGGCCACCGGTGGCAGCCTCGCTCACGTCCTGACCATCGACTACGCCCTGCGCCCGGTGCTCGCCGCCCTCGGAGCCCGGCACGTCACCGCCGGGCGGTTCGTCCTGGACTCCTCCGTCGAACGCGGAGCCGGCCCCGACCGGCTGCGTCCCGAGGCCGAGCTGGACCTCTTCCAGGCCGTCGACGAGTTCGCCGACGCGCTCCCCGCCCTCACCACCGTCCCGTAACCCGAGGATCCGTCATGTCCGCAGCATCCGCCGTCCGTTCCCGGCGCCAGTTCCTGACCCTGCTCGGCATCTCGGCGGCCGCGGTGAGCTGCGGCACGGCCACCGCCACCGGAGGCGGCCCCGGCCGCTCCGGCGGCCAGGTCACCACGCTCAAGTACCAGGGCAACGTGGGCGCCGTCACCCTTCCCGAGCTGGCCGCCGACCTCGGCTACCTCGGGAACCTCAAGCTGGAGTGGGTCGGCAACACCATCAGCGGCCCGCAGGACATCCAGTCCGCCGCCACCGGTCAGATCCACTTCGGCGGCGCCTTCAACGGCGCGATCGTCAAACTCGCCTCCAGCAAGGCCCCGATCACCTCCGTCATCTCCTACTACGGGGTCGATCAGGACGCGTACAGCGGCTACTACGTCCTGGAGGACAGCCCGATCCGCTCGGCCCGCGACCTGCTCGGCAAGAAGGTCGGCATGAACACCCTGGGCGCGCACGCCCAGGCCCTCCTGGACATCTACCTGAGCCGCAACGGGGTGTCGAAGGCGGATTCCGCCAAGGTCGAGGCGCTCGTGGTACCGCCCGTCAACACCGAGCAGGTGCTGCGGCAGAAGCAGATCGAGGTCGGGGTGCTGGGCGGCGTACTGCGCGACAAGGCGGTCGCGGCCGGCGGGATCAGACCGCTGTTCAGCGACTACGACCTGCTCGGCAAGTTCAGCGCCGGCTCGTACGTGATGACGAAGCAGTTCGTGAAGGAGAACCCGGACACCGTCCGCACCTTCGTCACCGGGGTCGGCAAGGCCATCGAATGGTCGCGCGCCACCCCGCGCGAGGAGGTCATCGCCCGGCAGACCGAGATCGTCAAGAAGCGCGGCCGCAACGAGGACACCGCCACCCTCCGGTACTGGCGCTCGTACGGGGTCGCCGGTTCGTACGGGCGGATCGAGGACAAGGAGTTCCAGCTGTGGCTGGACTGGCTCGGCGAGCGGGGCGAGATCAAGCCGGGCCGGCTCAAGGCCGCCGACCTGTACACCAACGAGTTCAACGGCCAGGGGAAGGGCTGAACCGGCATGGCCAAGATCGTGTTCGAGTCCGTGAGCAAGACGTTCCCGGTGAAGGGGGGAAGGGGAGGCGGTGAGTTCACCGCGCTCGACGGGATCGACCTGGAGATCGCGGCGGGGGAGTTCCTGGTCGTCGTCGGACCCAGCGGCTGCGGCAAGTCCACCCTCCTGGACCTCCTCGGCGGCCTCACCCGGCCCACCTCCGGCCGCATCCTGCTCGACGGCCGGCCCGTCACCGGGCCGGGACTCGACCGGGGCATCGTCTTCCAGCAGTACGCGCTCCTGCCCTGGCGCACCGCGCTCGGCAACGTCGAATTCGGCCTGGAGGCCACCGGCGTCCCGCGTAGGCAACGAGCCGCGAGGGCCCGGGAGTTCCTGGAGCTGGTGGGACTCGGCGGATTCGAGGACCGGCATCCGCACGAGCTGTCCGGCGGGATGCGCCAGCGGGTCGCGATCGCCCGCTCACTGGCGTACGACCCGGACGTGCTGCTCATGGACGAGCCCTTCGCCGCGCTGGACGCGCAGACCCGCGAGTCCCTCCAGGACGAGCTGCGGCGCATCTGGCAGCGGACCGGCAAGACCGTCGTCTTCATCACGCACGGCATCGAGGAGGCCGTGTACCTCGGGCAACGGGTGGCGGTCATCACCTCCCGGCCGGGCCGGGTCAAGGAGGTCGTCCCGGTCTCGCTCGGCGACCGGCTCACCGGGGCCACCGGCGAGGACCTGCGCTCCAGCCCGGAGTTCGCCCGATACCGCCACGAGATCTGGAGCCTGCTCCACGACGAGGTGGCCCGCGCCCAGCGACTGGAGAAGGAAGAGGCCGCCGCATGAGCACCGATGCACCCGTCACCGCCACCCTCGCCGGGCAGGCGCCGGCCCCGCGCGGCCGGTCCGGCACGCTCGTCCCCGCCGGACCGGGCCACGCGGACCCGGGCGCCGTACGGGACGGGACGCGGCCGGCGGCCCCCGCCGCGGCGCCGGGCGTCCGCCGGCCGGCCCGGGGAGTCCCCCTGCTGCGCCGGCTGGGGGCCGGGCTGCTGCGCTCGGCCGCGATCCTCGCCCTGCTCGTGCTGTGGGAGGCCGCGCCCCGGATCGGGCTGGTCGACGCCACCTTCCTGCCCCCGGTCAGCGAGGTGGCCCGGGCCTGGTGGGGGCTGCTCGGCGACGGCCAGCTCGGCGAGCACGCCCGCGCCAGCCTCACCCGGTCCTTCGGCGGCTTCGCCATCGCCGTCGTGGTGGCGGTCCCGCTCGGGCTCCTGATCGGCTGGTACCGGCCCGTCGCGGCGTTCCTCGGCCCGCTGCTGGAGCTGTTCCGCAACACGGCGGCCCTCGCACTGCTCCCCGTCTTCGTCCTGCTCCTCGGCATCGGGGAGACCTCGAAGGTGTCGATCGTCGTCTACGCCTGTGTCTGGCCGATCCTGCTGAACACCATCAGTGCCGTCGGCAACGCGGACCCCACCCTGGTCCGGCTGGCCCGGTCGATGGACCTGTCCACCCCCAGGCTCTTCCAGAAGGTGATCCTGCCGGCCTCCGTCCCGGCCGTCTTCACGGGCATCCGGCTGGCCGGAGCCGTGTCGATCCTGGTCCTGGTGGCCGCCGAGATGATCGGTGCCAAGGCGGGCCTCGGATACCTGATCAACGCCTCGCAGTTCAACTTCGCCATTCCGCAGATGTACGCGGGGATCGTCACGATCTCGGCGATCGGCGTGGCCTTCAACCAGGTCCTGGTGGCGGTCGAACGCCGTCTCAGCCTCTGGCGCGTCCCCTCCTGACCCACGGCCCCGCGCCCCGTCCCCGCCCGCCCGACCCAGGGAACAGACATGCCCGCACCCCGCACGCTCCACCTCAACGCCTTCCTGATGAACGCCGGCCACCACGACGCCGCCTGGCGGCACCCGGCGAGCAGGCCCGAGCGCGTCACCGACGTGCGCTACTTCCAGGAGCTGGCCCGCACCGCCGAGCGCGGACGGCTGGACTCGATCTTCTTCGCGGACGGCGTGGCCCTGTGGGGCAAGGCCCGGTACAACGCCCTCGGCGGCTTCGAGCCGCTCACCCTGCTCTCCGCGATCGCCGCCGTCACCGAGCACATCGGCCTGATCGCCACCGTCTCCACCACCTTCAACGAGCCCTACAACCTCGCCCGCAAGTTCGCCTCCCTCGACCACATCAGCGGCGGCCGCGCCGGCTGGAACATCGTCACCTCCGGAACCCTCGACGAGGCCCGCAACTTCAACCGCGAGGAGCACCTGGAGCACGGGCTGCGCTACGACCGGGCCCGCGAGTTCCTCGACGTCGCCACCAAGCTCTGGGACAGCTGGGAGGACGATGCGATCGTCCTCGACAAGGAGCGCGGCATCTACGCCGACACCGACAAGCTCCACCCCGCCGCGCACAAGGGCGAGTACTTCGGCGTCGCGGGACCGCTCAACGTGCCCCGCTCCCCGCAGGGGTACCCGCTGCTCGTGCAGGCCGGCTCGTCCGAGTCCGGCAAGGAGTTCGCGGCCCGGTACGCGGAGGCCGTCTTCACCGCGCAGCAGACCCTCGCCGACGGCCAGACCTTCTACAAGGACCTCAAGTCCCGCCTCGCCCGGTACGGCCGCACCGAGGACGAGCTGCTCGTCCTGCCCGGCATCGCCCCCGTCATCGGCGCCACCGAGGCCGAGGCGAAGGCCCTGGAGCGGGAGCTCACCGAGCTCCAGGTCCCCGAGTACGGGCTCGCGCAGCTGTCCGGGATGCTGGGCACCGACCTCACCGGCGCCGATCTCGACGGCCCGCTGCCCGCCCTGCCCGAGGAGCGGGAGATCAACGGCAACAAGAGCCGCTTCACGCTCGTCGCCGAGATCGCCCGCCGCGACGGGCTCACCCTGCGGGAGCTGATCGCACGCCTCGGCGCCGGCCGCGGCCACCGCGTCTTCGCGGGCACCCCCGAGCAGATCGCGGACCAGCTGGAGGAGTGGTTCACCCAGGGCGCCGCCGACGGCTTCAACATCATGGCGCCCGTCCTGCCCACCGGCCTCACCGACTTCGTCGACCAGGTCGTGCCGATCCTCCAGGACCGGGGTCTGTTCCGCACCGAGTACACGGGACGCACCCTGCGCGAGAACTACGGCCTTGCCCGGCCGGTCAACCGGCACACCCGGGAGGCCGTCTGACCGAATGTGCCGCCGCTGTCCCCGCCGCCCGGGGCGGCCCGGCCCCCACCTGAGCCACCCGCCGGGCCTGTCCTGAGGGGGTGCGCGCCGCCGGAGCCCTTTGCTCCGGCGGCGCGGACGTATGCCACGGGGGCCGGTCAGACGGTCAGGACGATCTTGCCGCGGGTGCGGCCCGCGGCGCTCAGCTCCCAGGCCCTGGCCGCCTCGGCGAGGGGCAGCGCGTGCTCCACGTTGACCGTGAGCTTCCCCGCGTCGGCCAGTTCCGCCAGGAAGGTCAGGTCGGCGGTGTCCGGGCGTACCCACAGCTGGTGGGCGCCCTTGGCGGCCGCGTCGTAGTCGGCGATGGAGACCACCCGGTGGCGTTCCCGGACCAGGGACTGGAGCGTCTCGACGACGTCGTCGCCGTAGAAGTCCAGGCCCGCGTCGACGCCGTCGGGCGCGAGCTCGCGGATCCGGTCGGCCAGTCCCTCCCCGTACAGCACGGGCTCCGCGCCGAGGGAGCGCAGGTAGTCGTGGTTGTGCGCGCCCGCCGTACCGATGACCCGCAGGCCGAGCGCGACCGCGATCTGCACGCCGAAGGATCCGGTGCCCCCGGCCGCGGAGTGGATGACCACGGTCTCCCCGGCCCTGAGGCCGGCGCGGGTGAGTGACTGGTAGGCGGTGAGGCCGGCCAGCGGGATGCCCGCGGCCTGCTCGAAGCTGAGCTCGCGGGGCTTGCGGGCGAGCGTGCGGACGGGGGCGGAGACCAGCTCGGCGTACGTGCCGAGTTCGACCCACTCCTTGCGGACGTAGCCGTAGACCTCGTCGCCGACGGCGTAGTCGAAGGTGTCCTCACCCACCGCTTCGACGACTCCGGCCACGTCCCAGCCGGGTATGACCGGGTAGCGGACTTCGAGGATGGGGTCGAGGTATCCGGCGGCGAGCTTCCAGTCCACCGGGTTGACCCCGGCGGCCTTGACCCGGACGAGCACCTCGCCCGGGCCCACCTTGGGCTGCGGTAAGTCAACGAGCCGGAGTGTGGCGGGAGTTCCGTATGCGCTGTATGCGATGGCCTTCATGATCGTCCCCAACGCGGGTCCGCGGCCGGGTATTCCGGCCCGTCAGGCCGGCAGGGTGTTGCGGTGCGAGCTGCGCCGGGCCGCGCTGAGCAGCGCCTGGATCTGGGTGCCGGCCTGGTCCACGTCGTCGAGGACGGAGGGGAAGGGCAGCCGTACGTCGCGGTCGCCGGTGCGCTCCTCCAGGCGCAGGGTGATGCCGTACCGGTCCATGGCGAGCGGCAGCGCACGGATCACGGCGGCCGAGGGCAGCGGCCGGACCAGCCGCAGCAGCAGGGTGACCAGCTCGGGGTGGTCGTCGAGGAGGTGGGTGAGCATGCCGGCCTCGTAGGGGGCCAGCGGGTCGGGCCAGGCCTCGTCCAGCTCGTCCAGCCCGATGTACGAGGTTCCCCGCGCGGTCTCCAGGACCGCTTGGCCGTACTCCACGCAGGTGGTGGCGCCCGGGGCGGAGGCCTCGTCGGCCCAGGGGGTCAGCAGGTGGCCCAGGACGGTGACGCGGGCGCGCACCCGGTCGCGTACGGGCGTAGGGGCGATGTCGGTGAACTCCAGCCGGATGGCCGGCAGTCCGCCGTCCGGAAGTGCGGCGGGGTGCCCGGCCAGGGGTGCGGCGGGGTGCAGGTGCAGCCGGCCGAGCACGTCCCCGCCGTCCAGGTTGCGGACCTCGTGGCGCACGCCGTCGATGACGACCGTCATCGAGTGGGCGGCGGCCAGGACGGAGCGGACCAGTTCGGCCTCGGTGGGCCGGGCGGCGGGCGTGGCGGCGGAGGCACCGGGCAGGCGCATGCGGATCTCTCCCTCATCGGAGATTGACTTAGGTATGCCTAACCTAACCTATCTGTGGGTCGGGCAGTACCCCGCGCGCCAGCCGGCCGAGCGTCTCGGCGATCCGCGCGGACGCGAAGCCCAGGGTGTGCCGCTGGAACTGGTAGACCTCCGGGGAGAGCGGGCTGAGCAGGGCGTCCACGCTGACGTCGGGATCCACGGCGCCCGCCTCCACGAGCAGGGCCCGGACGTGTGCGCGCCAGTGCCGGTAGGTGCCGCCCGCGAACCGGGCCGGGCCCGGGCCGATGCCCAGGGCCAGCGGCAGGTGCCGCTCCAGGTGCTCCAGGGCCGCCGCGTAGAAGGCGGCCAGCCGCTGCGCCGGCGGGGCGCCGGGGCCCAGCGGCGGCGGGCCGAACGCGAGGCGCCCCCGCAGGGTCCGCTCGTGCTCGTCCAGGAGCGCGGCGGCCACGGAGGCCGGATCGGGGAACCGCCGGTAGAGCGTGGCCCGGCCGACACCGGCAGCCTTGGCTATGTGGTCCATCGTCACGCCGCGCGGATCCCGCTCGGTGAACAACTGCTCCGCGGCGGCGAGGATCTGCGCGCGGTTGCGTATCGCGTCCTCGCGCCGCAGCGGCCGCGCGGCCGGCCCGCCGCTCCCCGCGGCGCCGGGCGGGGCGGGTCCGGAGCCCGCGGTGTCGCTCAACGTGCGGACCTCGTCGCCATTGGTCATGGCGGCGACCCTACGTCCTTCGTGTCGGTGTTGGGCTGAACGGGTGAAACACGAGAGGATGGGTGGATGCACATGAAGCGCACGGCCGAGGCGGCCCGGTGAGCAGGTACGACGTCACCGACGAGCAGTGGGAGGGACTCGCGCAGGTGGTACCCCTGCGCAGTCGCAACGAATGGCCCTCCCGGGTGGACCACCGCACCATCCCCAAGGCCCCCGGAGCGGCCGCGGCGGAACAGCGGCGCTTCGTGGTGATCCGGGTTCAGATCTTCGCCGACGCGCGGGAGGTGGCGGAGTACCTGATCGCGCAGATCCCCGTACTGCTGGACCTCACCGGCGCGGACAGCGAAGTGGCCAAGCGGATCCTCGACTTCAGCAGCGGTGTGGTCTTCGGCCTGGGCAGCGGCATGCACCGGGTCGACCGCAACGTCTTCCTGCTGGCCCCGGTCGGGACCGAGGTGGAGGGCATCGCGGCGGCTGCCGTCCCCCGATCGTAGGAAGGTCGCGGCGGCGGAACGGTTCGGCGGCCACCCCGGCACCCGGGCGGACCGTACCGTCCGCCCATGGACGCCACCCTGGACGCGGCGGGGCCCGGCGGGCCCGCCGCCGCCCCGACCGCCACACCGCCGTGCGCCGAGCCATCGGCTGACAGCCCGTTACGCCCGACCGTCACCGAGCTGCGGCTCTCCGCCTTCGGGCCGCACCGGGCGGCCGCGTTCCCGCTGGGCCCCGTGACCCTCTTCACGGGCGCCAGCGGAAGCGGCAAGTCCCATGCCCTGGACGCCTACCGGGCGCTGGCCGCACTCGCCTCCGGGGCGACCCTGCGCGAGGCCTTCCCCGACCCCGGGTCCCGGGTGCCCGAGCGGGCCCTCCCCGACGCCGGCGGGCGGCGCGGCTTCCGCCTCGGCTGCACGGTCGACGGCCCCTGCGGCCCCGTCCGCCTCGACCTCGCGGTCCAGGCCGAGCCCGTGCTGCGCATCGCGGGCGAACGGCTCTCCCAGGACGGCCGGATCCTGCTCGCCACCGCCCTGCGCGACCCGCGCCGGAGCACCGTCGAGGCCGCCTGGTTCACCGGCGGCACCGTGGGCGTGACCCGCGCGCCGATGCCCGACGACCGCCTCGGCACGGGACTGCTGCCGCTGCGCGTCGCCGGGTCCACGGCGGGCCAGCGCCGGGTGCTGGCCGCCGCCGAGCAGGTGGTGGTGGCCCTGCGCGCGGTGTTCGCCTGCGACCCGGACCCCGGCCGGATGCGGGCGCCCGTCCCGGCTGGCGAGGGCCGGCTGCGGACCGACTGCGCCAACCTGGCCGACGTACTGCGCCGGACCCGCCACGAATGCGGCACCCGCCACGCGCTGCTGGCCGGGGCGGCGCGGGCCGGCTGCGCCGGGCCGGTGGCGGGGCTGGACGTACGGGCGGCCGCGGGGGGCCCCGGGCTCGTGGCCGCCGTGCTGGACCGCGGCCCCGGCCGCCCCGCCACCGGCCTGGACCGGCTCGGCGCGGGCGAACTGCGGTTCCTGGCGATGGCCCTGGTCCTGCTCACCGGACCCGGGGTGCTGGAGGTGGACCCGGCCGCCGAACTGCTCTCCGCCCGCCAGGCCCTGACCGTCCTCGCCGACGGCCTGGACCGGGGGCTGGACCGCCGGCAGGCCGCCGAACTGCTGCGGCTGGCGCTGCTGTCCGGGGCTCGCGGGCACATCAGGCTGGTGGCGGCGGTCGGCGAGGACACCGCGGGAACCGGACGGGGGGTCCCCGGCGTCTCAGTGGTAGACCTGTCCCCATGAAAGACGCAGCACTCACGGGTGACGGGCCCGCACCTCAGCGAGACGAACGCCTGTACCAACTCCAGCGACGGCTGGCCGATTTCGCGGCCGCCCGGGACTGGGCCCCGTACCACACGCCGAAGAACCTGGCCGTCGCCCTGAGCGTGGAGGCCGCCGAACTGGTCGAGATCTTCCAGTGGCTGACTCCGGAACAGTCGGCGGCGGTCATGGAGAAACCCGAGAGCGCACACAGAGTGGCCGACGAGGTCGCCGACGTGATGGCGTATCTGCTGCAGTTCTGTGAGGTTCTCGGGGTTGATGTGCTGGATGCGCTGGCCGCGAAGATCGAGAGGAACGAGCACCGCTTCCCGGTAACCGGCACTTCGACACCAGATTGTCACTCTTCGGAGTGATGGCGTCGTCCACAACCATGTTTGTGTCCACAGATTTCCGAATACCCCTGGCTTTACTGGCTCGTTGCCTTCACTCTGGGTAGTGGAGAACGGCGGGATGTCGTGCGGACGGGGGACGGCATATGGATGCGGTACGGCTCATCGCGGCCGGCCGGCACGCGCTGGCGCGGAGCGGCGAGGCATGGGACATCGTGGGGGAGGCCTGGCAGGCCCAGGCGCTCGCGCACGGCATGGGGAACTGGCTGGCGGCCACCGGGCCGCCGGAGCTGAGAGCGGAGGCACGGGGACTGGGGGAAGCCGGCGGCAGAGGGTGCGGGGTCATCGACCGGGCGGCCCTGCGGGGTGAGGGAAGACCGCCCGAACAGCCGCCGAGGGCGGCGCAGCTCACCGGGATGGCCGACATGCGGCAGGCGCTGCTCGGGCTCCAGGAGCTCCTCGGCGAGGTGGGCATAGCCCTCGTCGGGGTGGCCTGCGCGACGGACGACGAGGGCCTGTACTGGCAGTGCATAGAGTCGATCGACGCGGCGGACGAGTCGAGCGACCGGGTGCGGTCACTGCTGCGCCGGATGGCGGCCGTACGCGAGCGGGGATCGGCATCGGGCGTGAGCTGAACCGGACCGGGCGCGGGCCGGGCGGGTGCGTGGCCGGGCGGGTGCGTGGCTGAGGGGTCCCGCCGCGCGCGACGGGACCCCCGTGCGGTCAGGAGGACCGGTCGGAGTGGCGGTCGGGGCGGAGCTGGCCCTCGTACGCGCGGCCGCCGGGGGACGCCGGTGCGGCCGGGAGGGTGCGGTCCGCGGAGTGCTGGAGGTCGGCGTCGAGCTGGGAGAGGTCGGCGTTCAGCGCCGCCATCAGCTCCTCCATCTGCTGGAGCAGGCCCTTCGGCGCGCCGCCCTGGGCGGGTGCCGCGGACTCCTGACGTGCGTGGTCGTGTGCTGCCTGTCCGGTCTGTCCGGGATGCTCTGGCGCGGACTCGTGGGACATGGCGGCCTCCTCGGCCCTGGCCCTTCCGGTGCGGAAGGGGGCGGTGGACGCATCGGCGGGAGGCCGCCGGCGCGCGGGCCGGGCGGTCCGGCTCCGTCCGAGCCAACGATCCCCATCGGCCCTGGTCACTGGCGGGGCGGAGGGTCGGCCTTCCGGTTGACGCAGATTCACCCGGCAGGGGTCGGAAGGGCAGGATGGAGAGCATGGATCTTCGCATTTTCACCGAACCGCAGCAGGGTGCGAGTTACGACACCCTCCTGAGGGTCGCCAAGGCCACCGAGGACCTGGCCTTCGACGCGTTCTTCCGGTCGGACCACTATCTGCGGATGGGCTCGGTCGACGGCCTGCCGGGGCCCACGGACGCCTGGATCACCCTCGCGGGCCTGGCCCGCGAGACGAAGCGGATCCGGCTGGGCACGCTGATGACGGCCGGTACCTTCAGGCTGCCCGGCGTCCTCGCGATCCAGGTGGCGCAGGTCGACCAGATGTCCGGCGGCCGGGTGGAACTCGGCCTGGGAGCGGGCTGGTTCGAGGAGGAGCACAGGGCCTACGGCATCCCCTTCCCGGCGGAGCGGATGGCCCGGCTGGAGGAGCAGCTGGCCATCGTCACCGGGCTGTGGGCCACCGAACCCGGCGCCTCCTTCGACTACCGGGGCGTCCACTACCAGGTGGAGAACTCCCCGGCGCTCCCCAAGCCCGCCCAGGCCAAGGTGCCGGTCCTCATCGGCGGGCACGGCGCGCGCCGCACCCCGCGCCTGGCCGCCCGCTACGCGGACGAGTTCAACATGCCCTTCGCCTCGGTGGAGGACAGCCGGCGGCAGTTCGCCCGGGTCCGGGAGGCCGCCGCCGAGGCCGGGCGCAAGGCGGACGAACTCGTCTACTCCAACGCCCTGGTGGTGTGCGTGGGCAAGGACGACGCCGAGGTCGCCCGCCGGGCCGCCGCCATCGGCCGCGAGGTCGACGAGCTGAAGGCCAACGGCCTGGCCGGCTCCCCGGACGAGGTCGTGGAGAAGCTGGGCACCTACTCGGCCATCGGCTCCTCGCGGGTCTACCTCCAGCTCCTCGACCTGGAGGACCTGGACCACCTGGAGCTGATCTCCGCCCGAGTCCTGTCCCAGCTCGGCCGGTAGGGCCGCCGACCGTGCCCCGCGCCACCGGCCCGCTCGCCGAAGCCCTGGCCCGCAGGGCCGTGCTCCTGGACGGCGGGCTCAGCAACCAGCTCGCCGACCAGGGCTGCGACCTGTCCGGGGGGATGTGGACGGGCCGGGTGCTCGCCGAGCGCCCCGGCCAGGTGGAGGCCGCCCACACGGCGTACGTGCGGGCCGGCGCCGAGGTGCTGATCACCGCGAGCTACCAGGTCGGCCACGAGCCCGCCCTGCTGGAGCGGAGCGTCCGGGTCGCGGGCGACGCCGCACGGGCCGCCGCGCGGGAGGTCTGGGTGGCCGCCTCGGTGGGCCCGTACGGGGCGGTCCTGGCGGACGGCTCCGAGTACCGCGGCCGGTACGGCCTCACCGTGGCGGAGCTGGCGGCCTTCCACCGGCCCCGGATCGGGGCGCTGCTGGCGGCCGGCCCCGACGTCCTGGCGCTGGAGACCGTCCCGGACGTCCTGGAGGCGGAGGCCCTGCTGGGGGTGCTGGCCGGTACGGGGGCCCGCGCCTGGCTCACGTACACGGTCGCTGGCGGCCGCACCCGGGCCGGCCAGCCCCTCGCCGAGGCGTTCGCCCTGGCGGCCGACGCCCCCGAGGTGATCGCGGTCGGCGTCAACTGCTGCGACCCCGCCGACGTACTGCCCGCCCTGGCGGCCGCCGCCTCCGTCACCGCCAAGCCGCTGGTGGCCTACCCGAACGACGGCTCCGTCTGGGACGCCGCCACCGGGAGCTGGAACGCCCCCGCCGCCCCCGCCCCCTGGCCCGTGGAGGCCTGGTGCGCGGCCGGCGCCCGGCTCGTCGGCGGCTGCTGCCGCATCGGCCCGGACCGCATCGCCGCCCTGGGGCCGCGCCTGGCCTGATCGTGGCGATGGCAAGGGTCCGCGTCCGACTATCACTCGATCGAGTGAAGGCTCTTTCTGGTCGGCTCTTGCTGGGATAGGCAGGACGGATGAAGCGCACCAGCAGGACGGGCGCCGCCGCCAGGCGCCGCATCACCCGCTCCAGGGCGTGCGGGGAGAAGAAGCAGTTCGCGAACGAGGCCGCGGCGGAACACGCCGCGAGCGAGATGAACCGGATCCAGCCGTGGCAGCACGAGCGGATCGCCTACCTGTGCCCGTACAGCGGCACCGAGCCGCACTGGCACATCGGCCGCCCGCTCAACATCCCCAAGCAGCGCTGACATCACCCCCGTGGGGGTCCTCGAAGGACGGCGGCCGGATCACCCGCAGGGCGGTGCGGCCGCCGTACCTCCGCCCGGCCCGCTCGTTGTTCAGGGTCCGACACCCCCGACGGGCGAGAGGAACCCCATGGGACGCAGGAAGCCCAACAAGCCGGGGCGCAGCCGCCAGGCGGTCTACACGCTCCAGCAGCTGCAGCCCCCCGGCTACGACGAGTGGATCAGGGTCGACCCGAAGTCCGCCGGCGTCGGCGCCGCCGACGACCCGCGGCTGACCCCGGACGCCGTCGACCTCGTACGGCGCCTCGGGCGCCTGCGCGCCTTCTACCCGGGCCGCATCCCGGTCCAGGCCGTGCACCTCGACGTCGCCATCGACGAGGGCACCATCCTGCTGCGCCAGGGCGACACGGTGGCGCCGCTGCCGGTCGCCGTGGCCGCGGAGATGCTCGGCGCCGACCCGGCCGGCGACCAGGTCCGCAGGAGCCTGCACGAACTGCACGCCTACGGGGGCGTCCTCGTCGACACCGAGACGCCCGCGACCCTGCTGCGGATCGTCACCCGGCGCCCCGAACGCCCGGGCGATCCCTGGGTGTTCGCCGACTCGCCGGAGGACACGCTCGTCCCGAAGGTCTGCATCCCCGCCCTTCCCGGCGACATCGCCCCCGACGAGTTCGCCGCCCTGGCCTTCATCCGGTCCCACATGGCCGAGGGCACCGAGCCCGACCCCGAGGAGTTCGCCGGGCGCGAGGGCATCGGATCCGCCGACCGGGCCCGCGAGCTCTTCGAGGCCGTCGCCGAGCTCGCCGACGTCAAGGGCTGCGCCGCCTGCCCGTCCGGCCACATCTGCACCCGGGAACCCGACCCGTCCGACGACTGACCACCGGAAATCCGTTCGCCCCGACGGTGGCGTCCGGGTCATGCTGGAACGCATGTTCCTGACGATCAGCACCACCGGCACGACGGAGAATCCAGCTACTGACCTGGGATTTCTGCTGCACAAGCATCCCGGGAAGGCGCAGGCGTTCTCCACCTCGCACGGCATCGCCCACGTGTTCTACCCCGAGGCCACGGCCGAACGGTGCACGGCCGCGCTGCTGCTCGAGGTGGACCCCGTCGCGCTGGTTCGGCGCGGCCAGGGCAAGGGGCGGGGCGGGGCACCAGACGCCGCCCTCGCCCAGTACGTCAACGACCGCCCGTACGCGGCCTCCTCGCTGCTCGCCGTCGCGCTCAGCGGGGTCTTCCGCACGGCCCTCAAGGGCCAGTGCGCCCTGCGCCCCGAACTGCCGGGCCGCCCGCGCCCGCTGCGGATCGAGGTCCCGGTGCTGCCCGCCCGGGGCGGCCCGGAGCTGGTGCGCCGCCTGTTCGGCCCACTGGGCTGGGACCGGGTGGAGAGCGGGCCGATCGCGCTGGACGAGCGGTTCCCCGAGTGGGGTGACAGCCGCTACGTGCGGCTCGTGCTGGAGGGCGGGCTCAGGCTGGAGGACGCCCTGCGCCAGCTGTACGTGCTGCTGCCCGTCCTCGACGACGCCAAGCACTACTGGATCGCCCCCGACGAGGTCGACAAGCTGCTGCGCGCCGGGGACGGCTGGCTGGCCGCGCACCCCGAGCACGCGCTGATCACCGCCCGCTACCTGGCCCGCCACAAGCGGCTCACCCAGAACGCCATGGAGCGCCTGGAGCTGGCCCGGCTGGCCGAGGCCGACGGGAGCGAGGCCGAGGAACTCGACAACGCCGTGGACGGGACCCCGGACGGCTCCGACGAGACACCGGAGGCACCGGAGACACCCGAGACCCCCGCGGCCCCCGAGGCTCCGGAGCGGTCCGTTCCGCTCGCCGTGCGCCGGCGTGACGCGATCCTCGGCGCCCTGCGCGAGGCCGGCGCCCAGCGGGTGCTCGACCTCGGCTGCGGCGAGGGACACCTCGTGCAGGCCCTGCTCAAGGACCCGGCGTACACCGAGATCCTCGGCGTCGACGTGTCCGTGCGGGCGCTGACCACCGCCGCCCGCCGGCTGCGGCTGGAGCGGATGGGGGAGCGCCAGAGCTCCCGCGTCCGGCTGCTCCAGGGCTCGCTCGCCTACACCGACAAGCGGCTCGCCGGGTACGACGCGGCCGTGCTCAGCGAGGTCATCGAGCACCTCGACCTGCCCCGGCTGCCCGCGCTGGAGTACGCCGTCTTCGCCGCGGCCCGCCCCCGCACCGTCCTCGTGACCACCCCGAACGTCGAGTACAACGTCCGCTGGGAGTCCCTGCCCGCCGGACACGTCCGGCACCGCGACCACCGCTTCGAGTGGACCCGCGAGGAGTTCCGCGCCTGGGCCGCCCGCGTCGCCGCCCGGCACGGCTACACCGTCGCCCACGTACCCGTCGGCGACGAGGACCCCGAGGTCGGAGCCCCGACCCAGATGGCCGTCTTCACCATCACCACCGAGACCCCGAAGGAGGGCGAGGCGGCATGACCACCCCCACCACCGGCCGCACGGCCGACCGCGCGACCCACCGCGTGCTCCCCGTCACCGACCTGTCCCTCGTCGTCCTCATCGGCGCCACCGGATCGGGCAAGTCCACCTTCGCCCGCAAGCACTTCAAGCCCACCGAGATCCTCTCCTCCGACTACTGCCGGGGCCTGGTCGCCGACGACGAGAACGACCAGAGCGCCAGCAAGGACGCCTTCGAGGTGCTCCACTACATCGCCGGCAAGCGGCTGGCCGCCGGACGGCTCACCGTCGTGGACGCCACCAGCGTCCAGCAGGAGTCCCGCCGCGCCCTGGTCCGCCTGGCCCGCGAGCACGACGTCCTGCCGATCGCGATCGTCCTCGACATGCCCGAGTCGGTCTGCGCCGAGCGCAACGCCGCCCGCCCCGACCGGGCCGGACTGCCCCGCCGGGTCATCCAGCGGCACCGCTCCGAGCTGCGCCGCTCCCTGCGCGGCCTGGAACGCGAGGGGTTCCGCAAGGTGCACGTCCTGCGCACGGTGGAGGAGGCCGACTCCGCCGAAGTGGTGCTGGAGAAGCGCTTCAACGACCTCACCCACCTCACCGGCCCCTTCGACATCGTCGGCGATATCCACGGCTGCTCCTCCGAGCTGGAGACCCTGCTCGCCGAACTCGGCTACGAGGACGGTGTCCACCCCGCCGGCCGCACCGCCGTCTTCGTCGGCGACCTCGTCGACCGCGGCCCCGACAGCCCCGGCGTGCTGCGCCGGGTGATGGGCATGGTCAAGTCCGGCAACGCCCTGTGCGTGCCCGGGAACCACGAGAACAAGCTCGGCCGTTACCTCAAGGGGTCCAAGGTCCAGCAGACCCACGGCCTCGCCGAGACCGTCGAGCAGCTCTCCCGGGAGAGCGAGGAGTTCGTCAAGGAGGTCAGGGAGTTCATCGCCGGCCTGGTCAGCCACTACGTCCTGGACGGCGGCAGGCTGGTCGTCTGCCACGCCGGGCTGCCCGAGAAGTACCACGGCCGCACCTCCGGCCGGGTCCGCTCGCACGCCCTGTACGGCGAGACCACCGGCGAGACCGACGAGTTCGGCCTGCCCGTGCGCTACCCGTGGGCCGAGGACTACCGCGGCAAGGCGGTCGTGGTCTACGGCCACACCCCCGTCCCGGACACCACCTGGATCAACAACACCATCTGCCTCGACACCGGCGCCGTCTTCGGAGGCCGGATGACCGCCCTGCGCTGGCCCGAGCGCGAACTGGTCGACGTGCCGGCCGAGAAGGTCTGGTACGAGCCGGTCAAGCCGCTCGCCGCCGAGGTGCCGGGAGGCCACGAGGGGCGCCCGCTCGACCTGGCCGACGTCCACGGCCGGCGGGTCGTGGAGACCCGCCACCTGGGCAACGTCGGCGTCCGCGAGGAGAACGCGGCCGCCGCCCTGGAGGTCATGAGCCGCTTCGCCGTGGATCCCCGGCTGGTGCCGTACCTGCCGCCGACCATGGCGCCGACGGCCACCTCGGCGGAGCCGGGCTTCCTGGAGCACCCCGCCGAGGCCTTCGCCCAGTACCGGGCCGACGGCATCGGCCGGGTGGTGTGCGAGGAGAAGCACATGGGCTCCCGCGCCACCGTCCTGCTGTGCCGGGACGGGGCGGCGGCCCGCGAGCGGTTCGGCGTCGAGGGCGGCCCCACCGGCTCCCTCTACACCCGCACCGGCCGGCCCTTCTTCCCGGACCCCCGGGTCACCGAGGAGTTCCTCGCCCGGCTGCGCGCGGCGGTCGACCGTGCGGGCCTGTGGGAGGAACTCGGCACGGACTGGCTGCTGTTCGACGGGGAGCTGCTGCCCTGGTCCCTGAAGTCCACGGGTCTGCTCCGCAACCAGTACGCGGCCGTGGGCGCCGCCTCCCGCGCCGTCCTGCCGGACGCCGTAGCCGCCCTGGAGGCGGCCGCGGCCCGGGGCGTGGACACCGGGGCGCTGCTGGAGCGCCAGCGCGGACGGGCGGCGGACGCCGCCGCGTTCACCGAGGCGTACCGGCGCTACTGCTGGAGCACCGACGGGCTGGACGGCGTACGTTTCGCGCCGTTCCAGCTGCTCGCGGCCGCCGGCCGGTCGCTGGCGGCAGTACCGCACGACGAGCAGCTCGCCTGGCTGGACCGGCTCGCGGACGCCGACGAGGGCACGGACGCGCCGCTGCTGCGCCGGACCCGCCGGGTGTACGTGGACACCGGCGACGAGGAGTCCGTCCGGGCGGGCACCGAGTGGTGGCTGGAGCTGACCGCCGCCGGCGGTGAGGGCGTGGTCGTCAAGCCGCTCCAGGCGTACGCCCGGGACGGCAAGGGACGGCTGGTGCAGCCCGGGGTGAAGGTCCGAGGGCGCGAGTACCTGAGGATCGTCTACGGGCCGGAGTACGCGCGTCCGGAGCAGCTGGAGCGGCTGCGCCAGAGGTTCCTGGGGCACAAGCGCTCGCTCGCGCTGCGCGAATACGCGCTCGGCCTGGAGGCGCTGGACCGGCTGGCGGCGGGGGAGCCGCTGTGGCGGGTCCACGAGCCGGTGTTCGCCGTGCTCGCCCTGGAGTCGGAGCCGGTCGACCCGCGCCTGTGACCCGTCACGGGTGGCGGCCCGGGTGGCGGCACGGCGTAAAGGGACGGCGTAAAGGGACGGCGTAAAGCGGCAGCCCCCGTACGGCCTCGAATTAGGTCGTATGGGGGAACTTTCCCGCGGAAGCCCCGGGAAAGCGGCGGCGGGATCGTTCATCCAGGGCAGCGGAGTGTCCGCGACCCAGGAAGGACGGAACGTCACCTATGAAGATGACCGCGCGCGGAAGCATTGCGGCGCTCATGACCTGTATGGCCGCGGCCGGCGCGGCCTCCCCGGCCATGGCCGACTCGGTCCCGGTGGGTGTCCCGCTGGAGGCGGTGGAGACCACGCTGGGCGTGCCGGCCCCGCACCTGGCCACCGGGGTCCCGGTGCCGCTCGTCGGCTCCCCGGAGGCGCCCCGGTTCCACCAGGGCGACCTGCTGCCGACCCCGCTGCTCCCGGTGGTCCCGATCGCCGCCGACCTGGGGGCCACCCGCCTCACCTCCCCGGTGCCCAACCTGTTGGGCGAGCCGGAGACGGACGGCGAGGGCTCCCTGGAGTCCCCGGCCACCACCCTCCTCACCCGCACCCCCGGTCTGGTCGTCGGTGCCCCGCTGACGATGCCGGACGCGAGCAACAAGGGCGTCCCGAACCTGGCCCTCCCGAACCTGGGCCTGGCCGCCCCCGACGTCATCGGCACCCCGACGGCACTTCTCGGCCTGCGCTGACCGGGGTCAGCCGACGCGAGGTCAAAAAGCCGCCCGGTCTGGGAATGTGTACGGCATGGGATTCCATGTCGACTCCGAGACCGGGCGGCTGCGCCGCGTCATCCTCCACCGGCCCGACCTGGAGCTGAAGCGGCTCACACCAAGCAACAAGGACGCCCTGCTCTTCGACGACGTGCTGTGGGTGCGCCGGGCCCGCCAGGAGCACGACGGATTCGCGGACGTGCTCCGCGACCGCGGTGTCGCCGTCCACCTCTTCGGCGACCTGCTCCGTGAGGTCCTCGACGTCCCCGAGGCCCGGCACCTCGTACTGGACCGGGTCTTCGACGAGAAGGAGTACGGTCCGCTCGCCACCGAGCACCTGCGGGCGGTCTTCGGCGGGCTTCCCTCCGCCGCCCTCGCGGAGGCCCTGGTCGGCGGCATGACCAAGCGGGAGTTCCTGGAGCGGCACGCCGAGCCGGTCTCGGTGCGCTTCCACGCCCTCGACATGGACGGCTTCCTGCTGGGGCCGCTGCCCAACCACCTCTTCACGCGCGACACCTCCGCCTGGATCTACGACGGGGTGTCCATCAACGCCATGCGCTGGCCCGCCCGCCAGCGCGAGACCGTGCACTTCGAGGCCATCTACCGGCACCACCCGCTGTTCACCGGCTCCGGCCCCTTCCACTACTGGTCGCAGGGCCAGGCCGACTACCCCTCGACCATCGAGGGCGGGGACGTCCTGGTCATCGGCAACGGCGCCGTACTGATCGGGATGAGCGAGCGGACCACCCCGCAGGCGGTGGAGATGCTGGCCCGGGGGATGTTCGCGGCCGGCTCGGCCTCCGTCATCGTGGCCCTGGACATGCCCAAGCGGCGTGCCTTCATGCACCTGGACACGGTGATGACGATGGTCGACGCAGATACGTTCACTCAGTACGCCGGGCTCGGCATGCTGCGCTCCTACACGATCCGGCCGGGCGAGGGGGCGAGCGAGCTGCGGGTCAGCGACCACCCGCCGGAGCACATGCACCGGGCCATCGCCGCAGCGCTGGGACTGGACAAGGTGCGGGTGCTCACCGCCACGCAGGACGTGCACTCGGCGGAGCGCGAGCAGTGGGACGACGGGTGCAACGTGCTGGCCGTGGAGCCGGGGGTGGTCGTCGCCTACGAGCGGAACGTCACCACCAATACCCACCTGCGCAAGGAGGGCATCGAGGTGATCGAGATCCCCGGCAGCGAGCTGGGGCGCGGCCGGGGCGGTCCGCGCTGCATGAGCTGCCCGGTGGAGCGGGACGCGGTGTGATGGTCGAGGTGTGACGGCCGAGGTGTGACAGTCGAGGTGTGACGGCCGTGTGATGTGATCCACTGTTCCGTATATCAATGCAGTGGATCGTATAGACTTCCAGCATCCCCTGTCGGCGCCACTCTGGAGCGACCCCATGTCCACCGACCTCTTCGGCCGCAGCTTCCTCAAGGAGCTCGACTTCACCGCCGCCGAGTTCCGCGGCCTCGTCGAGCTCGCGGCCGAACTCAAGGCGGCCAAGAAGGCCGGGACCGAGCAGCGCCGGCTCCAGGGGAAGAACCTCGCGCTGATCTTCGAGAAGACCTCCACGCGCACCCGCTGCGCCTTCGAGGTCGCCGCCGCCGACCAGGGCGCCCACACCGTCTACCTCGACCCCTCCGGCTCCCAGATGGGCCACAAGGAGTCCGTCCGGGACACGGCGCGGGTGCTCGGCCGGATGTTCGACGGCATCGAGTACCGGGGCGACAGCCAGCAGGCCGTGGAGGAGCTGGCCGCCCAATCCGGCGTGCCCGTCTTCAACGGCCTCACCGACGACTGGCACCCCACCCAGATGCTCGCCGACGTGCTCACCATGACCGAGCACAGCACCAAGCCGCTGGAGCAGATCTCCTTCGCCTACCTGGGCGACGCCCGCTTCAACATGGGCAACTCGTACCTGGTGACCGGCGCCCTGCTGGGCATGGACGTACGCATCGTCGCGCCGGAGGCGTACTGGCCGGCCGAGGCCGTCGTGGCGCGGGCCCGCGAGCTCGCCGCGGGGAGCGGGGCCCGGATCACCCTGACCGAGGAGGTCGCGGAGGGCGTGGCGCAGGCCGACTTCGTGGCCACGGACGTGTGGGTCTCGATGGGCGAGCCCAAGGAGGTCTGGGACGAGCGGATCGGGGCCCTGGCCCCGTACGCCGTCACCATGGACGTGCTGCGCGCGACCGGCAACCCGGACGTGAAGTTCCTGCACTGCCTGCCCGCCTACCACGACCTGGGCACCAAGGTCGCCAGGGAGGTCCACGAGCGGCACGGCCTGGACTCGCTGGAGGTCACTGACGAGGTGTTCGAGTCCGCGCACTCCGTCGTGTTCGACGAGGCCGAGAACCGGCTGCACACCATCAAGGCGGTCCTCGTCGCGACGCTCGCCAAGCCCGCCGCGTAGCCGGCCGCATACTCGGCCGCATAGTCATGCGGGCTCCGGCGGCGGGGTGCGGGCGGTCAGGCGGTCGCCGTCGCCCGGCTCGGCAGGGTGAACCAGACGGCCTTGCCGCGCGGGGTGGGCCGGTGGCCGCAGGCCGAGCTGAGGGCCCGGATCAGCAGCAGCCCGCGGCCGCCCTCCTGCCACGGGTCGGGGTGCGGCCCGGGGCGGCCGGCGGTGAGGTCGCCCGGCGGTTGCGGATCGCCGTCGTGCACCTCCACCTGGCAGCCGTGCGCCCGGAGCTCCACGACCAGCTCGATCGGGGCCCCCTCGGCGGTGTGCTCGACGGCGTTGGCCACCAGCTCGGCGGTCAGCAGCTCCGCCGTGTCGCTGTCGGGGCACCGGACGGCGTCGGTGAGCGCGGTGCGGATCAGGGCGCGGGCCATGGGTACGGCGGCGGTCGTGTGCGGGAGGGCGATCCGCCAGGCGGAGGTGTCGTGCACGGCGTGTCCGTCCTTCCGTGAGGGTGGGCGCGGGGGACGCGTGGGGTGCGTGGGAGGGCGGGGTTGTGGAGATGCGGGGGATGTTCCGGATTCAACGATACGGACCGGGCTGCGGGCTCCGTAGGGCACCCCGGCGCAACGCCTGGGGACCGGCGCGGGGACCGTCGGGACCTTCGCCCCGTGTGTGCCGCCCCGTCCAGACCTGCGTAGACCTGCACAGCCCCGTATCGCCTTGTCGCGCCTTGTGCTGCTGTCGGGTGACGGCTTGTCGCGTTTCTCTGACGGCGGTCACGATTCGGTGATAGCTTCGGTGGTGTGAGCCCCTTCACCGGTTCCACACCAGAGACCGAACGGTGGCGCCACCTGCGGGTGACCCGGCAGGACGGCGTGGCCACCGTCACCCTCGACCGCCCCGAGAAGCTGAACGCGCTCACCTTCGGCGCCTACGCCGACCTGCGCGATCTGCTCGCCGAACTGTCCCGCACCCGCTCCGTGCGCGCCCTCGTCCTCGCCGGCGAGGGCCGCGGCTTCTGCTCCGGCGGGGACGTGGACGAGATCATCGGCGCCACCCTCGCCATGGACACCGCCCAGCTCCTCGACTTCAACCGGATGACCGGCCAGGTGGTCCGCGCCATCCGCGAATGCCCCTTCCCCGTGATCGCCGCCGTGCACGGGGTGGCCGCCGGAGCCGGGGCCGTGCTCGCCCTCGCCGCCGACTTCCGGATCGCCGACCCCTCCGCCCGCTTCGCCTTCCTCTTCACCCGCGTCGGCCTCTCCGGCGGCGACATGGGCGCCGCCTACCTGCTGCCCCGGGTCGTCGGCCTCGGCCACGCCACCCGGCTGCTGATGCTCGGTGAGCCCGTACGCGCCGCCGAGGCCGAGCGGATCGGCCTGCTCAGCGAACTCGTCGACGAGGGCAAGGCCGACGCCCGCGCCGCCGAACTCGCCGCCCGCCTCGCCGCCGGACCCGCCCTCGCCCACGCCCAGACCAAGGCCCTGCTCACCGCCGAGCTGGACATGCCCCTGGCCGCCTCGGTGGAACTCGACGCCAACACCCAGGCCCTGCTGATGAACGGCCAGGACTACGCCGAGTTCCACGCCGCCTTCACCGCGAAGCGGCCCCCGGAGTGGAAGGGCAGGTAGCCGCATGTCCGCGAGCACCATGCGGGTCGCCGTCGTCGGCGGCGGACCCGGCGGGCTCTACACCGCCGCGCTGCTGGCCCGCCAGGGGCACACGGTGGAGCTCTGGGAACGGAACGCCCCCGACGACACCTTCGGCTTCGGCGTGGTGCTCTCGGACGAGACCCTCGGCGGCATCGAGCGCGCCGACACCGTCGTCCACGCCGCCCTCGCCGCCGAGTTCGTCCGCTGGGACGACGTGGACGTCGTGCACCGCGGCCGGCTGCTGACCTCCGGCGGCCACGGCTTCGCCGCCCTCGGCCGCCGCCGCCTCCTGGAGATCCTCCACGAACGCTGCGCCGGCCTCGGCGTACGCCTGCGCTTCCGCGCCGAGGCGCCCGACGCCTTCGCCCTGGCCGGTGCGTACGACCTGGTGGTCGCCGCGGACGGGGTGCACAGCGCCACCCGCGCGCGCGGCGCCGCCCGCTTCCGGCCGACCGAGGCCCCCGGACGCTGCCGGTACGTCTGGCTCGCCGCCGACTTCGCCTTCGACTCCTTCCGCTTCGAGATCGCCGAGACCGAGCACGGGGTCATGCAGCTGCACGGCTACCCGTACGCGCCCGACTCCTCCACCGTCATCGTGGAGATGCGGGAGGAGGTGTGGCGGGCGGCCGGCCTCGACCTGTGCGACGAGGCCGAATCGGCCTCCCGCTGCGCCAAGACGTTCGCCGAGGCCCTGCACGGCCGGCCGCTGCGCGGCAACCGCTCGGCGTGGACCCGCTTCCGCACCGTCGTCAACGAGCACTGGTCGCACGGCAACGTGGTGCTGCTGGGCGACGCCGCGCACACCGCCCACTTCTCCATCGGCTCCGGCACCAAGCTCGCCGTCGAGGACGCACTCGCCCTCACCGAAGCCCTCGGCCGGCTGCCCGACGTCCCCTCCGCCCTCGCCGCCTACGAGGAGGAGCGGCGCCCGGCCGTGGCCAGCACCCAGCGCGCGGCCGCCGCCAGCATGCGCTGGTTCGAGGACCTCGCCGGCTACGTGGACCAGCCCGCCCGGCAGTTCGCCTTCAACCTGCTCACCCGCAGCCGCCGCGTCACCCACGACAACCTGCGGCTGCGGGACGAACGGTTCACCCGTGCCGTGGAACGCGACTTCGGCTGCCCCGAGGACGCCGACGGCACGGGAACCCCGCCCATGTTCACCCCGTTCACCCTGCGGGGACTCACCCTGCGCAACCGCGTCGTGGTCTCGCCGATGGACATGTACTCGGCCCGGGAGGGCGTGCCCGGCGACTTCCACCTCGTGCACCTGGGCGGGCGGGCCCTCGGCGGAGCCGGGCTGGTCATGACGGAGATGGTGTGCGTCAGCGCCGAAGGCCGCATCACGCCCGGCTGCGCCGGCCTGTGGACCGCGGAGCAGGCGGCCGCCTGGAAGCGGATCGCCGACTTCGTCCACTCCTCGGCGCCCGGTACGGCCCTGGGCGTCCAGCTCGGCCACTCCGGCCGCAAGGGCTCCACCCGGCTGATGTGGGAGGGCATGGACGAACCGCTCCCGGACGGCAACTGGCCCCTGGCCGCCGCCTCCGCGCTGCCCTACAAGCCCGGGGTCTCCGCCGTCCCGCGCGCCCTGGAGGCCGCCGACCTCGCCGCGATCCGCTCCGATTTCGCGGCCGCCGCCGTCCGCGCCGCCGACTGCGGCTTCGACCTGCTGGAACTGCACTGCGCCCACGGCTACCTGCTGTCCGGGTTCCTCTCCCCGCTCACCAACCACCGCGAGGACGCCTACGGCGGGCCCCTGGAGAACCGGCTCCGTTTCCCCCTGGAGGTCTTCGACGCCGTCCGGGAAGTCTGGCCCGGGGACCGGCCGATGACGGTCCGCCTCTCGGCCACCGACTGGGCGCCCGGCGGCACCACGCCGGAAGAGGCCGAACGGATCGCGGCCGCCTTCGCCGCCCACGGCGCCGACGCCGTCGACGTCTCCACCGGGCAGGTCGTCGCCGAAGAGGCCCCGGAGTACGGGCGCTCCTACCAGACCCCCTACGCCGACCGGATCCGCAACGCCCTCGGCGTCCCCGTCATCGCCGTCGGCGCGATCTCCTCGTGGGACGACGTCAACTCCCTGCTGCTGGCTGGGCGTGCCGACCTCTGCGCGCTCGGCCGCCCGCACCTGTACGACCCGCACTGGACGCTGCACGCGGCGGCCGAACAGGGGTACGCGGGCCCCGGCGCCCCGTGGCCCGCCCCTTACCGCGCCGGCAGCCGCAGGCCCCCGACCGGCAAGGGTTAGGGGGTGTCCCGGGCCGTCAGCGCTTCCAGCACGACCCGGTCCTCCACCGGGGTGTAGCCGAGGCGCTGGTAGACGCCGTTGCTGGTGGGGTTGGCCAGGTCGGTGAAGAGCAGCACTTCGGCCGCCCCGGCGGCGTACGCGGCCCCGCTCGTCGCGTGCGTCACCCCGGCGGCGTAGCCGCGGCCCCGGTCGGCGGGCGGGGTGTAGACGGGGCCGACGCGGGAGACGGCGGCGATCGGGCGGGAGAAGCCGGCCAGTGACACCGGCCGGCCGTCGTGCTCCCAGAGCAGCAGCCCGCCGTACGAGATCCGGTCGCGCAGGGGAGCCGCGGAGGAGCCGGCGGGGATGCCGCACTCCCGGTTGAAGGCCTCGACCCACTCCAGGAGCAGGGGCAGGTCCGCCTCGGTGGCGGGCCGCGCCCGGCCCAAGGGGGCGGGGTCGGGTGCGGCCAGGGTGCCCAGCCGGTACAGGCGCAGCTCCTCGGCGACGCGGGCCGGCGTCCCCCACGCCGCCGCCAGCGTCTCCGCGTCGGCGCGGCGGGCGTTGAACCCGCCGACGCGGGTGCGCAGCGGGTCGGAGCCGAGTGCGCCCGCCAGGGCCCGGACGGCCTCGGGGGGCGCGGCGCCGAGCAGCAGCGGGAACGGCGGTGTGTGCAGCAGGGCCCCGTCGACGGCCCCGTCGGCGCCGGTCCACCAGCCGAAGAGGGGTTCGCCGTCGCCGAAGGCCTGCGGGCCCCGCCGCTCCAGGGCGTCGCTGACGGTCAGGAGGGTGGTGTTGACGACGGGCTGCGCGGCCACGGCCGGGCGCGCGGCGGCCAGGTAGGACGCCAGATCAGTGCTGAAGGTCCATGTCATGCCCCATCGTGTCGGGGGCCGGGAGCCTGCCGCACCGGGTTTTCCGGCGGGCGCGCGCACCGGTGGGCGCACGCTCCCCCGTGCGGGGGAGACCGTATCCCCGCACGGGGGAGGAGCGGGCGCCCGGCCGCTGGGATCTTGGGAATGCGAACAGGAGCCGGCCGGGCCGGCCGCAGGCCATCGGACGAGGGGGAACCATGAACGGCACGCACAGGCACACGTACGCGTACAGGCGCGCACACGCCACCCGGGCGGGGCTTCGCGGACGCGCCCTACGGCCGCTGCCGCACGAAGAGCGCGCCCGGGTCGCGCAGCCGGCTGTGGAGCTCCGTGAAGACGGCCGCGGCGCGGTCGCCCGGCCAGTTCGCCGGGAGGAGCTCGCGGGGCAGGCCCGGGTCGGCGTAGGGCAGTCGCCGCCAGGTGTCCAGGGCGGCCAGGTAGGCCCGGTAGGCGGCCTCGGGGGTGGGCTCGGGGCCCGACTGGAGGGCGCGGAGGACCGGTTCGTGCTGGTCGAGGAAGTCCTCGTGCTGCTTGGCCAGTGCGGTCAGGTCCCACCAGCGGGCCACCGCCTCGGCGGTGGGGGCGAAACCGGTGTGGGCGCCGCGGAAGAGCTCCACGTATCCGGTCAGGTGCAGCCGCTCCAGGGTGTGCTCGGTCTCCTCGGCCAGCTGGGCGGGGGCGATCCACACACCCGGCGCGACCGCGCCGAAGCCCAGCCGGGCCAGGCGCGAGCGCAGCAGGTGCCGCTTGTGCCGTTCCTGCTCCGGGACGGAGAAGACCGCGACCAGCCACTCCGGGGACACCGGCGCGGTTCCGTAGATCCGCCGGTCCCCGTCCTCCAGCAGCAGCCGGGCCTCCTCGGACGGCTCGTACCCGGCCGAGCCGTCGGCGGCCTTGGCGGGCACCAGGAAGCCGCGCCGCTTCAGCCGGGACACCGAGGAGCGGACGGAGGGCGCGTCGACCCCGGCCGCGCCCAGCAGGCGGACCAGCGCGGACACCGGGACGGCGCCCTCGAAGGACCGCCCGTAGGCGCCGTAGAAGGTGACGATCAGAGATCGCGGAGTGTGCTGCTCGACCACGGGTTCACTCTAGAGCGCGGAGCCGGAACCGTTGGAGCTTGCCGGTGGGGGTGCGCGGCAGCGCGGGCAGGAAGACGAAGGTGCGGGGGCACTTGTGGGGGGCCAGCTCCCCCTTCATGAAGGTCCGCAGGGCCTCCTCCGTCAGCACCGCCCCGTCGCGCGGCACGGTGTACGCCACCACGATCTGCCCGCGCCGCTCGTCCGGGCGGCCGACGACGGCGGCCTCCGCCACGTCCGGATGGCGCAGCAGGGCCTCTTCGACCTCGGGGCCGGCGATGTTGTAGCCCGAGGAGATGATCATGTCGTCGGCGCGGGCGACGTAGCGGAAGTAGCCGTCGGGGTCGCGGACGTAGGTGTCGCCGGTCAGGTTCCAGCCGTCCCGGACGTACTCGCCCTGCCGTGGGTCGGCGAGGTAGCGGCAGCCCACCGGCCCGCGCACGGCCAGCAGCCCGGGCTCGTTGTCGGCGACGGGCCGCCCGGAGGGGTCCACCACCCGTGCCTCCCAGCCCGGTACCACCCGGCCGGTGGTACCGGGACGGATGTCCTCGTCGGCGGCGGAGATGAAGATGTGCAGCAGCTCGGTGGCCCCGATGCCGTTGATGATCCGCAGTCCGGTGCGCTCGTACCAGGCCCGCCAGGTCGCGGCGGGCAGGTTCTCGCCGGCCGAGACGCAGCGGCGCAGCGCCGACAGGTCGTAGGCCCCCGTGTCGTACGGGCCCAGGGTGTCCAGCATCGACCGGTACGCGGTGGGCGCCGTGAACAGCACCGTGACCCGGTGCTCGGCGAGGGCGGGCAGCAGCACCCGGGGCGTGGCCTGCTCCAGGAGCAGCGCGCAGGCGCCGGCGCGCAGCGGGAAGACGACCAGTCCGCCGAGGCCGAAGGTGAACCCGAGTGGCGGACTGCCCGCGAACACGTCGTCGGGGCGCGGCCGCAGGACGCGGCGGGAGAAGGTGTCGGCGACGGCGAGGAGGTCGCGGTGGAAGTGCATGCAGCCTTTGGGCCGGCCCGTGGTCCCGGAGGTGAAGGCGATGAGCGCGACGTCGTCGGCGGAGGTCGCGACGGCCGGGTAGGGGGCGGTGTGGGCCTCGGCGAGCCGCAGCAGGTCGTCCCCGGCCGCGCCGCCGTAGGGGGTGATCCGCAGTCCGGGCACCTCGGCCTTGGCGAGGTCGTCGAGGGCGTCGACGTGGCACAGGGCGTGCCGCACCTCGGCCATGGCGCACACCGTGGCCAGCTCCTGGGCGCGCTGCTGGGCCAGTACGGTGACGGCGACCGCGCCCGCCTTCATCACCGCCAGCCAGCAGGCCGCGAGCCAGGGGCCGGTGGGCCCGCGCAGCAGCACCCGGTTGCCGGGGACGACGCCGAGATCGATGGTGAGGACGTGGGCGAGGGCGTCGACGCGCTCGCGGAGCTCCCCGTACGACCACACGCCGCCGGCGCCGTCGCGGAAGGCGGGCCGGTCGGGGCCGAAGCGCTCGATGGTGGCGTCGAGCAGTTCGGTGCCGCAGTTCAGCCGGTCCGGGTAGGCCAGTTCGGGCAGCTCGAAGAGGAGCTGCGGCCAGGCGTGGGCGGGCGGCAGGTTATCGCGGGCAAAAGTGTCGGCGTGAGCGGATGGCTTGAGCTCCAAGGCGGGTTCGCCCCCTTGCAACGTCCGGATTTTGTGGTGGAGCCGGCCGTGCGAATGCCTTCCGAGCGTATCGTGATGGTGACGGCAGTCAACAGGACGCGATAAGAGTGTCGACAGGACTTGGGGGCATTCGCATGGCCGGATTCGCGCTCGGGGCGGAGCAAGAGGAATGGTGCGGCCGGTTGCGCGCCCTGTCGCGCGAGCGGCTGAGGCCGCTCGCCGAGAAGGGCGAGCCCGGACGGGTGAACCGGCCCCTGCTCGCCGAGCTGGGGGAACTGGGCCTGCTGGAGCGGGTCTTCGGCTCGGGGGCGCTGGAGCTGTGCCTGCTGCGGGAGTCCCTCGCCTACGGCTGCACAGAGGCGGAGACGGCCCTCGCCCTCCAGGGACTCGGGGCGCACCCGGTGCTCCGGTCGGGCAGCGCGGCCCAGCGGGAGCGGTGGCTCCCGGGGGTCCGGGCCGGCCGGCACGTGGCGGCCTTCGCGCTGAGCGAGCCCGGCGCCGGCTCCGACGCCGCGGCCCTCGCCCTGACGGCGGAGGCGGACGGGCCGGGCTGGCGGCTGACGGGCGGCAAGTGCTGGATCTCCAACGCCCCCGAGGCCGACTTCTACACCGTCTTCGCCCGTACGGGTGAGGCGGCGGGGTCGAAGGGCATCACGGCCTTCCTGGTCCCGGCGGACCGCCCGGGGCTGACCGGCGAGGCCCTGGAGATGCTCTCCCCGCACCCGATCGGCTCGCTCGCCTTCGACGGCGTGCCCGTCGGCCGGGAGGACGTACTGGGCGAGCCCGGGCAGGGGTTCCGCGTCGCGATGGAGACGCTGAACCTCTTCCGTCCCAGCGTGGGCGCCTTCGCGGTCGGCATGGCGCGCGCCGCGCTCGACGCGACCGTGGCCCACACCGCCGGCCGGACCGCCTTCGGCGGGGTGCTCGCCGACCTCCAGGCGGTCGCGCACCGGGTCGCCGAGATGGCCACCCGCACCGAGGCCGCCCGGCTGCTGGTGTACGCGGCGGCCGGCGCGTACGACAGCGGCGCGGCCGACGTTCCGGGTCGCGCCGCCATGGCCAAGCTCCTCGCCACGGAGACGGCCCAGTACGTGGTGGACCACGCCGTCCAGCTGCACGGCGCGGCCGCCCTGCGCCGGGGGCACCTGCTGGAGCACCTCTACCGGGAGGTGCGGGCGCCCAGGATCTACGAGGGGGCGAGCGAGGTCCAGCGCACCATCATCGCCAAGGAGCTCTACCGGGGGGTGGCGGCGCGATGACCACCGAACGCCTCAACCCCCCGGAGCTGTCCCCGGCCACCGGCTTCTCCCACGCGGTGTCGGCCACCGGCTCGCGGATCGTCTTCCTGGCCGGCCAGACCGCGCTGGACGGCTCAGGGAAGGTGGTCGGCGGGAGCCTGCCCGAGCAGTTCGAGCGGGCCCTGGGCAACCTGCTGACCGCCCTGGCCGCGGCCGGCGGCCACCCGTCCGACCTGGCCCGGGTGACGGTGTACGCGGTGGACGTGGAGGCCTACCGCGCGCACGCCGCCGAACTGGGCCGTATCTGGCGCCGCCTCGCGGGCCGCGACTACCCGGCGATGGCGGTGGTCGGAGTGGTCCGCCTGTGGGACACCGAGGCCCAGCTCGAACTGGACGGCATCGCGGTGCTCCCGTAGGGGGACGGCCTACCCCTTCACCGCCCGCCGGCGGTACTCGTCGGTCGTGACCCCGCCCACGCCCCAGTCCTCCAGGGCGACTTCGTCGATGAGGACGAAGGTGGTGGCGGGGTCCTTGTCCAGGACCCTGACCAGCAGGTCGGTGACACCGGCGATGATCTCGGCCTTCTGGGCGGCCGTGGCTCCCTCGCGGGTGATCCTGACGTTCACGTACGGCACGGCGGAAGTCCTTCCGTCAGGGGCGGGCGGGGTCAGGAGCGGCCGGTGACGTGGCCGCCGTCCACGCGCAGCGCGTGGCCGGTGACGAAGGTGGCTCCGGCGAGGTACAGCACCGCCTCGGAGATCTCCGAGACCTCACCGACCCGGTCCAGCAGGGCGAGCCCGCCGAAGGAGTCCACGTCGGCGCCGGAGTGCAGCGGCGTGCGGACGATCCCCGGCGCCACCAGGTTGACGCGGATGCCGTCCGCCGCGAGCTCGGCGGCCAGGCTCGTGGTCAGCGCGTGCACACCGGCCTTGCTGACCACCGGGGCGGAGGCCGGGAAGCCGGCGAGCGCGTGGTCCACCAGCACGGTGCCGATGTTGACGACGCTGCCGCCCCGGCCCTGGGCGCGCAGGGCCCGCACGACGGCCTGCGTGGTGAGGTAGGTGCCCTTGAGGTTGCCGGTGAGGAAGCCGTCGAGCTCCTCCTCGGTCACCTCGGTGAACGGCTTGGAGGCGAAGGTGCCGGCGTTGTTGACCAGGACGTCGATGCGGCCGAAGCGCTCCAGCGCGGTGCGTACGAGCAGCTCGCCGGTCTCCGGCGCCGCGATGGACCCCGCCGCCCACGCGGTGCGCCCGGGGTGTCCGAGGTCCGCCGCGGCCTTGGCGAGGCGGTCGCCGTCGCGGCCGTTCAGGACCACGTTGGCGCCGTCGGCCAGGAAGGCCCGGGCGATGTCCAGTCCGATGCCGCTGGAGGAGCCGGTGATCAGGGCGGTGGGGCGGGTCGTGGTGTCGGTCATGTTCCGGTGCCTTTCTGGGGGTTACGTGGTGACACCGGAAACGTATGAGCCGTCAACCGATAACACCACGACGGAAATTGGAGCATGGGATAATCCACGGTTATGGATATGGACCTGCGGGACCTGGAACTCCTCGACGCCACCGCCGAGACGGGCTCCCTGACCGCCGCCGCCGAGCGGCTCTACGTCAGCCAGCCCGCCCTCAGCCAGCGGCTGACCCGGCTGGAGGACCGCCTGGGCATGCGGCTCTTCGACCGGAAGGGCCGCCGCCTCGTCCCCAACGCGGCCGGCCGCCGGATGCTCGTCGCGGCCCACCGCATCCTCGGTGAGCTGGAGTCGGCCACCCGGGACGTGCGCGACATCCGCGACGGCCGCGACCGGCGGGTGCGCTTCGCCGCCCAGTGCAGCACCACCTTCCCGTGGCTGCCGCCCGTGCTGCGCGCCTACCGTGAGCGGGAGCCGGACATCGAAGTGCGGATCGCGACCGTCCCCGACGACGCCCCGATCCCGGCGCTGCTCGCCGACAAGGTCGACGTCGCGCTCGTCACCAAGCCGGACGTGCAGATGGACCGGGTGACCCTGACCCGGCTGTTCGAGGACGAGATGGTGGCGGTGGTACCCGCCGGCCACCCCTGGGCGGCGCTCGCGCACCTGACCGTCCGCGACTTCGACGGCGCCGACCTGGTCCTCTACGACTTCTACGACCAGAAGCGCCTTCCCGCGGTGCCGCTGCCGATCCCCGCGGGCGCCCGGCCCGGCCGGATCACCACCATGCCGGTGGTGACCGACCTGGTGGTCGAGATGGTGGCGGGCGGCCAGGGCGCGGCGGTGCTGCCCAACTGGGCCGCCGCCCCGTACGCGGCCTCGCACGGCCTGGCGCTGGTGCGGATCGGCGAACAGCCGCTGACCCGGACCTGGTTCTGCGCCACCCGGACGGGCCCCCACCCGCCCCACCTGGAGAGTTTCGTCCAGGAGCTGATGACCCACCTCAGGGCCGAGGTCTGATCCTCGGGGCGTCCGGCTCAAGAAGTTCTGAACTGGTGTGCGCACAGGTCTTGCCAGTGCAATTTCACATTACTATGTTACAGGTCACACCGCGGCACGTTAATCCCCGTCAAACGCCGCGTGACGCAGGGCAGTTCGCACCTTTCCCCCACCTCCCTCCCAACAGGAGTCATCGGTGTTTCAGCACAGAGCTGTGCGTACGTCTCTCCTCGCCACCGCCGTCACGGTCACCCTCCTCGCCACCGCCGGCCAGGCCGCGACGCAGGCGGCGGAACGGCCCACCCCCACGGGCGCCTTCGCCGCCGGAGCCCAGGGCGCGACCGCCACGGCGCCCAACCCCTTCGACGAGGTCGACCGCCTGGCCGACGCCAAGCCGCTCGTCCCGGCGCCCGCCCCGGCCCCCGGAGGCAAGGCCGTCACCGACGGCCGGGTTCCCGGCGCCGCCCCGGCGGTGGAAGCCCCGGGCTCCGCCGCGAGCGCCGAACGCACGGAGAAGAGCCGCAAGTCCGCCCAGGCCGCGCCCACCGCCAAGAGCGTCGCCGCCGGCGTCCCCTGCACCCTCGACGGGATCAAGAACCTCACCCCGGAGCAGTTCGCCGACTTCCTCGGCGACCAGGCCGTCACCGCCGACGGCTGCCTGCGCGGGCTGATCTGGACCTGGGACGCCCGCCTGGCGCCCGTCATGTCCGACGCCCACGTCCAGGCCGTCTCCCGCCGGATATCCAGCCTGGCCGCCGCCCACGACGGCCGTAACTCCTCCCACCTGGAGGAGATGTTCACCTACCTGCACGCCGTCGCCTACCACGACTTCTCACGCGACGAGATCGACGTCACCGATGCCCCCACCACCGCCGCGATACGCCAGGCCATCGACGACTTCGGCAACGCCGCGCGGACCTTCGACGTCACCCCCACCAACGCCCGCACCCTGCGCGAGGCCCTCTACGCCGCCGGCCCCGGCCTGCGCCACCACCAGCTCGGCCTGATCAAGAAGGTCCTGGCCACCATGGACCCGGCCCACCCGGCCACCAACCTCGACGCCGGCTGGGCGGGCGCCGTCCTCGCCGCCCTCTCCACCAACTACCTGGGCGTCTACCCGGGCAACGAGGACGCGGCCTTCCACGCGGCGGTCGCGGGGGACGCCTCGTACCGCGCCGTCTTCAAGGCCTTCGCCGACTACACCTACCTCAAGGGCACCGGCAACGCCTGGGTGGTGCGCGACACCCTCAGCGAGTACGCCCGCTTCGGCCAGGTGGAGGGCCTCAAGGACCAGGTCGTCGCCGACCTCGGCGCCATGCTGGACCGCGTCAAGTCCGGCCACGGCACCGAGGTCTGGGCCAAGATCGTCTCCTGGCTCAACTTCTACGGCGCCTGCAAGCCGTACGGGGTCTGCAAGGAGGAGATCGAGAAGCAGATCTTCCCGTACACCTACAGCTACGACAACGGCGCCATCAAGGTCCGCACCGCCCTCGACAAGGCCACGGTCGACCAGCTCTACTACGCCAGCAAGCAGGTCAAGACGCAGTTCCACCGCGTCATAGGCACCGACCAGCCGCTCGCCGGGGACCCCAACAGCACCCTCAACATCGTGCTCTACGCCTCCCGCGCCGACTACGAGAACTACCACCCGATCCTGACCGGCTACGGCACCAACAACGGCGGCATCTACATCGAGAACGGCGCCACCTTCTACACCTACCAGCGCCGCGTCCCGCAGGACTCCTCCCTCACCCTGGAAGAGCTCTTCCGCCACGAGTACACGCACTACCTCAACGGCCGCTTCGCCGTTCCCGGCTTCTTCGGCCAGGGCCCCTGGTACGAGGGCGACCGCACGACCGCCATGGACGAGGGCACCGCCGAGTTCTTCGACGGAGCCACCCGCGACAACGGCATCGCCGTCCGCAAGTCCCTGGTCAAGAGCATCATCGGCGACACCGCCGGCGGCGGCCCCCGCATGACCGTCGAGCAGCTGCTCAACGCCACCTACGACGGCGACGGTTTCCGCTTCTACAGCTACGCGGGCACCTTCTTCGAGTTCCTGTGGACCGAGAAGCCCTCGCTGCTGCGCGAGATGTACGGGTACCTGCGCGCCAACGACGTCGCCGGGTACGACGCGTGGCGCCACCGCACGGGCGCGGACACCTACCTCCAGCGCGACTACAACCGCTTCCTGGACGCCCAGATCGCCAAGGTGGACCAGCTCTACGTCCCGAACACCACCTTCACCCCCAACGAGCGGCTGCGCGACGCGGCGCTCGCCTCGGTGAAGTCCTCCTTCGCGACGGCCACGTACAACACGCCCGACTGCGTGGAGAACGGCGACCCCGGCAAGCGCCGCTTCACCTGTACCGGCCGGATCACCGCGAACCTGAAGAACTGGCGCAGCGACGACCAGAACTTCAAGGACATGTCGGAGACGGTCGACTACTTCCTCCTCGACCGGGCGGGCACCGCCTCCAACAACCTGGCCGACATGAACTGCTCCTTCGGCCCGGTGGAGATCTGGGACAACAAGGCGGCGGGCACCTCCTCCTACAGCTGCGAAGGCCCCCTCCGCAGTTGACCGCGCGCCCGGCCGGCCCCGGATCCGAACGGGGGGCGGGGCCGGCCGGGACACCCTAGGCACTCTCAAAAGAATGTGACATATTACTGACCATGGACGTCGTGATCATTGGCGCCGGCGTCGTCGGGGCCGCGTGCGCGTACTACGCGAGCCGCTCCGGCCTCTCCGTGGCGGTGGTGGACCGCGGCCCCGTCGCGGGCGGCACCACCGGCGCGGGCGAGGGCAACCTGCTCGTCTCCGACAAGGAGGCGGGACCCGAACTCGACCTGGCCCTCCTGTCGACGGAACTCTGGCGGAACCTCTCCGCCGAACTCCCGCACGCCATCGAGTACGAACCCAAGGGCGGCCTGGTCGTCGCCCCCGACGAAACCACCCTCAAGGCCCTGCGCCACTTCGCCGAGGGGCAGCGCGCCGCCGGGGTCGTCTCGGCCGAGGTGGGCCCGGACGCCCTGCACGACCTGGAACCCCACCTGGCCCCGGGCCTGGCGGGCGGCTTCCACTACCCCCAGGACGCCCAGGTCCAGCCCGCCCAGGCGGCCGCCCGCCTGCTGGCGGCGTCCGGAGCCGAACTGCACCTCGGCGAGGAAGTCACCGGGATCCTCCTGGAGTCGGGCAGGGTGCGGGGCGTGCGCACCTCCCGCCGCACCCTCCGGGCCCCGTACGTCGTCAACGCGGCGGGCACCTGGGCCGGGGCCGTCGCCGCCCTCGCCGGCACGGACCTCCCCGTCCTGCCCCGCCGGGGCTTCGTCCTGGTGACGGAACCCCTGCCCCGCGTGGTCCGCCACAAGGTCTACGCGGCCGACTACATCGCCGACGTGGCCAGCGACTCGGCGGCGCTCCAGTCCTCCGCCGTGGTGGAGGGCACCCCCTCCGGGCCGGTCCTCATCGGCGCCACCCGCGAACGCGTCGGCTTCGACCGCGGCCTGTCCACCGAAGCCCTCCGCCGGCTGGCGGCGCAGGCGGCGGCCCTCTTCCCGGTGCTGGCGGACGTCCGCGTCATCCGCACCTACCACGGCTTCCGCCCCTACCTGCCGGACCACCTCCCGGCGATCGGCCCCGACCCCCGCGTGCCCGGCCTGCTCCACGCCTGCGGCCACGAGGGCGCGGGCATCGGCCTGGCCCCCGCGACCGGTGCCCTCATCGCGGCCTCCCTCGCCGGCACCGAACCCCGCCTCCCCCTGGCCCCCTTCCGCCCCGAGCGATTCCACCCCCGAGGAGACCGCTGATGCGCAGCCCCCGCGACCTGGTGGGCGGCAGCCCGGCGGCCACGTTCCCCCTGGCCTTCGACGGCCGTGAACTCCCCGCCCAGGAGGGCCAGTCCATCGCCGCCGTCCTCTGGTCGGCCGGCATCCTCGCCTGGCGCACCACCCGCGAGGGCGGCACCCCCCGCGGGGCCTTCTGCGGCATCGGCGCCTGCTACGACTGCCTCGTCACCGTCAACGGCCGCCCCAACCAGCGGGCCTGCCTCGTCCCCGCCCGCCCCGGAGACTCCGTCACCACCCAGGAAGGCACCGGCCATGCCGACCTCGCCGTCTGACAAGAGCGCCCCGCACCCGACCACCGACCTGGCCGTGGTCGGTGCCGGCCCCGCCGGTCTGGCCGCGGCCGTCACCGCCGCCCGCCTCGGCCTGCGCGTCACCCTCCTCGACGCCGCCGACCGCCCCGGCGGCCAGTTCTACCGCCACCCCGCCCCGGCCCTCGGCGCCACCCGCCCCCAGGCCCTGCACCACGGCTGGCGCGCCTTCGCCACCCGCGAGGCCGCCCTCCGCGCGCACCGGGCGGCGGGCCGCATCACCTACCTCCCGGCCCACCACGTCTGGACGGTGGTACCGGACGGCACGGAGTGGACCCTCCACGCGGTGGCGGGCCACGGCCCCGACGAGACCCCCGCGACCCTCCGCGCCCGCCACGTCCTCCTCGCCACCGGCGCCTACGAGCGCCAGCTGCCGTTCCCCGGCTGGACCCTCCCCGGAGTCGTCGGCGCGGGCGGCGCCCAGGCCATGCTGAAGAACAACCTCGTCCTGCCCGGCCGCCGCGTCGTGGTCGCCGGCTCCGGCCCCCTCCTCCTCGCCGTGGCCGGCTCCCTCGCCGCCGCGGGGGCCGCCGTTCCCGCGGTCGTCGAGGCCGCCTCGTACACCGCGTACGCGCCCCAGGCCCCCGCCCTGCTGCGCAACCCCGCCAAACTCGCCGAAGGCGCCGTCCACGGCGGCGCCCTGCTGCGCCACGGCATCCGCCTGCTCACCCGGCACGCCGTCACCGAGGCGCACGGCACCACCCGCGTCGAGGCCGTCACCATCACCCGACTCGACGGCGACTGGCGCCCGCTGCCAGGCACCGCCCGCCGGATCCCCTGCGACGCCCTCGCGGTGGGCCACGGCCTGGTGCCCCAGCTGGAGCTGGCCACCGGCCTCGGCTGCGCCACCCGCCCGGCCGCCGACGGCACGGCCGCCCTGGAAGTGGACGCGGAGCAGGGCACCTCCGTCCCCGGCATCTGGTCCGCCGGTGAGACGGGCGGCATCGGCGGGGCCGAACTGGCCCTCACCGAAGGGGAGATCGCCGCGCACGCGATCGCCGCCCAGATCCTCGCCGGACGCCCCGCCCCCGCACCCGCCGCCCTGATTCGCCGCCGCGCCCGGCTGCGCGCCTTCGCCGACGCGATGGCCGCCGCCCACCGCCCGGGCCCCGGCTGGACCGGCTGGCTGCGGGAGGAGACCGACGTGTGCCGCTGCGAGGAGGTCCCGGCGGGCCGGATCCGCGAGGCGGTGGAGGACCTGGGGGCGCGGGACGCCCGTACGGTCAAACTGCTCACCCGGGCCGGAATGGGCTGGTGCCAGGGCCGGATGTGCGGTCCGGCCGTGGCGGCCCTGGCGGGCGGGGCTCCGGCTGCGGACCGCCGCCCCCTGTCCTGCCCGGTCCCGCTGCGCCACCTCGCGGCCCTGGAGCGGCCGGCACTCCCGGACGCCGAACTTCCCGCCCCCGGCCACTGATCGGGTCCGCCCGGACCCTTGTGGCCGCCTCACGCCCACTAGTAAAATGTCACACACCACACTAGGGAGTCCCCTCATGAACCACGCGCCCACCCCCGCACTCAGCGCCGACACCCGCACCCGCCCCTGGCACGGCATCATGGTCGCCACCGCCCTGCCCCTGCGCGCGGACCTCTCCGTCGACTACGACGCCTACGCCGAACACGTCGCCTGGCTCATCGCCAACGGCTGCGACGGCGTCGTCCCCAACGGCTCCCTCGGCGAATACCAGACCCTCACCGACGAGGAGCGGGCCCGCGTCGTCCGCACCGCCGTCGAGGCCGCCGGCGACGGCGCCCGCGTGATGCCCGGCGTGGCCGCGTACGGCAGCGCCGAGGCCCGCCGCTGGGCCGACCAGGCCGCCGAGGCCGGCGCGGGCTCCGTGCTGCTCCTGCCGCCCAACGCCTTCCGCGCCGACGACGAGACCGTGCGCGCCCACTACGCGGAGGTCGCGGGGTCGGGCCTGCCGGTGGTCGCGTACAACAACCCGTACGACACCAAGGTGGACCTGACCCCCGCCCTCCTCGCCCGCCTGCACGCCGACGGCAGCATCGTCGCCGTCAAGGAGTTCAGCGGCGACGTCCGCCGCGCCTACGAGATCGCCGAACTCGCCCCGGGCCTCGACCTGCTCATCGGCGCCGACGACGTCCTGCTCGAACTCGCCCTCGCCGGCGCCGTCGGCTGGATCGCCGGCTACCCCAACGCCCTGCCGCAGTCCTGCGCCACCCTGTACCGTGCCGCCGTCGCCGGCGACCTCGCCACCGCCCTGCCGCTCTACAAGTCCCTGCACTCCCTGCTGCGCTGGGACTCCAAGACCGAGTTCGTCCAGGCCATCAAGCTCTCGATGGACCTCGCCGGACGCCCCGGCGGCGCCACCCGGCCCCCGCGCTTCCCGCTGACCGGGGAGATCGAGGCCGCCGTGCGCGCAGCCACCGAGAAGGCCCTCGCCGAAGGCCTCAACTAGGTTCCCCGGAGGGGACGACGAAGGGGATCGCAATGCGCACGCGTCACATCTACCACGCGGTGGACTCGCACACCGAGGGCATGCCCACCCGGGTGATCACCGGGGGAGTCGGGGTGATCCCCGGCGCCACCATGGCGGACAAGCGGCTCCACTTCATGGAGCACATGGACCACCTCCGTACCCTGCTCATGTACGAGCCGCGCGGCCACGCGGCGATGAGCGGTGCGATCCTGCAGCCCCCCACCCGGCCCGACGCCGACTTCGGCGTGCTCTACATCGAGGTGTCGGGCCTGCTGCCCATGTGCGGGCACGGGACGATCGGGGTGGCCACGGTCCTGGTCGAGACCGGCATGGTCCCGGCCGTCGAGCCGGTCACCACCGTCCGGCTCGACACCCCGGCCGGACTGGTGAGCGTCGACGTACGCGTCGAGGACGGAGCGGCCACCGCCGTCACCTTCACCAACGTCCCGTCCTTCTGCGCGGGCCTCGACCTGAAGGCCGAGGTGCCCGGCTTCGGCACGGTCACCTACGACCTCGCCTACGGCGGCAACTTCTACGCCTTCGTCGAACTCGACGCCCTCGGGCTGCCCTTCGACCGGGCGCGCAAGGACGACCTGATCGCCGCCGGACTCGCGGTCATGGACGCGGTCAACGGGGGGCCCGACCGCCCCGTCCACCCCGAGAACCCCTCCATCGCCGGGATCAAGCACGTCTACCTCGCCGCCCCCGGCTCCGACGCCCGCCGCTCCCGGCACGCCATGGCCATCCACCCCGGCTGGTTCGACCGCTCGCCCTGCGGTACGGGGACCAGCGCGCGCATGGCCCAGCTGCACGCCCGGGGGCTGCTGCCGCTCGGCACGGACTTCGTCAACGAGTCCTTCATCGGCACCGAGTTCACCGGCCGGCTCGTCGGGGAGGCCACGGTCGGCGGCAGGCCGGCCGTGGTCCCCACCGTCACCGGGCGGGCCTGGATCACCGGCACCGCCCAGTACTTCCTCGACCCGACCGACCCCTTCCCCGGAGGGTTCCTGCTGTGACCACCGTCCGCACCACCGACTACCACACGGCGGGGGAGCCCTTCCGCATCGTCGACACCACCTCGGGCGGGCTGCCCCCCGTCCCCGGCGACACCGTCGCCGAGCGCTGCGCCACCGCCATCGGCCCGGGCGGCTCCGGGACCATGCCGCGCCGCAGCCCCCTGGACGACGTACGGCGCCTGCTGGTGCAGGAACCGCGCGGGCACGCCGGGATGTACGGCGGGTTCGTGGTGCCCCCGGACGACGACGGGGCCCACCTCGGGGTGCTGTTCTGGCACAAGGACGGCTACTCCACCGCCTGCGGCCACGGCACCATGGCGCTCGGCGCCTGGGCCGTGGACACCGGCCGCGTCGCGGCGCCCGACGACGGGGACGTCCAGGTGCGCATCGACGTGCCGTCGGGCCGCGTCGCCGCCACCGTCCACCGGTCCCAGGGCCGCACCACCGGGGTCACCTTCCGCAACGTCCCGGCCCGGGTGGCCGCCCGCAAGGTCCCGGTGGCCACCACCCTCGGCATCGCGGAGGTGGACATCGCCCACGCCGGGGCCTGCTACGCCTCCGCCGCCGCGCGGGACCTCGGCCTGGAGGTCACCCGCGCCGCCCTGCCCGAACTCGTACGCGCCGGACGGGAGATCCGTGCCGCCCTCGCCACCCACCCGGCGACCTGGCACCCCGGCGGCCCGCTCCTCTCCGGGGTCTACGGGGTGGTGCTGTACGAGGAACTGCCCGACACCCCCTTCGGGCCGCACCAGCGCAACGTCACCGTCTTCGCCGACGGGCAGATCGACCGCTCGCCCTGCGGCTCCGGGACCTCCGCCCGGCTCGCGCTGCTGGCGGAGGACGGCCGGCTGGGGGCGGGGGAGGACCTGCTGCACGAGTCGGTGACCGGCACCGTGTTCACCGGACGGATCCTCGCGGACGGGGTCACCGAGGTCACCGGTACCGCCTACCGCACCGGCGAGCACACCTTCACCACCGACCCGTACGACGCCCTCGGCGCGGGCTTCCTGCTGTGACGGTCCCCCCCGCGGCGGGCCTCCTCCAGCTGGGCGCCCGCGAGACGGCGGGCCTGCTCACCCCTCGGGGGGCCGCCGACGCCCTGGAGGCCGCCCTGCGCGCCGGCCTGGACCCGGAGGCCTGCCCGCAGCGCACCAGCGTGCCCGCGCCCGCCGGCGAGCTGCTGCTCATGCCGGCCGCGTCGGGCGCGTACGCCGGGGTGAAGATCGCCGGGGTGGCCCCCGGCAACCCGGCGCGGGGACTGCCCCGGATCACCGGCAGCTACCTCCTGCTGGACGGCCCCACCCTGCGCCCGCTGGCCCTCCTGGACGGCGCCGCCCTGACCGCCCTGCGCACCCCGGCGGTCTCCGCGCTCGCCCTGCGGTACCTGACCGCGCCCGGGCGCCCGCTGCGGCTGGTGCTGTTCGGCTCGGGACCGCAGGCGTACGGGCACCTCGAAGCGGTGCTGGAACTGCGGGACCTGGCCGGGGCGGTGGTGGTGGCCCGGGACCCGGGCCGCGCGGAGAAGCTGGCCGCGCACGCCCGGGACCTGGGCGTCCCGGCCCGCACGGGCACGCCCGCCGACGTGGCCGGTGCCGATCTGGTCCTGTGCTGCACCACCGCCCGCGAGCCGCTCTTCGACGGGCGCCTCGTCGCCCCGGGGGCGGTGGTCGTCGCCGTCGGCTCGCACGAGCCGGACGCCCGGGAGACCGACACCGCCCTCGTGCGACGCGCGGCGGTGTACGTGGAGTCGCGGGCGGCCGCGCTGCGGGAGGCGGGGGACCTGCTCGTCCCGGAGGCCGAGGGGGCGATCGGGGCCGGTCATATCGCGGGCACCCTCGCCGACCTGGTCGCGGGACGCAATTCCACGGGCGGGAGGCCGAGTTGTCCACAGCTCTTCAAGAGCGTGGGCATGGCCTGGGAAGATCTTGCCGTCGCGGTGGCGATCTACCACGCGACCGGAGCGAACAGCGAAACGTGACATTGTACGCTGTTCCTCCGCACGTCGGTGGTGTGCGGGGTCTCGGAGGAAGAGCAATGGGTGACCTGAAGCAGCACAGTCTCATCAAGGCCCAGGAGCGGCTGCGCGACCAGGTCGGCCACGCCCTGCGCGCCGCGCTGATAGCGGGCGAGCTGCGCCCCGGCAGCGTCTACTCGGCCCCGGGCCTCGCCGCCGAGCTCGGGGTCTCGGCCACCCCGGTCCGCGAGGCCATGCTCGACCTCGCCCGCGAGGGCCTGGTGGAGCCGGTCCGCAACAAGGGCTTCCGGATCACCGAGGTCAGCGAGCGCGACCTCGACCAGTACACCGAACTGCGCACGATGATCGAGGTCCCGACCGTCGGCCGGGTCACCCGGATGGCCACGGCGGAGCAGCTGGAGCAGCTGCGCCCCGTCGCCGAGGAGATCGTCAGCAGCGCCCGCGACCACAACCTCATCGGCTACCTGGAGGCAGACCGGCGCTTCCACCTCGGGCTGCTCGCCCTCGCGGGCAACGAGCGCCTGGTCGAGACCGTGGGCGACCTGCGCAAGCGCTCCCGGCTGTACGGCCTCACGGGCCTGGACGAGGCCGGCAAGCTGGTCTCCTCCGCCGAGGAGCACATCGAGCTGCTCGACCTGATGCTCGCCGGTGACGCGGAGGCGGCCGAGGCCTGCATGCAGCGCCACTTGGGCCACGTCCGCTCCCTCTGGGCGCAGGGCCGTGACGAGCCCGTGGGCCGCCCCCAGGGCCGCCTCGGCTCGGGCCTCTGACCCCCACCCGGCCCCGGAGCCCGCTCCGGCCGGGCTGACCGCCGTACGCGGCCGGGCTGACCGCCGTACGCCCGCAGGGCCCGGACCTTCTGGTCCGGGCCCAACTCGCTTTTGCCGCAATGGATTTGGACACGGCTGAATAACGGCGGCGGCAACCTCTTGTCAGTACAATTTCACATTACTATGTTACCGGTCACACCCTAAAGCGCGGCCCTTCCCTGGAGTGACCCATGACCAAGCGCACCCAGCTCACCCTCGCCACCGCCCTGGTGGCGACGCTCGTACTCGGCGCCTCGGGCTGCTCCGACACCAAGAAGGGCCCCGCCGCCGCAGGCGCGTCCAACCCCGCCGCCGCCAACGACGGGAAGGTCCTCGGCGGCACCCCGGCCAAGGGCGGCACCCTCACCGTCCTGTCCAACCAGGACTTCTCCCACCTCGACCCGGCCCGCAACTGGACGCTGCCGACCATCGACTTCGGCACCCGGCTGCTCTACCGCACGCTCGTCACCTTCAAGGCCGAGCCCGGCAAGGCCGGCAGCGAACTGGTCCCCGACCTCGCCACCGACCTCGGCACCCCCTCCAACGGCGGCCGCACCTGGACCTTCACCCTCAAGGAGGGCCTGAAGTACGAGGACGGCAGCCCCATCAAGGCGCAGGACGTCAAGTACAACGTCGAGCGCTCCTTCGCCCCCGACCTCACCGGCGGCCCCGACTACGCCGCCCAGTACCTGGCCGGCGCCGACGGCTACAAGGGCCCCCTCCAGGGACAGCACCTCGACTCGGTGAAGACCCCCGACGACCGGACGATCGTCTTCGAACTCAAGCGCCCGGTCGCCGAGTTCTCCGCGACCGCCACCCTGCCGACCTTCGCACCCGTCCCGCAGTCCCAGGAGAAGGGCACCCAGTACGACGCCCGCCCCTTCTCCTCCGGCCCGTACAAGATCGAGACGTACGACCGAGACAAGAAGCTCGTCCTCGTCCGCAACGAGCACTGGGACCCCAAGACCGACACCGTCCGCAAGGCCTACCCGGACAAGTTCGTGGTCGTCATGGGCCTCAAGGGCGGGCAGGTCGACGACCGGATCATCGCCGGCGACGGCGCCGACGCCTCCGCCGTCGAGTACCAGGACATGCGGCCCGAGAGCGCCCCCAAGGTGCTGCCCAAGCCCGACGTCAAGGCGCGCCTGCTCGCCGAGTCCCAGGGCTGTACCGAGATGCTCCACCTGAACAACTCCCGCGCCCCCTTCAACGACCCCAAGGTCCGCGAGGCCATGCAGTACGCCGTCGACAAGGAGGCCGTGGTCACCGCCGGCGGCGGTCCCGCCCTCAACGAGGTCGCCACCGCCTACCTGCCCCCGGCCCTGACCGGAGGCAAGCAGGCCGACACCCTCAAGATCGCCCCGGCCGGCGACCCCGCCAAGGCCAAGGAACTCCTCAAGGCCGCCGGCAAGGAGAACCTGAAGGTCTCCCTGGCCGTCTCCACCGGCGACAAGGGCAAGGCCGAGGCCATCCAGCAGGGCCTGTCCCGCGTCGGAGTGCAGGTCGTCATCGACACCGTCGACCCCGGCGCCTACTACGACGTCATCGGCGACCTCTCCACCACGCCCGACATGACCCTCACCGGCTGGTGCCCCGACTACCCCTCCGGCTCCACCTGGATCCCCTTCGTCTTCGACGGACGCACCGTCAAGGACAAGGGCAACCAGGGCAACTACTCCCAGTTCCGCGACGAGGCCACCATGAAGCGGATCGACGAGATCAACGCCATGTCCGACGCCAAGCAGGCCGGCCAGGCCTGGATCGACCTCGACGCCGAGATCATGAAGAAGTCCCCGTCCATCCCGGTCCTGCTGGAGCGCAAGCCGCTGCTCATCGGCACCAACATCGCCGGCGCACACGGCCACCCGGTCTGGACCGGCACCATCGACTACGGGACCGTCGGCCTCAAGGACCCGTCGAAGAGCCAGGGCTGAGGGAACCCGAGGCCCCCGACACCATGACCACCACCGCACCCGGAGCCGGTCCCGCACCCGGCGCCGCACCCCGCGCCGCGACCGAAACGCCCGCGGCGGCACCGGGCAGCAGCCCCTGGCAGCTCGCCCGGCGCGAACTGAGCCGCCGCCCCGCCGTCCGCGTCAGCGCCGCCGTCGTCCTCCTCTTCGTCCTGATGGCCCTCACCGCCCCCTGGCTCGGGACGCTCGGCGGCTGGTCCCCGGAGGAGTACGACAAGAGCGCCGTCGACCCCTACCTCGGCGGCCTGCCGCTCGGCTCACTCGGCGGGATCAGCCCCGAGCACTGGCTCGGCGTCGAACCCGTCACCGGCCGCGACCTGTTCGCCCGCGTCGTCAACGGCGCCCAGATCTCCCTGCTCATCGCCTTCGCCGCCACCGCCATCGTCGTCCTCGCCGGCACCGCCGCCGGCATCGCGGCCGGCTACTTCGGCGGCCGCACCGACGCCGTCCTGTCCCGGCTGATGGACCTCACCATGTCCTTCCCCTCGCTGATCTTCATGATCGCGATGCTGTCGGTGGCCAAGGACGTCAACCGCATCGTCCTGATGACCGCCGTCATCGGCCTCTTCGGCTGGCCCGGCGTCGCCCGCGTCGTCCGCGGCCAGACCCTCTCCCTCAAACACCGCGAATACGTCGACGCCGCCCGCGTCGGCGGCGCGAGCGCCTGGCGCATCCTGACCCGCGACATCCTCCCGGGCGTCTCCGGCCCGGTCATCGCCTACACCACCCTGCTCATCCCCGGCATGATCAGCACCGAGGCCGCACTCAGCTACCTCGGCGTCGGGGTCCGCCCGCCCACCCCGTCCTGGGGCCAGATGATCGCCGAGTCCGTGGCCTTCTACGAGACCGACCCCATGTACTTCGTCATCCCGAGCGTCTTCCTCTTCCTCGCCGTCCTCGCCTTCACCCTCCTCGGCGACGCCCTGCGCGACATCCTCGACCCGAGGGGCGGCCGCAGTTGATCCTCTACCTGCTGCGCCGCCTGCTCGCCCTGGCCGGCGTGCTCCTCGCCATCGCGGCCGTCACCTTCCTCATCTTCTACGTCCTGCCCACCGACCCGGCCGCCGCGGCCTGCGGCAAGACCTGCAGCGCCGAACGGCTGGCCGACGTACGCGCATACCTGGGCCTCGACCAGCCCCTGTGGCGGCAGTTCGCCGACTTCCTCACCGGCATCTTCACCGGCCGCACCCTCGGCTCCGGCCAGTACGCCGTCCAGTGCGACTTCCCCTGCCTGGGCTACTCGTACGAGAACTCCCTGCCCGTCTGGGACCTGCTGATGGACCGGCTCCCGGTCTCCGCCTCCCTCGCCGTCGGCGCCGCCGCCCTCTGGCTCCTGCTGGGCCTCGGCGCCGGCGTCACCGCCGCCCTGCGCAAGGACACCGCCACCGACAAGGCCCTGATGGTCGGCGCGGTCGCCGCCGCCTCCCTGCCCGTCTACTTCACCTCCGTCATGCTCATCTACGGAGTCATCCGCACCGCCGGACTGCTGCCCTACCCCAGCTACCAGGCCTTCACCGACGACCCCCTCGCCTGGGCCTCGAACCTGCTCCTGCCCTGGACCGCGCTCGCCCTGCTCTACGCCGCCATGTACGCCCGCCAGAGCCGCGGCTCGATGATCGAGGCGATGGCCGAGCCCTACATCCGCACCGCCCGAGCCAAGGGCATGCCCGAACGGACCGTCGTCGTCAAACACGGCCTCCGCTCCGGCATGACCCCCATCCTCACCATCTTCGGCATGGACCTGGGCGGCCTGCTCGCCGGAGCCGTCATCACCGAGTCCATCTTCGGACTCCCCGGCATCGGCAGGCTCTTCTACGGAGCCCTCGTCAGCTCCGACCAGCCCGTGGTCCTCGGCGTCACCCTGCTCGCCGCCTTCTTCATCGTCGTCGCGAACCTCGCCGTCGACCTCCTGTACGCCGTAGTCGACCCGAGGGTGAGGTACTGATGGCCACCCCGCTGCTCGAAGTGCGCGACCTGCACGTCACGTTCAGCACCCCGCGCGGGACGGTACGCGCCGTCGACTCGCTCGGCTTCACCGTCGAAGCGGGCCGCACCCTCGGCATCGTCGGCGAATCCGGATCCGGAAAGTCCGTCACCTCCCTCGCCGTCATGGGCCTGCACCGCACCGGCGCCGAGGTCACCGGCTCCGTCAAGCTCGCCGGACAGGAGCTGCGCGGCCTGCCCGAGAGGGAACTGGCCAAGGTCCGCGGCCGCAGGATGGCCATGATCTTCCAGGACCCGCTGTCCAGCCTGCACCCCTACTACACCGTCGGCGAGCAGATCGCCGAGCACTTCCGGGTGCACTTCCGGGCCGGGCGGGCCGCCGCCCGCAAACGCGCCGTCGACATGCTCGGCGAGGTCGGCATCCCCGAACCGGCCCGCCGGGCCGGCGAGTACCCCCACCAGTTCTCCGGCGGCATGCGCCAGCGCGCCATGATCGCCATGGCCCTGGCCTGCGAACCCGAACTGCTGATCGCCGACGAGCCCACCACCGCCCTCGACGTCACCGTCCAGGCCCAGATCCTCGAACTGATCGCCCGCCTCCAGGAGGAACGCGGCCTCGGCGTCGTGATGATCACCCACGACCTGGGGGTGGTGGCCCGCGTCGCCCACGAGGTCCTGGTCATGTACGGCGGCCGGGCCGCCGAACAGGCCCCGGCGGACGAGTTGTTCGCCGACCCCGCCCACCCCTACACCCGGGGCCTGCTCGACTCCCTGCCCCGCCTCGACAGTCCCGACGACGTCCCGCTGCCCTCCATCCCCGGCTCCCCGCCCTCACTCCTCAACCGCGCCCCCGGCTGCGCCTTCGCCCCCCGCTGTCCGCGCGCCGCCGCCGGCCCGCCGCAGGAACGGGAGCGCTGCACGGGCGAACTGCCCGAGCTGCGCCCGTACGGAACACCGGCCCGGACCGCGGCCTGCCACTTCGCGGGCTCCGCCCCCGCACCCGCCCCCACCCCGGAGGTGTCCCGATGACCGCCCCGGCCACCAGCCAGGACCGGGCCGCGCGGCGGCCGGACGACCCGGCCGGGCCCCTGCTCTCCGTACGGGACCTGACCATGACCTTCCCCGGCAGACGGTCGCTGACCGGGCGCCGGGCCGCGCCCGTCCGGGCCGTCGACGGGCTCTCGTTCGACCTGGAGCCCGGCCGCACCCTCGGCCTCGTCGGCGAGTCGGGCTGCGGCAAGTCCACCACCGGCAGGATGCTGGTCCGGCTGCTGGAACCCACCTCCGGCAGCATCACCTTCGACGGCCGGGACATCAGCAGGCTCTCCCAGGCGGCACTGCGCCCCCTGCGCCGAGACATCCAGATGGTCTTCCAGGACCCGCACTCCTCCCTCAACCCCCGCCAGACGGTGGCCCGGATCATCTCCGATCCGCTGCTCGTGCAGGGCTGGAGCGCGGCGGACGCCCGCCGCCGGGCCGCCGAGCTGATGGAGCTGACCGGGCTGATCCCGGAGCACATCGACCGCTACCCGCACGAGTTCTCCGGCGGCCAGGCCCAGCGCATCGGCATCGCCCGCTCGCTGGCCACCAGCCCCCGGCTGGTGATCGCCGACGAACCGGTCTCCGCCCTCGACGTCTCCGTCCAGGCGCAGATCGTCAACCTGATGGAGCGGCTGCGCGCCGAACTGGGCCTGGCCTACGTGTTCATCGCCCACGACCTCTCGGTGGTCAAGCGGGTCAGCGACCGCGTGGCGGTCATGTACCTCGGCCGGATCGTCGAGATCGGGGACAAGAAGTCCCTCTACGAGAACCCGCAGCACCCCTACACCCGGGCGCTGCTGTCCGCCGTACCGCTGCCGGATCCGGCGGCGGAGCGGCGGCGGGAGCGGATCGTGCTGCTCGGCGACCCGCCGAGCCCGGCCGCCCCGCCCCCGGGCTGCACCTTCCACCCGCGCTGTCCCAAGGCGCAGGAGGTCTGCCGCACCGAGCGGCCGTTGCTGCGGCCCGCCGCCTCGCGAGAGGTGGCCTGTCACTTCCCGGGTGACTGACGGGGATCACGGGAAGAAGGGGAGGGCCCCGCGGACCGGCGTCCGCGGGGCCCTTCCGGTGTCCGGGGGAGTCAGAGGGCCAGTTCGCGGCGGAAGAACTCCAGCTCCAGCGCCATGATCTTCTCCCGTGTCCCGCCCGGGGTCATGTGCGTGACTCCGGGCAGCGCGAGCAGCTGGTGCGGGCGGCCCGCGTCGGTCAGGGCCCGGGACAGCCGCAGCGTGTGGGAGGGGTGGACGTTGTCGTCCGCCAGGCCCGTGACCAGCAGCAGCGGCCGGGTCAGCTTCGGCGCGTCGGGGATCAGCGAGTCCCGCTCGTAGACGTCGGGGTGCTCCTGCGGGAGTCCGAGGTAGCGCTCGGTGTAGGCGGTGTCGTAGTGCCGGAAGTCGGTCGGCGCGGCCCCGGCGGCCGCCGCGTGGAAGACGTCCGGCCGGCGCAGCACCGCCATCGCCGACAGGTAGCCGCCGTAGGACCACCCGCGGATCCCGACCCGGCCGAGGTCGAGGTCGCGGTGGCGTCGGCCGAGCGCCCGCAGCGCCGCGACCTGGTCCTCCAGGGTGACTTCCGAGAACCCCCGGTACATGGCGTGGGTGAAGGCCGGGGAGACGTACGGGGTGCCCCGGTTGTCGACGGTGACCACGGCGAAGCCCTGGTCGGCCCACCACTGCCGGGCCTGCCAGCGGCGCGGCTCGGCGGACACGTCCTGGAAGCCGGGGCCGCCGTAGCTGTCCATCAGCACCGGCAGCCGCCTGCCCGGGACGTGGCCGCGCGGCAGCACCAGGGAGGTCGGGATCCCGAGTTCGGTGACCCGCTCGAGGACCGGCTCCACCCGGTACGGCAGCGGTGCGGACAGGTCGGCGGGGGTGAACTCACGCCCGTCCGGGGTGCGTACGGTACGCCGGATCCCGTCGGCGTCGGCGCTGGTCAGCAGCAGGGTCCCGGCCGGGGCGGAGGCCGGGACACCGTGCACGCCGGGCCCGTCGGCGAGCGGGGTCAGCTCGCCGCTGCCGGGGTCCAGCAGCAGCACCTGCTGCTCGGCGGGGTCGCCCAGTCCGGCCTCGATGAGCAGCCGGCCCCCGTGGAGCCCGGCCACCCGGCGGACCTGTATCCCCTCGCCGGTGAGGGGCTTCCCGTCGAGGGCGAGGCCGCGGGCGGTCCCGCCGGGAGTGTCCGCGGCGGTGAGCATCCGCCCGTCGGGCAGCCTCGCCGGGGTGCCGGGCAGGAGGGGGTCGACCCACTGGGGGTGCGTGGTGCGCGACAGCTCCGTGGTGCGGCCGGTGGCCGGGTCGGCGCCGAGCAGGAGCACGTTCCGCTGGAGCCGGTCCTGCACGGTCAGCAGGATCTCGGTCTCGGACTCCCAGCCCGCGTCGGAGACGTAGGGGAAGGACCCGGCGTCCCAGTCGAGCCGGACCCGGCCGCCGTCCGGGCCGAGCACCCACAGCTGTACGTCGGCGTTGGGGCCGCCCGCCTCGGGGTACGCGAAGTCCTCGGCCGGCAGCTCCGGGTGCGCCGGGTCGGTGAAGTGGCGGCGCTGGAGGGCGCTCTCGTCGACGCGGGCGGCGAGCAGGGTGACGCCGTCGGGGGACCACCAGTGGCCCCGGGCGCGGCCGAGTTCCTCGGCGGCGGCGAACTCCGCGAGGCCCCAGCGGGCCCCGTCGGCGGGGCTGACCCGGCCGCCGGGGTGGACGTACAGGGCGTCGTCGGCGACGTACGCGGTGCGCGAGCCGTCGGCGTTCGGGCGCGGGTCCAGGGCGGGGCCGGCGGCCGGGACGGGCTCGGGCGTGCCGGTGCCGTCGCAGGTGACCGCGTGCAGCCTTCCGTGGAGCGGGAAGACGGCGCGGCGGCCGTCGCCGGAGAGGGCGTACGAGCCGATCCCGGCGGCGACGAGCCGGGTGCGTTCGCGCAGCCGGCGCTCGGCGACGGGGAGTTCACCGGCCTCGGGGGAGAGCTCGCGCGGGTCGGCGACCCGGGTCTCGGTGCCGGTGGCGGTGTCGAGGACCCAGAGGCTCTCGAGGGCGTCGGTGGGGCCCGTGGAGCGCAGGAACCAGAGGAGGCGGCCGTCGTCCCCGAACGAGAAGGCCCTGGGGGAGCCGTGGGTGAACCGGGCCGTGGCGGCGGAGAGCCGGAGGAATTCATCCATGATCGCATTGTGGCATGTGCAATATCACATGGCATAGGCCATTCGAGTGGTGACGCATGGCCCACGGGCTTAGCGTCGACTAGTGGACCCGAACGCACTGCCGAACCACAACGGGACCGACGGCAAGGTCCGCGGGAGCGGAAACGGGCTGGCCCTGTTCGTGATTGCCTCCTGCCAGCTCATGGTCGTGCTCGACATCACCATCGTGAACATCGCGCTACCACACATCCAGACCGCACTCGACTTCTCCACCGAGAGCCTGTCCTGGGTCGTCAACGCCTACACCCTGACCTTCGGAGGCCTGCTCCTGCTGGGCGGCCGCACCGGCGACATCCTCGGCCGCAAGCGCGTCTTCGTCTTCGGCGTCCTGCTCTTCGGCCTGGCCTCGCTGCTCGGCGGACTCGCCCAGAACGCGGGCCAGCTGATGGCCGCCCGGGCCCTCCAGGGCGTCGGCGGCGCCATCGCCTCCCCGACCTCGCTCGCGCTGATCACCACCACCTTCCGTGAAGGCCCGGCACGCAACCGGGCCTTCGGGGTGTTCGCCGCCGTCTCCGCCGGCGGCGGTGCGATCGGGCTCCTCGCGGGCGGGGTGCTGGTCGAATGGCTCAACTGGCGCTGGGTGCTCTTCGTCAACGTCCCGATCGCCCTGCTGATCGCCGTACTGGCCGCCCGGGTCCTGCACGAGTCCGAGCGCCACCCCGGACACTTCGACCTGATCGGCGCGCTGCTGGGCACCTGCGGCATGGTCGCCCTCGTGTACGGCTTCATCCGGGCCTCCCAGGACGGCTGGCGCGACGGGCTCACCCTCGGCTCCTTCGCCGCCGCCGTGGTCCTGCTGGTCCTGTTCGTCCTCAACGAGCGGCGCTCGCCGCAGCCGATCACACCGCTGCACATGTTCGCCGACCGCAACCGCGCGGGGACCTACGGGATCATGCTCTTCCTCGCCTGCGCGATCTTCGGCATGTTCTTCTTCCTGACCCTGTTCGTGCAGAACGTCCTCGGCTTCAGCCCGCTCCGCGCCGGACTCGCCTTCCTCCCGGTCAGCGTGATGGTCGCGCTCGCCGCCGGGACCACCTCCCAACTGCTGCCGAAGTACGGGCCCAAGCCCTTCATGGTCGCCGGTGCGCTGTGCTGCGCCACCGGGCTGGGCTGGCTGACCCTCACCGACGTCCACTCCACCTACCCCGGCAGCATCCTCGGCCCGATCCTGGTGTTCGCCACCGGCATGGGGCTGCAGTTCGTCTCGCTGACCCTGATGGCCCTGTCCGACGTCCCCGACCGGGAGTCCGGCGCCGCCTCCGGCCTGCTCAACTCGATGCAGCAGATCGGCGGATCGCTCGGACTGTCGATCCTGGTCACCGTCTTCGGCACGGCCAGCCGCAACGAGGCCAAGGAGCAGATGGTCGCCTTCCTCGGCTCGGCGAGCCCCGAACAGAAGGCGTTCTTCGCCCGAACCCGGCAGCTCCCCAAGCCCTGGGCCGACCAGGTGCTGACCTCGGGAGTCAGCGCGGCCTTCGTGGCGGCCTCGCTCTTCACCCTCGCCGGCGCGCTCATCGCGGTCTTTGCGATCCAGGTCCGGCCCTCCGACCTGGAACGCCTCCAGGGCAACCACACCCCGGCAGCCGTCCCGGGCGAGGGCAGCCGGTAGGCTCGGCCGATCATCGCAAACCGGGGGGAAGAACCGATGTTCCGATCGACCGTGCGCGGCGCCGCCGCAGCAGCCCTGACCGTCACCCTGGCGGCCCTCACCGTCTCCTGCGGGAGCGACGCCGAGCCCAAGGCCGGGGCCTCGTCGGCCTCGTCGCCCGTCGCGTCCGCCTCCGCCGCGCCGGTTCCCGGCACGGCGTCCCCGAGCGCGTCCCCGGCCGGTACGGGCACGCCCGCGCCGGGCGCGACGCCGGCCGGGCGGCCCTCGGCGAGCGGCCTGCCGTCCACCCCGCCCGAGCTGGTCCGCGACGCCTTCGCGGGACTCCAGGCCACCCTGAACGACTCCTGCACCCCGGGGAACTGCGCGTACTTCCTCGGCCGGGTGTACGACGAACTCCACCGCCTGGACCGCGCGATGAAGGCCGACCCGAAGGGCCCCGGCCACTTCCCCGAGCCGATCGCCCTGATCGTGAAGCTCGACACGGAACTCGGCGGCGACCGCACCTTCGAGAACCTGAAGAAGCACCAGAGCACGCTCATCGGCACCCGGGACCAGATCAACACCTGGATGCAGGACCACCCGGACGACTACCGCTGACGCGGTACCTCCTGGGCCGTCTCTTTCGGATCTTGTCGGGGCCCGCGGCGCCTGGCACCGCACCTGGCCGCGTTGTCGGAGCGCCCGAGTACGTCCAGTACACGGGCGCCCCTCCGCCTTGCCATGCACGGCACCAGCCACCGCGGGCAAGGCCGACAAGATCCGAAAGAGACGGCCTAGCCCTCCAGGCGGCGGATCCGGCAGCGCGCCGGGCCCTGCGCCCGCAGGGTGATCCCGGCGCCCACCGGCACCTCCCGGTCCACGGCCTCGAACTCGTACGCCCGCAGCAGCATCGCCAGCGCGATCACGGACTCCAGCATCGAGAAGTGCTGCCCGATGCAGGCGCGCGGGCCGCCGCCGAAGGGGAACCAGGCATACCGGTGCCGGCCGGCCTCGGCCTCCGGCGTGAAGCGGTCCGGGTCGAAGCGCTCCGGGTCGCTCCAGTACCGGGGGTGGCGGTGCGTGACCCAGGGGGCCAGGATCACATCCGCGCCCGCCGGGATGGTGTGGCCCTCGATCTCGGTGGCGGCGACGGCCTTGCGCCCGATCACCGGGGCCGCCGGGTAGAGCCGCATCGCCTCCTTCAGCACCCGGGTGAGATACGGCAGACGTTCGAGGTCGGACGCCCCGGGCGTACGGCCGCCCAGCACGGTCCGCACCTCGTCCCGGGCCCGCGCCTGCTCCTCGGGGTGGCGGCCGAGGAGGTGCAGGGCGAAGGCCAGCGAGGTGGCGGTCGTCTCGTGCCCGGCGAGCAGGAAGACGAGCACCTGGTCGCGCAGTTCGGCGGGGTCGAAGGTGGCGTCGTCCTCGCCCCGCGCACCGGCGAGCAGCGTCAGCAGGTCCTCGCCCTCCGCCTGCCGGGGGGAGGCCCCGAGCCGCTGGGCGATGATCTTGTCGCAGACGGCGTACAGCTCGTCCAGCGCGGTGGCCGCCCGCCGGTTGCCGGGGGTCGGCCAGGTGCGCGGGAGGTTGGCGGGGGAGTAGCCCCGGCGCAGCACGTACTCCGTGATGACCGGAAAGCACCGGTCCACCACGTCGACGGTGGCGTCGACGTCCGCGCCGAACAGGATCCGGGAGACCGCGCGCAGGGCCAGGTGCATCATCTCCGTGGAGACGTCGACGATGCCGTCCCGGGCCTCCTGCCACGCGGCGAGGGTGCCCTCGGTCTCGGCGGCGACGGCTCCGGCGTAGCCGTCCACCCGCTTGCGGGTGAACAGCGGCTGGACCAGCCGGCGCTGGCGCATGTAGTCCGCGTCCTGGCTGGTCAGCAGGCCGTTGCCGAAGGAGTCGCGTACCTCCTGGTAAAAGGCGTTGTCCTTGCGGAAGTTCGCCGCCTCGGAGGCCAGCACCCGCTGGGCGCCCTCGGCGGAGAACACGCAGTACAGCTCGGCGCGCAGCCCGGGCGGGCCGGCGCTGATCCGCACGACGTCCCCGTGCCGCTCCCGGGCCCGCTCGTAGGTCGCGAGGGAGTCCGCCTTGAGGTCGAAGAGCGACCCGAGCAGCGGGACCCCCTCCAGCCCCGGAATCCGCACCCCTTCAGCCATTTGCCGCCCCCGCCTCTGGACACCGTCGGACGAGGGCGATTCTGCCCGCCTGCCACGCCCGGATCGACCCCTGACAAGCCGTCCGGCCGAATTTCGCCGTTGACCTACTTGTCGCAGGCGATGCCGTCCTTGTCCCGGTCGAGGGCCTCGCGGTAGCCGGGCTGGCCGCGCCGGACGGGCGCCGCCCCGGCCGCCTTCGCGGCGTCGCAGTTCTTGTAGTAGACGCTGCTGCCCGCGCCGCTGCCGCCGGTGGAGGTGTCGGTCGGACCCTCGGTGGCGGGCTTGGGCTTGGCTATGGCCGGCGCTCCAGCACGCTCTCCAGCGGGCTCTGTTCGGGGAGCCAGCGGGTGCACAGCGGCTACAGGGGTCTCTCTCTACTGTCTGTAGGTGAAGAGAGTTTTCTCCGCCCCGAAGATTCGACCTGACGTGGCCTGAGTTTTTGGTTCAGTGTTCTTGTCAGGACTGCACGGCTCCAGCAGTTCCCGGATCGGGCGGTGCGGTCGCTACGTCTCTGGTGCGGATGATGCCGTGGGGAAGCCCTCCAAGCCCAGAATGGGCCTCCAACGCCTGACCTGTGACCACAGGGAGGCGCCGTCGGCGCCTGTGACCGCGCTACGGTTCAGCGGGCACGTCGAGTACAACAAGGGGGGCCCGCTCATGGCTGAGCTCAGCACGTTCATATCCCAGGACTTCGGCTCAGTGGCAGCAGCGGGGGCAGCGCTCCTTGCGATCCCGGCCGTCATCATCGCGGGAGCCATTCAGGGCAAGAGGGCGTTGCAGGGAGCCGAGGCCCAGGCGAAGGCTGCATTGGAGGCGGCCAAGGAGCAGGCGTGCGCCGCACTCCAGGCAGCAGACGCCCAGGCGAATAGGGCCCTCGAAGCCGCCCAAGAGCAGGCGCGGGCCACCCTAGAGGCGGGCCGCCAGCAGGTTGAGGCCACGCTCGCTGGCATCCGGGAGACGTCGAGGGAAACCCATGCACAGTGGCAGCGGGACCGGTGCCAGGAGGTCTGGGCGGAGTACGTCAAGGAACTCGATGTGTTGCTGCCGAAGAAGATGGCCACGCAGCAGGAGTCACGGGCCGGCGACCTGTTGAAGGCGTTCGCCATGGTGGAACTGCTGAGTCCTCCCAACGTGCTGAGAGAGGCGCAGGGAGCGAAGGACGGAGCCCTGAGTCTTGGGGTGATTCTCTACGCAGTTCACTTGGACCAGGAGAACTCCCACAACCTGCGTGACGAAAAGCGGCGGCTGAGAGAAATGGTTGCGGAGGCGTCACGGCTCGCTCGTGCCACTGACGGGAGCATCGTGGAGCGGGTGCAGATTTCCGCTGACGAATGGGAGTTCGTGGGGCCCGACTCACCTGATGAGGTCGAGCGGATGTTCGTGCAGTACGAGGAGGGCGCAATAGCCCGTGCCGCCCTTGACGCCATTGCCGAGTCGGAGGGTACGCCCGGAGATGAAAGTGCGCGGGAGCGAACCCACCGAGCGCTTGTTGATGCTGGTGTCCGTGAAAGCGTAGCCGCCACGTTGGCTAATACGGCGGGCTTGGACCGTGAGGCGCGGGATGAGCTGGTGGTGCAGAGGCGGACCACTCTGAACGAGCTTCGTGATGCCTTTGTGGAAACGGCCCGCAGGGAGTTGGACGTGGTTGGGAAGATGACGGGGCGCTTGGTGCAGCCTGGTTGTCAGCGGTCCCCGGAATCTGGGTGCACGTGGCCGACGATGCACGCGCACTCGGGGCAGGGACACGTCGCATGTCGTGCGGTTCGAGGCGATAGGCGGATCGAGAGACCAGGACGAGCGTGACGACGGCACCTACGTGAAGACGACGTTCGCGTACTACGGGCTTGCGATGTACCACGCCAACGTGCTGGAGCACGGCCTGGTGAACGCCCTCGCCATAGCCCGCGTCGTTGAGGCGAGGGAACAGGCGGAGAAGCTGCTGCGCGATTCGTGGGAGCAGCGGTTCAAGGACACCATGAAGGAACCCCGTCTTGGTGACGGACACGAGGTTGTAGCCTTTGCCAGGCCCCAGCTCCAGAACCCGCGTACCGGGACCGGTCGTGAGCAGCTCAATGCTTGGCCCGTGATTGCCGTACTGCGTCCATTCGAAGCGGTCCCAGGGCGGGCCGCCATCGGAACGTAAACCGAACCTGTCCCAGGTCTCTGTGCTCATGCTGTTCTCTCTTCGCTAGGCCAGACTTCGTTGCCCGCTTATACGAGTGACGGCAGCATGCCGGTCGGCCAGCGTCCGAGCCAGAAGGCCATGGCGGACGGCTTGTCCTGGCCGTCGGTGGAACCGTCGTGCAGCAGGTACTCGGTGGGGGCCAGGTAACCCTCGCCCGGGGAGAGGCGTATCCGGAAGATGCGGATGGGGCGGCCGTCGGCGACGTAGGCGCGGAAGTCGTTCGTGTGGGGGTACCGGTGGACGTGATCGGCCGGGTGTACCGTGCGGCAGACGGTCTGGGCGTCGATGGCTCCGAGGATGATGTACCGCGTCCCAGGGCCGAGGTTGAGGGACAGCCGACGCCGGCCGGTGTGCTTGTCGGCGTACTTGAGCTTGTCCCAGTTGTCGAGGTGCAGGCCGAGCAGCCGGCCGTCCTGGTAGTTGTCGGTGGTGGTGAGCATGTTGGGCTTGGCCAGGGCCTGGCCGAGGTACACGGCGTTGGGATCACCCATCGGGCGGACCAGGTCTTCGAGTGCGGAGCCCTCCTTGAACGGGGGACGCACGATGTCCACCAGCGTGCTGTTGAGGGGCCTGCGGGGCGCGGTGACCGACTTGACGTCCACGTCGGTCATGGGTCGCCACTGCCCGGCCGGGATGACCGCGCCGGGCTCGTAGGCGCTTTCGTCCTCGCGGGTGGTGCGGACGCCGGCGACCTCGCAGCGGGCGCGGAGCGCGGTCTGGTCGCCGTACGCGATGTGCAGGGGCATGGAGGTCTCCCGGTCAGTCGTCTTCCAGGGTGATGTCGAGGTCGGCTACGAGGGCCTGGGCGAGGTCGGCCTGCTGGGTGGGGTTGATGAGGATCTTCGAGAGGTTGGCGACGCCGCGGATTCCCGACAGGCCGTTGCCGCGTAGGTCCAGGTCCCGGTACCGGCCGGCGCCGAACTCGGTGAGGCGCAACGTGCACTCGGAGAACACGGCGTCGGTCAGGTCGCAGTCGGTGAACGTGGCCTCGGTGAAGGCGCAGCCGGTGAAGGCGACGGGGCCCGTTGCGCGGACCTTCTCGAAGGTGGCGTAGTCGAACTTGCAGTTCTCGAAGAGGACGTCATCGAGCACCAGGCCGTCCAGGGCGGCGCCCATGAGCTTGCAGTCGCGGATGTGGACGCGGGTCAGCTTGCTCTCGGTCCAGCGGGCCGTTCCGAGGTCGCTGCCGGTGATCTCCACGCGGTGCAGGATGAGGGCCTCGAACTCGGCTCGCTTCGCGCGGACGCCAGTGATGCGGCCCGTGATGAGCCGGGCGTCCGAAAGGTCGAGCGAGCGCAGGTCCGCCTCCCCGTACGTGAACTCCTGGACGGTGCCGCGGGGGCTGTCGAGGGTGTCGACGCGGGAGAGGTAGAGGCCGAGGTCGTCCAGTTCGGGCAGGGTGATGGTGGCGTGACCGAAGATGCGCGTGGACATGTGGTGCTCCTTGATCGTGGCGCCGGGGCGGCCCCGCGCCGTGGCAGGACCGCCCCGACGGCGCGGCTACTTGCTCTTGCTCCAGTCGTCCCAGGTGGGCCGGTTGTCGAAGGACGCACCCGGGTTGTCCCACGTGGGGCGGTTGTCGAACGTGGACGCGGTCATGTAGTTCTCGAAGTCGGCGTTGCTCCAGGCGTTCCCCCAGCCCGCGATGCACTGGGAGCCCACGGCCTTCAGGAGGGAGGTGAAGCCCTCCGCCGAGTCCATCACGAGCGTGGAGGCGTCAGGGGCGGTAATCGCGGACATGTCGTGTCACTCCTTCGAGTAGGGCGATCTTGGAGGTAGTGCAGTACCGGGTCCTGGTGCCGTCGAATCGGCCGTCGTGCTCGAAGTACCGGTTGGCGGCGTGGGCGCCCCCGCAGAAGGCGAACGCGGGGCAGGTGGCGCGGCAGGCGTCGATGCCCTGCCAGAACTCGGGGATCCAGGGGGTGCGCTGCTCGGCCTCGGCCACGAGGACGTCCAGGCCGTCCTTGAGTACGTTGCCGGTGGTGAAGTCCCCGAACCGGGTGTCGGTGAACCCGGCCAGCTCGGGGGAGAGCATGACCACGCCGCCGTCGTAGGCGACGGTCGGGAGCGGGTCCCACGGGGAGGACGACGGCAGGGGTGCGGTGTCGTGGCCCTTGAGGACTGCACCGGCGAAGTTGAGAACCCTCTGCACTTCCCTCAGCCGCACGACCGGGTTGGCCCGCCACGCGTCGGCGAGGGCGCCCCAGAAGTCTGCTGCCCGTACGGGGTCGGACGTCTTGGAGCCGGTGTTGACGCCCTCTTCCTCTTCTACGTTGACGCCGAGGGTGGTCACGCCCATCTCGGCGAAGAACTCGTAAAAGCGGGCGGCGTCGGCCGGGTCGGGATCGGAGACGACGGCGATGGCGGAGAACGGGATGCCGTGGCGGCGCAGACGCTCGATCCCGCGCATGGTGACGCGGAAGCCCGGGTGCCCGGCGAGCGTGACGCGGTGGGTGCTCAGGTCCTCCGGGCCGTCGATGCTGACGCCCACGTGCACGTCGTGCTCTAGCAGAAACTCGCACCAGGCGTCATCCACGAGGGCCGCGTTCGTCTGCACTGAGTGCCTCACGCCCTCGAAGGGCGCCATGAGAGCGGCCAGGTGCTCGTGGCCGGTGGCCAGCGGCTCCCCGCCGTGCCAGACGACCTCGAACTTCGGATTGTTCTTGGCCCATCCGTTGGCCGGGCCGGCGACCGCCTCGGCGACCTCCACGGGCATCAGGTTCTTGACCTTGCGGAAGGGGAGGTAGCAGTACGTGCAGTCCATGGGGAGGCACTGCGTGGTCGGCTGCATGATCACCGACCCGGGGACGCGGGCTAGCCGCAATGCGCTGTGCATCGTGCTCCTCTCGATCGGGTTCGAGTGGTGCGCCCGCCCCGGGCCGGTACGGAATGCAGGGCGGGCAGTCTCCGGATTCAGCGGGCGTCGGCCTGGCGCAGGGCCTGGTGGTCGGCCACGATCCACTCGACCCCGCCGCCCTCGGGGCGCAGGAAGACGGCCTCGGGGGTGAAGCGGCGGGTTTGGGGGTCCTCGTAGTCGCCGATGAACTGCACGATGCCCTCGCAGTCCCGGGCGGGATCGAGGACGCGGGCTCCTTCGAAGAGCCACGCCGGGCGCCGCCTCACTGCCTGCCGTCCTCACCGATCCGGGCGTGGAGGGTGCCCAGCCTCGGCCAACCACACCGGGCCCGCTCGATCAGGGCCGGGGAGGGCTGGCCGTATGTCGCGGAGACGTCGGAGCCGACGGCGAAGGTGTCCCACGGGATGCGCGAGGAGGAATCGGAGCCGGTCCGACGGTCGCTGGAGGCCGGGATCCGCTGCGGCAGGGCGGGGGTGGCGTCGTCGGTCGGCTCGCTGGCCGGGCTGTGGTCCTGGTACTCGGTCACGGCTGGGCCTCCTCGTGGAGGGAGGCCGTGCGCGGGGTGGTGAGCTGGTCCAAGTGGGCGGTCCATTCGTGGCCGCCGCCCTCCGGGCAGAGCTGGTGGAACTCGGTTCCCGTGTCGGCAGGGAGCCCGACCACGACGCCGGTCATGTCCCGCGTGGTGTCGTAGGCGAGATCCCCGCGTTTGGGGGTCCATCCGGCGGCGGCGTCGGCGAGATCCCGACGGCGTACCTGGTCCTGGTCCGTGCGTCGACTGCTCATGGAACAGAAGTTAGGAGGGGGCGCAGGCTCCAATATTCCGGCGAGGAATACCGGCAGGCCAGCGCCCCCAAATTGACTTGAACGAAGGCTAGTTCGAAGCCTTGAAGCGGTTCTCCATCGCGCGCAGCGGCTCGTGGGCACGACCTCGCTCGCCGCGGATCAGGTCGCCGAGGGTGGCGCGGGCGACGGGGTGGTTGCGTACGAGTTGGGGTGCCAGCCTCTCGGCCGTGCGCAGTTCACGGAACGCCTTGTCGCGGTTGTGGTCGCGCAGCCACGCGGAGGCCATGTCCATGTGGTGATGGCCCCGGCGGGACTTGGGCAGTGTCGCGATGTGGGTGGGGTCGGCACGCTCTTCAAGGCGGATGGCCTCGTGGTGCTTGTTGAGTTCGAGCTGTACCGAGACGGCGTGGATCGTGGTGTTCCCGGCGGAGAAGTTCAGCTGGTAGCGGTCGAACGGTAGCTCGGGAAGCGCGTCGATCCGGGAGGCGGCTTCACGAGCATGCCCGATTCGGTCCTCGGTCTCCTGTTCGCGGCCGGCGCGGGCGGCGGAAACGGCGGCGCGGAGCTGTCCGGCGCCCCACACCCGCATGGCGAGGGGGTCACCGGCGTCGTAGTCGTTCTGGAGCTGGGCCAGGGCCTTGTCGGCGAGGGTGAGGGAGTCGTCCCATGATGCGGAGCCCCACAGGTCCCACACTCGCATCCCGAGGGCCACGGCGGGCATGAAGGGGTCGGCGGAGAGGGATGCTGACCAGGCGGCCCGGTCGCAGGAGAGTGCGACGAGTTCGGGGTGGCCCAGGGCGTGGCCGGAGGTGTGCGCGAACTTGCACAGGAGGGTATAGAGGGCGAACCCTTCCTCGCGCTCGTGGCCTGTGGTGACCTCGGCGAGGGCCCGGACTTCGGCGAGGAGGTCGGGCAGCTCGGTGATGATCGCCCGGTTCTGGGCGGCATCGCGGAGGCGGGCCAGGCGGACGGTCTCCTGCCACAGCTCCGATGACGGGCGCGGGATGCCCTCGAAGCTGGGGCTCAGGTCGTACCGGCGCAGCTCGCGCATGATCAGGTCGGCGGACGCCTGCCACTGGTTCTCGGGCACGGAGTGCACGTAGGGGCGCCGGATCAGGTCGTTGGGGTGGCAGGACAGGGCGGCGGCGATGCGGTTGATCAGGCTGGTGGAATCCAGGCCGATGGCGCCCTTCTCAACCTTGGACACCCAGCCCTGCGTCTTTCCCAGGCCCCGCGCGAGGTCGGCTTGCGTGTGGCCGAGGGCCAAGCGCCGGGCCTTGATCCGGGCGCCGATGGCCTGCTGTTCGGCAATCATGTCGGACATGCTCAAGCCGTCCTCTCCCTGCGGCAGTTCAGACCTTCCTCGGAGAGTACGGTGCTCGCGCCCGGTGGGGCGCCCCAGAACCCGGATGCTGAGACCGAAACGCAGAAGCCCCCGCGGGCCGGCGCGGTGCCGGTGCGGGGGCTCCTCTTGAGAGGTTCAGGCGCCCTTCTTGAGCGTTCGCAGGTCAGCGGCCACTTTTGAGGGGGCGTCCGCAATGCCTGCTGGTCGCCTTATGGCTGTCTCCCTAGATGTCCCGGAAGATCTCGATCTGGGCGCCGACCGAGTTGAGGCGCTCGGCGAGTTCCTCGTAGCCGCGGTTGATGACGTAGACGTTGCGCAGGACCGAGGTGCCCTCGGCCGCCATCATGGCCAGGAGGACGACCACCGCCGGGCGGAGGGCCGGGGGGCACATCATCTCGGCCGCGCGCCAGCGGGTGGGGCCCTCGACCAGGACGCGGTGGGGGTCCAGGAGCTGGAGGCGGCCGCCGAGGCGGTTGAGGTCGGTCAGGTAGATGGCCCGGTTGTCGTACACCCAGTCGTGGATCAGGGTCTTGCCCTGGGCGGCCGCGGCGATGGCGGCGAAGAACGGGACGTTGTCGATGTTCAGCCCGGGGAAGGGCATCGGGTGGATCTTGTCGATCGGGGCTTCGAGCTTGGAGGGGCGGACCGTGAGGTCGACCAGGCGGGTGCGGCCGTTGTCGGCGACGTACTCCGCCGAGCGGTCGTGGTCGAGGCCCATCTCCTCCAGGACCGCGAGCTCGATCTCCATGAACTCGATCGGGACGCGGCGGATGGTGAGCTCGGACTCCGTCACCACGGCGGCGGCCACGAGGCTCATCGCCTCGACCGGGTCCTCGGAGGGGGAGTAGTCCACGTCGGCGTCGATGACGGGCACGCCGTGGACGGTCAGCGTGGTGGTGCCGATGCCCTCGACCTGGACGCCGAGCGCCTCCAGGAAGAAGCAGAGGTCCTGGACCATGTAGTTGGAGGAGGCGTTGCGGATGACGGTGACGCCGTCGTGGCGGGCCGCGGCCAGCAGGGCGTTCTCGGTGACCGTGTCCCCGCGCTCGGTCAGGACGATCGGGCGGTCGGGGGAGACCCCCGCCTCGACCTTCGCGTGGTAGATGCCCTCGGTCGCGGTGATGTCCAGGCCGAAGCGGCGCAGGGCGATCATGTGGGGCTCGATGGTGCGGGTGCCGAGGTCGCAGCCGCCGGCGTACGGCAGGCGGAACTGGTCCAGGCGGTGCAGCAGCGGGCCCAGGAACATGATGATGCTGCGGGTGCGGACGGCCGCGTCCGCGTCGATGGCGTCCATGTCGAGGCGGGCCGGCGGGACGATCTCCAGGTCCACGCCGTCGTTGATCCAGCGGGTGCGGACGCCGATGGAGTTCAGGACCTCGAGGAGCCGGTAGACCTCCTCGATGCGGGCCACCCGGCGCAGGACGGTGCGCCCCTTGTTCAGCAGGGAGGCGCACAGCAGTGCCACGCACGCGTTCTTGCTCGTCTTGACGTCGATGGAGCCGGACAGGCGGCGGCCGCCGACGACGCGCAGGTGCATCGGGCCGGCGTAGCCCAGGGAGACGATCTCGCTGTCGAGCGCTTCACCGATTCGGGCGATCATCTCAAGGCTGATGTTCTGGTTGCCGCGCTCGATGCGGTTCACGGCGCTCTGGCTCGTGCCGAGGGCGTCGGCGAGCTGACTCTGCGTCCAGCCCCGGTGCTGCCGGGCGTCACGGATGAGCTTGCCGATGCGTACGAGGTAGTCGTCTGCCATGGGTGCACCGTATCTCAGATATGAGATGTGGATCGCCTGGGGCGTGGCGGACGGGTGTTATCGCCCCGTCAGGTTCCACGTACGGCCCAACACGCCTTGCGCCGCGCGGACTCCGCCGGTGCCGGTGGTAACTCCTCTTCGTCCCGGTGTGTCAGTGTTCCGCGGATGGATTGCTTCTCGTCCCCGTTTGTCACGCGATGGCGCGGGTCACGCCGGCGCCGGCCGCGTCCCGCCGGCCGGTGTCGGGGCATGGCGAAGCGGCCGCCCGGTGGACGGCTCCGGCGGGCCGCGAGGTGCGCACCTCGTCCCCGCCCCCGGACATGTACTAGAGTTATCTCGACATCGAGATATCTGCCGAAGGCGTACCGCAGCCGCCCCCGCTGGTAAGGGTTACCTAACTTAGCCTTACCTTAGCGGATTGGCCAGAGGGCGTGGCGGCAGGATTGCGGTTATACGCGCGAGATCATGCATGAAGGAGACTGTCGTGTCGGCGAACAGCTTCGACGCCCGCAGCACGCTGCAGGTGGGCGACGAGTCGTACGAGATCTTCCGGCTGGACAAGGTTGAGGGCGCCGCCCGCCTTCCCTACAGCCTGAAGGTCCTGCTGGAGAACCTGCTCCGCACCGAGGACGGCGCGAACATCACCGCCGACCACATCCGGGCGCTCGGCGGCTGGGACTCCCAGGCGCAGCCCAGCCAGGAGATCCAGTTCACGCCGGCGCGCGTGATCATGCAGGACTTCACCGGCGTCCCCTGCGTCGTGGACCTCGCCACCATGCGCGAGGCCGTGAAGGAGCTCGGCGGCGACCCGGCGAAGATCAACCCGCTCTCGCCCGCCGAGATGGTCATCGACCACTCCGTCATCGCCGACAAGTTCGGCACCAAGGACGCGTTCGCGCAGAACGTGGAGCTGGAGTACGGCCGCAACAAGGAGCGCTACCAGTTCCTGCGCTGGGGCCAGACCGCCTTCGACGACTTCAAGGTCGTCCCCCCGGGCACCGGCATCGTCCACCAGGTCAACATCGAGCACCTGGCCCGCACCGTCATGGTCCGCAACGGCCAGGCGTACCCCGACACCCTCGTCGGCACCGACTCGCACACCACCATGGTCAACGGCCTGGGCGTGCTGGGCTGGGGCGTCGGCGGCATCGAGGCCGAGGCCGCGATGCTCGGCCAGCCGGTTTCCATGCTGATCCCGCGCGTCGTCGGCTTCAAGCTGACCGGCGAGCTGCCGACCGGCACCACCGCCACCGACCTGGTGCTGACCATCACCGAGATGCTGCGCAAGCACGGCGTCGTCGGCAAGTTCGTCGAGTTCTACGGTGAGGGCGTCGCCGCCACCTCCCTCGCGAACCGCGCCACCATCGGCAACATGTCGCCGGAGTTCGGCTCCACCGCCGCGATCTTCCCGATCGACGACGAGACGCTGAAGTACCTGCGCCTGACGGGCCGCGACGCCCAGCAGGTCGCGCTGGTCGAGGCGTACGCCAAGGAGCAGGGCCTGTGGCTGGACCCGGCCGCCGAGCCGGACTTCTCCGAGAAGCTGGAGCTCGACCTCTCCACGGTCGTCCCCTCCATCGCCGGCCCGAAGCGCCCGCAGGACCGCATCATCCTGGCCAACGCCGCCCAGCAGTTCGCCCAGGACGTCCGCAACTACGTCGAGGACGACGACGAGGCGGGCAAGGAGTCCTTCCCGGCCTCCGACGCCCCGGCCGCCACCAACGGCGTGCCGACCCGCCCGACCCGGGTCACCCTGGCCGACGGCACCTCCTTCGAGATCGACCACGGCGCCGTCACCGTCGCCGCGATCACCTCCTGCACCAACACCTCGAACCCCTACGTCATGGTCGCCGCGGCGCTCGTGGCCAAGAAGGCGGTCGAGAAGGGCCTGACCCGCAAGCCGTGGGTCAAGACCACCCTGGCCCCGGGCTCGAAGGTCGTCACCGACTACTTCGACAAGGCCGGCCTGACCCCGTACCTCGACAAGATGGGCTTCAACCTCGTCGGGTACGGCTGCACCACCTGCATCGGCAACTCCGGTCCGCTGGACGAGGAGATCTCGAAGGCGATCAACGAGCACGACCTCGCGGTCACCTCGGTGCTCTCCGGCAACCGCAACTTCGAGGGCCGGATCAACCCCGACGTCAAGATGAACTACCTGGCCTCCCCGCCGCTGGTCGTCGCGTACGCCATCGCGGGCTCCATGAAGGTGGACATCACGTCGGACGCCATCGGCACCGACACCGAGGGCAACCCGGTCTTCCTCAAGGACATCTGGCCCTCCGAGGCCGAGGTCAACGACGTCGTGGCCAACGCCATCGGCGAGGACATGTTCTCCAAGTCCTACCAGGACGTCTTCGCGGGCGACGCCCAGTGGCAGGCCCTGTCGATCCCGACCGGCAACACCTTCGAGTGGGACCCGCAGTCCACCTACGTCCGCAAGCCCCCCTACTTCGAGGGCATGACCATGGAGACCACCCCGGTCTCCGACATCGCCGGCGCGCGCGTGCTGGCGAAGCTGGGCGACTCGGTCACCACCGACCACATCTCCCCGGCCGGTGCGATCAAGGCCGACACCCCGGCCGGCAAGTACCTCACGGAGCACGGCGTCGAGCGCCGCGACTTCAACTCGTACGGTTCCCGCCGCGGCAACCACGAGGTCATGATCCGCGGTACGTTCGCCAACATCCGCCTGCGCAACCAGATCGCGCCGGGCACCGAGGGCGGCTTCACCCGCGACTTCACCGTCGAGGGCGCGCCGGTCTCCTTCATCTACGACGCCTCCCAGAACTACCAGGCCGCCGGCATCCCGCTGGTCATCCTGGCGGGCAAGGAGTACGGCTCCGGCTCGTCCCGCGACTGGGCGGCCAAGGGCACCGCGCTGCTCGGCGTCAAGGCCGTCATCGCCGAGTCCTACGAGCGCATCCACCGCTCGAACCTGATCGGCATGGGTGTCCTCCCGCTCCAGTTCCCCGAGGGCGCCACCGCGGCCTCCCTGGGCCTGACCGGCGAGGAGACCTTCTCCTTCACCGGTGTGGAGGAGCTGAACAACGGCACCACCCCGCGCACGGTCAAGGTCACGACCGACACCGGTGTCTCCTTCGACGCGGTCGTCCGCATCGACACGCCGGGTGAGGCCGACTACTACCGCAACGGCGGCATCATGCAGTACGTCCTGCGGAACCTCATCCGCGGCTAAGGGCGCGCCAGGCGGAGCGATCCGCCGTCTGTCGGCACCATAGGGCCGTACCCCCGTTAAGGGGGTGCGGCCCTTCCGCTTTTTGCGGCGGCGGTCTCAGGTGACGGACAGGTCTCAACTCGGAAAAGCCGGGAACGATCCTTGTGCACGATCTTGCTCAGCCGAGCGGAAGTGGACTATACCTGTGCCCGTCCGGGCCACCGCGCGACGAGCGGCCCCGGGCCGGGGGAAGCCGGGGGACCTGCGGCGATGCCCGCACGCACGGTAACTGCCGCTGTTTCCGGCCTCCTTCACACATCTGACGAAGGCGAGGACATGAGCATGGGATCCACTGGTGAGGGCCTCGGCCGCCGTGATCTGATCAAGCGTTCCGCAGCGCTCGGACTGATCGGCGTGCCGACGATGAGCTTCCTGTCCGCCTGCGCCTCCGGCGGTGAGGGCACCACGAAGGGCCCCGACAAGGGGGTCGTGTCCAAGGAGAACCCCTTCGGCCTCGCCAAGGGCGGGAAGCTCGACGTGGTCATCTTCAAGGGCGGTTTCGGCGACGACTACGCGAAGGCCTGGGAGGCCGCGTTCGACAAGAAGTGGGGCACCGCCAGCTCCCACCTGGCCACCCAGGAGATCGCGGCCAAGCTCCAGCCCCGGTTCAACGCCGGCAACCCGCCGGACGTCCTCAACGACTCCGGCGCCCAGATGATCAAGATCGACGTCCTGGCCAAGGGCGGCCAGCTCGCCGACCTGACCGCGCTCCTCGACTCCCCCTCGCTCGACGACCCGGGCAAGAAGGTCCGCGACACGCTGATCCCGGGCACGGTCGAACAGGGGTCCCAGGGCGGCAAGTTCGTCGCCCTGAACTACGTCTACACCGTCTTCGGCCTGTGGTACTCCGGCAAGCTCTTCAAGGAGAAGGGCTGGACCGAGCCGAAGACCTGGGACGAGTTCCTGGCCGTCTGCGGCAAGGCCAAGGAGGCCGGCATCGGCGGCCTGGCCCACCAGGGGAAGTACCCCTACTACATCAACGTCGTCATCATGGACCTGATCGCCAAGAAGGGCGGTCTGGAGGCCATGAAGGCCATCGACAACCTCGCCCCCAACGCCTTCGAGGGCAACCCCGCCGCCCTGGCCGCGGTCGAGGCGGTCTACGAGGTCGTCGAGAAGGGCTACCTGATGCCCGGCACCAACGGCCTGACCCACACCGAGTCCCAGACCGCCTGGAACCAGTACAAGGCCGCCTTCATCCCCTCCGGCTCCTGGCTGGAGAACGAGCAGCTCAAGCAGACCCCGGACGACTTCGACATGAAGTTCCTGCCGGTGCCCGTGCTCGCCGACAGCAAGCTGCCCTTCACCGCCATCCGGGCCGGCGCCAACGAGGCCTTCGTCGTCCCCGAGAAGGCCGCCAACAAGGCCGGCGGCCTGGAGTTCCTGCGCTCCATGCTCTCCCGCGAATGGTCGACGATCTTCGCCCAGCAGGCCAACTCCCTCACCGTCGTCAAGGACGGCGTCGACCCGGGCGTCAAGCTCCGGCCGGGCACGCAGTCCGCCGTCGCCGCGGTCAAGGCCGCCGGGTCCGACACCTTCAACTACCTCTACCCCGACTGGTACAGCGAGATGGACTCCGAGATCCAGAACGCGTCCAATGAGCTGATGGCCCAGCGGATCCAGCCAAAGGAGTGGATCAAGCGGGCCCAGGCTGCGGTAGACAAGGCTGCCAAGGACCCCAACGCCAAGAACAACCACCGCAGCTGACCCCACGTCTACCGGCAGCGTCATCAGGGACGGACACCATGAGCCAAGTAGCCCGGCGCAGGGGAAGGACCACCGGCTTCATCGCCGGCTTCCTCGTCCTGCCGCTCGCGCTGTACCTGACCTTCGTCATCTGGCCGTACGTTCAGACGTTCGGCTACTCCTTCACCAACTGGTCGGGCCAGTCGCCGACGTTCGACTTCGTCGGCCTGGAGAACTACTCCGCCCTGATGGACGACGAGGTCTTCCGCGGCGCCCTCTGGCACAACCTGCTGCTCCTGGTGTTCGTCCCGGTGATCACCATCCTGCTCGCCCTCTTCTTCGCCTTCATGGTGAACGCGGGAGGGCGCAGCGGGGCCGGCGGGGTGCGGGGCGTACGCGGATCGGGCTTCTACAAGATCGTCTACTTCTTCCCGCAGGTCCTCTCCCTCGCCATCCTCGCCGTGCTCTTCGGGGCGGTGTACCGCAGCGACGAGGGCGGCCTGCTCAACGGCCTCCTCTCCTGGGCCGGCCTCGTCGACCCGGCCCACCCCGTCGAATGGCTCAACCAGCCCGACCTGGTCCTGTGGTGCCTGCTCCTCGTGGTGGTCTGGCACGGCGTCGGCTTCTACCTCGTCCTCTTCTCGGCCGCCATGCAGTCCGTGCCCAAGGACATCTACGAGGCCGCGCTGCTCGACGGCGCCGGGCGCGCCCAGACCTTCTTCAGGGTCACGCTGCCCCTGCTGTGGGACTCTGTGCAGACCTCCGCGGTCTACCTGGGCATCGCCGCGATGGACATGTTCGTCCTGGTGTCGACCATGACCTCGGGCCAGTTCGGCGGCGGACCCGACCACCACAGCGAGGTCATGGCCACGGTGCTGATGCGCAACTTCCTGTACTTCGGCAAGAGCGGCTACGCCTGCGCCATGGGCGTGGTCATGCTCGTCCTGACCATGATCCTCTCCATCGTCACGCTGCGCGCCACCCGCCGCGAGCGCATCGAGTTCTGAGAGGAGCCCCACGATGACTGCAGAGTCCACAGTGACCAAGGCACCCGGCGGGCCCTCCGCCGAGGGTTCCGGCGGCGCCGGGGGCGGCGCCCGCGACGGCGGGGGCCGCCGCACCGACGGCATGGTGCTCAACGTCTTCTCGCACGGCTTCCTCGCCGTCTGGGCGGTACTGATCGTCCTGCCGCTCGTCTGGCTGGCGCTCGGCTCCTTCAAGACCGACACCCAGATCGGCGCCTCGGCCCTCAGCTGGCCCTCCAACTGGCACTTCGACGCCTTCGGCCGCGCCTGGGACAAGGGCATCGGCGGCTACTTCGGGCACACGCTGATCGTGCTGGCCTTCTCGGTCCCGCTGACGATGCTGCTCGGCTCCATGGCCGCGTACGTACTGGCCCGCTACCCCTTCCCGGGGAACCGGATCATCTACTACTTCTTCGTCAGCGGGGCGATGTTCCCCGTCTTCCTGGCGCTCGTACCGCTGTTCTTCATGGTCAAGCGCCTGGACATGCTCAACACCTACCAGGGGCTGATCCTGGTCTACATCGCGTACTCGCTGCCCTTCACCGTCTTCTTCATGCACTCCTTCTTCCGCACCCTGCCGACGGCGGTGCACGAGGCGGCGGTGATCGACGGGGCCTCCGACACCCGGATCTTCTTCCAGGTGATGCTGCCGATGGCCAGGCCCGGCCTGATCAGCGTGGGGATATTCAATGTCCTGGGCCAGTGGAACCAGTACATCCTGCCCTCGGTGCTGATGCAGCCGCAGAGCGGATCCGACCCCGAGCGCTACATGCTCACGCAGGGCCTGATCCAGCTCCAGTACCAGATGGGCTACGAGACGGACCTGCCGGTGCTGTTCGCCGGCGTGACCATCGCGATGATCCCGATGCTGGTCGTCTACCTGTCCTTCCAGCGCCAGATCCAGGCGGGCCTCACCTCGGCCACGCTGAAGTAGCCTTCCGCAGCTGGTACAGCTCCCCGGAACCGGGGCGCCCGGTGTCCTGGAGGATCCCTGGCCGCCGCTCGGTGCCGCCGACGCCCCACGCCGGCCAGGGACACCCCGGCACGTCGACGCGGACCCGCTGGGACCGGGGGTCCCGGCCGGGCTCGTACGACCAGGTGCCGGAGCCCGAGCAGCGCCGTGAGGCGCCGCTCGGGGGGTCGCCGGGGGAGTGCACCCCGACTCCGGAGGCGGTGACCCGGCCGTCCGGGGTGAAGACCAGCGTCCCGCCCGTGTGGTCGGCCCAGGTGCCGGGCAGGGTCCGCGGGCCGATCACCGGCGGCTCGTACGCGGGCAGCACTCCGACGGCGAGCCCGAGGGCGCCGAACAGGCCCGTCCCCGCCACCAGCGCCCCGCCCCACAGCGCCACCCGGCGTGCCGGCGCGGCGCTGTGGGGCCGGGCGGCCAGCGCGCCCGCCGACAGCGAGGCCGTGGCCGAGGCCCAGAAGAGCAGCGTGGGCCGGGTCTGCGCGTCGTTGTACGAGGCGAAGGCCCAGACGGGCGGCGCCAGCAGGGCGGCCACCAGCAGGGGCACGGAGCACCACGCCGCACGTGCCCCGAGCCGGCGGCCCAGGAGGTCGGACAGCGCGACCGCCGGCAGCACGAAGAGCAGTGACAGCAGGAACCCGATGACGCCGGTGAAGCCCGCGAGGGAGAAGAGGGCCGCTCCGATCCAGGCATAGTCGGGCGGCACGTCCGGCGGCGGCTGCGTCCGCACGTACAGCAGTGCGACCACGACGGCGAGCGCGACCTCCAGGTATCCCACCAGTACGGAGACCAGCAGGACCCGTCCGTACGACCGTTTCTGACGCATGCTCGCCCCCCCGGTGACGTCCTGGACCCATACTGCCAGCTGGGCTGAACGTGTTCAATTCATTGGGTCCTCCCGGAGCCGGGCCCTTCCGGAGCTTCCTAGAGCCAGGTGCCGAAGCGGCGGATGTACCAGGTCTTCACGAGCTGGGTGAGCGTGCAGTACGCGAGCAGTACGCCGATCAGCCAGGGGAAGTAGCCCGCGGGCAGGGCGACGAAGCCCAGCGAGGGGGCCAGCGGGGAGAAGGGCAGCCACAGGCCGGTCAGCACCGCGAGGACGGTCATCCCCATCACCGGCCAGGAGGCGCGGGACCGGATGAAGGGGATCTTGCGGGTGCGGATCATGTGGACGATCAGGGTCTGCGAGAGCAGGCCCTCGATGAACCAGCCGGACTGGAAGAGCGACTGTTCGGCCACGGTGTCGGCGGCGAACACGTTCCACATGATCACGAACATCGCGATGTCGAAGACCGAGCTGATGGGGCCGATGGTCACCATGAAGCGGAAGATGCCCTTGGCGTCCCAGTTGCGCGGCTTGCGCAGGTACTCCTCGTCCATCCGGTCCCAGGGCGTGGCCAGCTGGGAGATGTCGTAGACCAGGTTCTGCACCAGCAGCATGATCGCGAGCATCGGCTGGAAGGGGATGAACGCGCTCGCCACCAGCACCGAGAAGACGTTGCCGAAGTTCGACGAGGCCGTCATCTTGATGTACTTGATCGTGTTGCCGAAGGTGGTCCGGCCCTGCACCACGCCCTGTTCCAGGACGGTCAGGTCCTTCTCCAGCAGGATGATGTCCGCCGACTCCTTGGCGATGTCCACGGCGGTGTCGACCGAGATGCCGACGTCGGCGTCGCGCAGCGCGGCCGCGTCGTTGATCCCGTCGCCGAGGAAGCCGACGGTGTGCCCCTCGGCCTGCAGGGCCCGTACGATCCGCGCCTTCTGGACCGGGTTGGCCTTGGCGAAGACCGTCGTACGGGCGGCCAGCGCGCGCAGCGCGGTGTCGTCGAGGGCGTCCACCTCGGAGCCCGAGACCACGTGGCCCACCTCGATGCCGACGTCGGCGCAGACCCGGGCCGCGACGAGCTCGTTGTCGCCGGTGACCACCTTCACCGCGATGCCCTTGTCCGCCAGGCCCCGCAGGGCGGCGGACGCGGAGGCCTTCGGCGGGTCGAGGAAGGCGAGGAAGCCGACCAGGGTCAGACCGTCCTCGTCCGCGACGGTGTAGGTGTCGCGCGGCTCGGCGACGGTGCGGGTGGCCACGGCCAGGACCCGCAGGCCCTGACGGTTGTTCCGCTCGGCGATCCGGGTGGCGCGCAGGCGCAGTTCGCCGGTCAGTTCCACCTGCTCGCCGCGGTCGGTCATGTGCGTGCAGAGGGCCAGGACCTCCTCGACGGCACCCTTGGTGATCATGACGTGCTCGGGCCGGGCGGCGGCCCCCGCCATGCCGTTGCGGTTGAGGACCACGGACATCCGGCGCCGGGCGAAGTCGAAGGGGATCTCGTCGACCATCGAGAACCGTGCGTCGACGACAACCTCCTCGGCCTCGTTGACGCGGTCGATGACCGCCTGGTCCATCAGGTTCTTCAGGCCCGTCTGGAAGTGGGCGTTGAGGTACCCGTACTCCAGGACCTCGCCGTCCTCGGCGCCGTGCACGTCCAGGTAGCGGTCCAGGACGATCCGGTCCTCGGTGAGGGTGCCGGTCTTGTCCGTGCAGAGCACGTCCATCGCGCCCAGGTTCTGGATCGCGTTCAGCCGCTTGACGACGACCTTGCGCCGGGACATGGCGACCGCGCCGCGGGCCAGGTTGGCGGAGACGACCATCGGCAGCATCTCGGGGGTCAGACCGACCGCGACCGCGACACCGAAGAGGAAGGCTTCGTTCCAGTCGCCTTTGGTGAGGCCGTTGACCATGAAGACGACGGGGACCATCACCAGCATGAAGCGGATCAGGAGGAAGCTGACCTTGCGCACGCCGGTGTCGAAGTTGGTCTGCGGGCGCTCGCCGGCCAGGGTGCCGGCCATGGAACCGAAGTAGGTGGCGGCTCCGGTGGCGACGACCACGCCGGTGGCGGTGCCCGAGGTCACCGAAGTGCCCATCAGGCAGAGGTTGTCGGCCTCCACCGGGTCGGTGGCCGCTCCCCCCCGCTCCACGGCGGGTGCCCCCGGGCGGAGGTCCTCGGCGCTGGAGGTCCCCCCGGCGGAGCGAGGGGGAGTGTCGGCCTTGGCCACCGGCAACGACTCGCCGGACAGCGCCGCTTGGCTGACCATCAGGTCCTTGGAGGTGATCAGCCGCAGGTCGGCCGGGATCAGGTCGCCGGCGGCCAGCTTGACCAGGTCGCCCGGGACCACCCGGTCCATCGGCACCTCGAAGGTGGTGGGCGCCGAGCCGCTGCCGGCCCGGCGCTGCACCGCGCACGTGGTGGTGACGAGCTTCTTCAGGGCGTCGGCGGCCCGGCCCGAGCGGTACTCCTGCCAGAACCGCAGCAGCCCGCTGACCGCCACCATCACGGAGAGGATGACCACTCCGGGATCCGCCGGGTCCTGCCAGAACATGACGGCGGCCAGGAAGACCAGGACGCCGATGAAGGGGTTGCAGAAGGCCTTCGCGAGCTGCGTGAACCACCGGGGGGCGCGCTCCTGGGCGACGGCGTTGGCGCCGTGCCGCTCCAGCCGCAGGGCCGCCTCGGCGTGGGTGAGGCCGTTCCGGGAGGTGTCGGCGTCCTGGAGGACCCGTACGGCCGGGCGGGCGCTGATCTCGGCCAGGCGCTCGCCGGCGAGGCGGGTGGCGGCTTCGAGCTCGGCGGCCTTGCGCTCGCGACGGGCGCGGCCCGGCGGCGCGAGCTTCGTCGGGGTACGAGGGGTGAGCATGGTCATGGCGAATACCTCCCTCCACGGCGTCCGGGCAGCGCGGAGCCGCGCGGTGACGTGGAGTGATCGGTGTGCGGCGCGGGGTGGCGCGGGACGCCACGGGGTGCGCCGCGGACATGGATGACGTATGCCTGACAGGAGAGTCAAGGCATGCGAAAGGAGAGGGGAAGCAGGGTCCCGCAGGGGACCGGCACGGGCGCGGCACGGGGAACGGCACGGGGCCGTCGCCGTGGGCGTACGCGGAAGGTCAGCCGATCAGCGGGGCGCAGGCCCGGACGGTCGGCGGGTCAGCCGGCGCAGGCGCGGCGAGGACTTCGATCGGGACTCATCCCGAACACCTCCTCGCGTAGCGCTGTCATGGCAGGGCGCGCGGTCCGGCCGGAAAGGCCGCAGAGGACCGGCGCCTCAGCGACCGTAGCACGATCTCAGTGGCCCTTGTTCATACTTTCGGGCTATGTGTCCGGTTCGCTCCGTCTCAGGCTCTTGACGGCGGAGTGGGCAAAGGCTCGACTTAAGGTTCACAAGTTGGAGAGACGCCGGGGTCTCGGAGCGCATAGCCGCGATACCGGCCGGGGGGCGACGGGTGGCCGTCGCTAATGGGCAGGAGTGGATGAGTCGTGCAGACTCCCGGATCGCAGTCCTCGCTGCATCGCGCGAACCTGGAGAGAGTCGTGCGGGCCGTGCGCCTCGCCGGTTCGCTGACCCAGGCGGAGATCGCCCGCGCCACCGGACTGTCGGCGGCCACGGTCTCCAACATCGTCCGTGAACTGAAGGAGAGCGGGACCGTCGAGGTCACCGACACCTCGGCCGGCGGCCGGCGGGCCCGCAGCGTCTCGCTCAGCGGGGACGCGGGCATCGTGATCGGAGTGGACTTCGGCCACACCCACCTGCGGGTGGCCGTGGGCAACCTGGCGCACCAGGTGCTCGCCGAGGAGGCCGAGCCGCTGGACGTGGACGCCTCCTGGGTGGACGGCTTCGACCGGGCGGAATCCCTGGTCGGACGGCTGGTCCAGGGCATCGGGGTGGCCCGCGACAAGGTCATCGGCGTCGGGCTCGGCGTCCCGGGCCCGATCGACGTGGAGTCCGGCACCCTGGGCTCGACCGCGATCCTGCCGGGCTGGGCCGGGATCAACCCGCGCCAGGAGCTCTCGCAGCGTTTGGGCGTACCCGTCTACGTGGACAACGACGCGAACCTCGGCGCGCTGGGGGAACTCGTCTGGGGGAGCGGCCGGGGGGTACGCGACCTGGCCTACATCAAGGTCGCGAGCGGTGTGGGCGCGGGCCTGGTGATCAACGGCCAGATCTACCGGGGACCCGGCGGCACCGCCGGGGAGATCGGGCACATCACCCTGGACGAATCGGGCCCCGTCTGCCGCTGCGGCAACCGCGGCTGCCTGGAGACCTTCGCCGCCGCGCGCTACGTGCTGCCGCTGCTCCAGGGCACGCACGGACCGGAACTGACGATGGAGAAGGTGGTCGAGCTGGCCCGGGAGGGGGACCCCGGCTGCCGCCGGGTCATCACCGACGTGGGGCGGCACATCGGCAGCGGCGTGGCCAGCCTCTGCAACCTCCTGAACCCGAGCCGGATCGTGCTCGGCGGCTCGCTGGCGGAGGCCGGTGAGCTGGTCCTGGCGCCCATCCGCGAGTCCGTGGGGCGGTACGCGATCCCCAGTGCGGCCCGTCGGCTGTCGGTGCTCACCGGCTCGCTGGGAGGCCGTGCGGAAGTACTCGGCGCGCTGGCCCTCGTGCTCAGCGAGATGGGCGATTCGACGCTTTTGTCGGAAAATGGCATTGGGATGCGACCTCCCGCGGCCATGTCTTCAGTTAGATAACGGATGGCACCGTTGTCATCTCGTTAAGGATTCACTCCTTGACGACAAACTCGCGGCCGAGGTTGACTCACACCCACCTCGGCCGCAGCGTTGCGGCCTCGTCAGGGAGGTTCAACGAATGAACACGCGTATGCGTAGAGCCGCCGTAGCCGTCGCCGCCGGCGCCATGGCCGTTTCGCTGGCCGCATGTGGCAGCGCCAAGGAAGCGGGTGGCGAGAAGAAGCCCTCCGGCGCCGCCACCGGTGACGCCATCAAGGTCGGTCTGCTCCTGCCCGAGAACCAGACCGCGCGCTACGAGAAGTTCGACAAGCCGCTGATCGAGAAGAAGATCGCCGATCTCACCGGCGGCAAGGCCGAGGTGGTCTACGCCAACGCCAAGCAGGACGCGACCACGCAGAACTCCCAGGTCGACACGATGATCACCAACAAGGTGAACGTCCTGATCGTCGACGCGGTCGACGCCAAGGCCATCGCCGGCTCGGTCAAGAAGGCCAAGGACGCCGGCATCCCGGTCGTCGCCTACGACCGCCTGGCGGAGGGCCCGATCGACGCCTACACCTCCTTCGACAACGAAGAGGTCGGCAAGGTCCAGGGCAAGGCCCTGCTGGAGGCCCTGGGCGACAAGGCCAAGGACGGCCAGATCGTCATGATGAACGGCTCCGTCACCGACCCGAACGCCGCGCTGTTCAAGAAGGGCGCCCACTCCGTCCTCGACGGCAAGGTGACCATCGGCAAGGAGTACGACACCAAGGAGTGGAAGCCGGAGAACGCCAACACCAACATGGCGGGCGCGCTCACCGCGCTCGGCAAGGACAAGGTGATCGGCGTCTACTCCGCCAACGACGGCATGGCCGGCGGCATCATCACCGCCCTCAAGGCCGCCGGTCTGTCCCCCCTGCCCCCGGTCACCGGCCAGGACGCCGAACTCGCCGGTGTGCAGCGGATCGTGGCGGGCGAGCAGTTCATGAGCGTCTACAAGCCGTACGCCCCCGAGGCCGCGGCCGCCGCCGAGATGGCCGTCGCCCTCGCCAAGGGCGAGAAGATCGACGGGATCATCAACAACAAGATGGACAGCCCGACCTCCAAGGGCATCCCGTCCGTGCTGATCCCGGTCATCTCGCTCACCAAGGGCAACATCAAGGACACCGTCGTCAAGGACGGCGTCTACACGGTCGACGAGATCTGCACCGACAAGTTCGCGACCGCCTGCGCCGCCATCGGCCTCAAGTAGGCCCCGTCGCCGCCGCCCCCTCGCGGCGCGGCGACCCTCCCGCCCTGCCCGGTGCCCCGCCCCTCATACCCCGCCAACCGCGGGGCGCCGGGCAGAAACGATTCACCTTTCGCTCGTCCTATCCCATCCGCCCCGCTCCTGCTCTTTTGCACGACATCCCCGCCGGTCAGGCGGCGAAGGAGATGGTTCATGTGTCCGCTGCGCCCGTGCTGGCGTTGCGAGGGGTCTCGAAGCGGTTCGGCGCCGTCCAGGCCCTGACCGACGTAGAACTCGAGATCCACTCCGGTGAGGTGGTCGCCCTCGTCGGCGACAACGGCGCCGGCAAGTCCACGCTGGTCAAGACGATCGCCGGCGTGCACCCCATCGATGACGGAGTCATCGAGTGGGAGGGCCGCCCGGTCTCCATCGGCAAGCCCCACGACGCCCAGAACCTCGGCATCGCGACCGTCTACCAGGACCTCGCGCTGTGCGACAACATCGACGTCGTCGGCAACCTCTTCCTCGGGCGCGAGCTCAAGCGCTTCGGCGTCCTCGACGAGGTGGAGATGGAGCGCCGCGCCCGCGAGCTCCTGACCACCCTGTCCATCCGGATCCCCAGTGTCCGGATCCCCATCGCCTCGCTCTCCGGCGGCCAGCGCCAGACCGTCGCGATCGCCCGCTCGATGCTGGGCGAGCCCAAGCTCGTCATCCTCGACGAGCCCACCGCGGCCCTCGGCGTCGAGCAGACCGCACAGGTGCTCGACCTCGTGGAGCGGCTGCGCGAGCGCGGCCACGCCGTCATCCTCATCAGCCACAACATGGCCGACGTGAAGGCCGTCGCCGACAAGGTGGCGGTGCTGCGGCTGGGCCGCAACAACGGCGTCTTCAACGTCGCCGACACCTCGCAGGAAGAGATCATCTCCGCCATCACCGGGGCCACGGACAACGCCGTGACCCGCCGGGCGGCCCGCACCGGGGAGGCCCGCAAGTGAGCACCGAACACCACACCGCGGCGGAAGAGGTGGCCAAGCTGGCCAACCCCGCCGCCCCGGCGGACGCCATTCCGGTGGTGGACCCCCGCCTGCTCGTGCGCGAGCAGGGGCTGTCCGGCTACCTGAGCGAGTTCGGCCGCAAGATGAAGGCCGGCGACCTGGGCTCGATCCCCGTCGTCCTCGGCCTGATCATCATCTGGAGCATCTTCCAGGGGCTGAACTCGAACTTCCTCTCCCCGGAGAACCTCTCCAACATCGCGATCACCATGGTCGCCACCGGCATGATGGCCGTCGGCATCATCTTCGTCCTGCTGCTCGGCGAGATCGACCTCTCGGTCGGCTCGGTCAGCGGCGTCTCGGGCGCGATCGTCGCCGTCCTCGCCGTCACCCACGGCGTCAACGAGTGGGTCGCGATCCTCGCCGCCGTCGGCGGCGGGGCCCTGATCGGCGCGATCCACGGCTTCTTCTTCGCCAAGATCGGCGCCCCCGCCTTCGCCGTCACCCTGTCCGGCCTGCTGTTCTGGTCCGGCGCGATGCTCCAGATCCTGGGCAGCAACGGCACCATCAACCTCGACTCCGAGGGCGTGGTCGGACAGCTCACCACGTACTACTTCTCGGACGTGGCCGCCGGCTACGGCCTCGCGGCGGTCGCCACGGTGGCGTACTTCCTCGCCACCTACTACGACAACCGCCGCCGGGAGGCCGCCGGGGTCCCCTCGCGGCCGCTCAGCGAGATCCTGCTGCGCACCGGCCTGCTGGCGGTCTTCACCTTCGGCCCGGCCGTCGTGTTCAACCAGTACAAGGGCCTGCCCCTGGCTCTGGTGATCTTCGTGGTGGCCCTGGTCGGCACGGACTTCGTCCTGCGCCGCACCACCTTCGGCCGCAACGTCTTCGCCCTCGGCGGCAGCGTCGAGGCCTCCCGCCGCGCGGGCATCAACGTCAACGGGATCCGCATCGCGGTCTTCGCGATCGCGGGCACCTTCGCGGCCGTCGGCGGCCTCTTCTGGGCCTCCAAGATCGCGGCGGCCAACCAGAGCGCCGGCGCCGGCGACCTGCTGATGAACGTGATCGCGGCGGCCGTCATCGGCGGCACCAGCCTCTTCGGCGGCCGCGGCCGGACCTGGAACGCCCTCCTCGGCGTGATGGTCATCACCAGCATCCAGTACGGTCTGGCCCTGGAGGGGATCGCGACTCCGATCCAGTACATGATCACCGGTGCCGTACTGCTGGCCACGGTGGTCATCGACTCGGTGACCCGCAAGACCCAGAAGTCGGCCGGCCGCGCCTGACCGCGCGGCCTGGGCCGATCCCAGGCGGTAAGACCCGTCACAGTGCCCGGTGCCACTCTGTGTGGCACCGGGCACCCGTGCGTACACGTGTGCGTACGGGTGTGCAGGTATACGCCCGTTTGGGATGTGTGATTTCGCGACGAGGTGTACAGGTATGACAAAGGTGTGACCCGCCGGGTACCGCCCGATGACCGCCCTCGCGAGCGGAACATTAGACTCGACAGACCAGCAAGCAACTGCAAGGAGGCACGGGTGCTGCTGACCCGCATCAAGGGACCGCGCGATCTGGACCGGCTCAGCCAGGAGGAGCTCAACCAGCTCGCGGCAGAGATCAGGTCCTTCCTCGTCGACGCCGTCTCCAAGACCGGCGGGCACCTCGGCCCCAACCTCGGCGTGGTCGAACTGACGATCGCCCTGCACCGGGTCTTCGAATCGCCCAAGGACAAGGTCCTCTTCGACACCGGCCACCAGGCCTACGTCCACAAGCTGCTCACCGGGCGCCAGGACTTCTCGGACCTGCGCGCCAAGGGCGGCCTGTCCGGCTACCCCTCGCGCGCCGAGTCCGACCACGACGTGATCGAGAACTCGCACGCCTCCACGGTGCTGGGCTGGGCCGACGGCCTCGCCAAGGCCAACGAGGTGCTGGGCCGCGAGGACCACCACGTCGCCGCCGTCATCGGCGACGGCGCGCTCACCGGCGGCATGGCCTGGGAGGCGCTGAACAACATCGCCGCCGCCAAGGACCGCCCGCTCGTCATCGTCGTCAACGACAACGAGCGCTCGTACGGCCCCACCATCGGCGGCCTCGCGAACCACCTGGCCACCCTGCGCACCACGGACGGCTACGAGCGCTTCCTGGCCCGCGGCAAGGAGATCCTGGAGCGCACCCCCGTCGTCGGGAAGCCGCTCTTCGAGACCCTGCACGGCGCCAAGAAGGGCCTCAAGGACTTCATCGCCCCCCAGGGCATGTTCGAGGACCTGGGCCTGAAGTACATCGGCCCCATCGACGGCCACGACATCGAGGCCCTGGAGTCCGCGCTCCAGCGCGCCAAGCGCTTCAGCGGCCCGGTCATCGTGCACTGCCTCACCCAGAAGGGCCGCGGCTACACCCCGGCCCTGGAGCACGAGGCGGACCGCTTCCACGCGGTCGGCGTGATCCACCCCGACACCGGCCTCCCGGTCAAGACCGCCGCGGCCAGCTGGACCTCCGTCTTCGCCGACGAGATGGTCAAGCTCGGCCACGAGCGCGAGGACATCGTCGGCATCACCGCCGCCATGCTCCACCCGGTCGGCCTGAACAAGTTCGCCGAGGCCTTCCCGGACCGCATCTACGACGTCGGCATCGCCGAGCAGCACGGCGCCACCTCGGCCGCCGGCCTCGCCACCGGCGGCGTCCACCCCGTCTTCGCGGTCTACGCCACCTTCCTCAACCGAGCCTTCGACCAGGTCCTCATGGACGTGGCCCTGCACAAGTGCGGGGTCACCTTCGTCCTGGACCGCGCGGGCGTCACCGGTGACGACGGCGCCTCCCACAACGGCATGTGGGACATGTCCATCCTCCAGGTCGTACCCGGCCTGCGCCTGGCGGCCCCGCGCGACGCCGAGCAGCTGCGCGCCCAGCTGCGCGAGGCCGTCGAGGTCAAGGACGCCCCGACCGTCGTGCGCTACTCCAAGGGCGTCGTCGGCCCGGCGGTCCCGGCCGTCGGCCGCATCGGCGGCATGGACGTCCTGCGCGAGCCGGCCCCCGAGGTCACCCGGCCGGACGTACTCCTCGTCTCCGTCGGCGCGCTCGCGCCGATGTGCCTGGAGATCGCCGGCCTGCTCGACAAGCAGGGCATCTCCACGACCGTGGTGGACCCCCGCTGGGTCAAGCCCGTGGACGAGGCCCTGGCCCCGCTCGCCGACCGGCACCGGGTCGTCGTCACCGTCGAGGACAACGGCCGCACCGGCGGTGTGGGCGCCGCCGTCTCGCAGGCCCTGCGCGACGCGGGCGTCGACGTACCCCTGCGTGACTTCGGCATCCCGCAGCGCTTCCTCGACCACGCGCAGCGCAAGGAGATCATGGCCGAGATCGGCCTGACCGCCCCGGACATCGCCCGCCAGGTCACCGGTCTCGTCGCCAAGCTGGACGGCCGCTTCGAGAACGAGCCCGCCGCCGCCGTCGACTAGCCGGAACAGGCCGGATCGCGCGGTTGCACGTCACGGGCCGGGAGATCACCCTTGAAGGGTGGGCCTCCCGGCCCGTTCGCGTACTTCTTGGGAGGTGCGTCGGTGAGCACGGATCAGAACAGCCCGTTCCGCACCAAGACGGTGGAACAGTCCATCCGTGACACGGAGGAACCGGAGCACGCGCTCCGAAAATCGCTCTCCGCCTGGGACCTGACGGTCTTCGGTGTCGGTGTCATCATCGGTACCGGCATCTTCGTCCTCACAGGCATCGCGGCCCGCAACAACGCCGGCCCCGCCACCGCGCTCTCCTTCGTGGTGTCGGGCGTCGTCTGCGCCCTCGCGGCCCTCTGCTACGCCGAGTTCGCGTCCACCGTCCCGGTGGCCGGATCGGCCTACACCTTCGCGTACGCCTCGATCGGCGAGCTGCCGGCCTGGATCATCGGCTGGGACCTGGTCCTCGAATTCGCGCTCGGCACGGCCGTCGTGGCGGTCGGCTGGTCCGGGTACGTACGCCACCTCATGCACACGAACCTCGGCTGGGACATGCCCGTCGCGCTGTCCGGACCCGACGCGGGCGGCAGTTTCGACCTGATGGCCTTCCTGCTGGTCCTCGTCCTCACCGCGGTACTCGTCGTCGGCACGAAGCTGTCGGCGCGCATCACCGCGGTCGTCGTGGCCATCAAGGTCACCGTGGTGCTGCTGGTCATCATCGCGGGCCTGTTCTTCATCAAGGCCGACAACTACTCGCCGTTCATCCCCCCGGCGAAGCCGCAGGAGGGCGGAAGCGGCTGGACGGCACCACTGGTCCAGCTGCTGTTCGGGTACGAGCCCACCAACTTCGGCATCATGGGCATCTTCACCGCCGCCTCCCTGGTCTTCTTCGCCTTCATCGGCTTCGACGTCGTGGCCACCGCGGCCGAGGAGACCAAGAACCCGCAACGGGACATGCCGCGCGGCATCCTCGGCTCGCTGCTCATCTGCACGCTGCTCTACGTCGCCGTGACCATCGTGGTCACCGGCATGCAGTACTACGCGGAGATGTCGCCGACCGCCCCGCTCGCCGAGGCCTTCAAGTCGGTGAACCAGCCGTTCTTCTCCGGTGCCATCAGCCTCGGGGCGGCCGTCGGCCTGATCACGGTCAGCATGATCCTGCTGCTGGGCCAGACCCGCGTGTTCTTCGCGATGAGCCGTGACGGACTGCTGCCGCGCGTCTTCTCCGTCACCCACCCCAAGTACCGCACCCCCTACCGGGCCACGCTGCTCCTCGGCGGGATCATCGCGGTCATCGCGGGGTTCACCAGCCTGGCGAAGCTCGCGGAACTGGTCAACATCGGCACCCTGTTCGCCTTCGTCATCGTGGCGCTCGGCGTGATCGTCCTGCGCAAGACCCGCCCCGACCTGCACCGGTCCTTCCGCACCCCGTGGGTGCCGGTGATCCCGATCCTGTCGATGGCGGCCTCGCTCTGGCTGATGCTCAACCTGCCGGCCGAGACCTGGCTGCGCTTCGGGATCTGGATGGTGGTCGGCTTCGTCGTCTACTTCCTGTACGGCAAGCGCAAGAGCCGCCTCGCCCAGGCCGGCAAGGAAGCGGAGTACTAGCAGTACCAGGACATCAGGACATCAGGACGACGGGGACGGCCCGGGCGCCGCGGACTTGGCGCCCGGGCCGCCGCCCTTGGCGGGGGAGTCCTTCGCCGAGGCGGGGACCTTCTGGTCGTTGCGCAGGGCCTCCCACAGCTGGGAGGCCCGCTCCTGTGCGACCACGACCCGGTTCGGGTCCACCTTGTCGTAGGCCACCGGCAGCATGATGGTCTCCATGGTGGCCGGGTCCACGCCCTGCATGCTCCGCGCGAAGTCGGACAGCGCGGTGAGCGAGGCCAGGTCGGAGTCGGTGGTCAGCGACTTGGTGCCGGCGTCGGCGAGCTTGTAGAGCCGCGCCGGATTCCCCAGGGCGTCCTGCTTCTTGATCTCGGACAGCATCGCGAGCATGAACTGCTGCTGGAGGCCTATGCGCCCGAGGTCGCTGCCGTCGCCGTAGCCGTAGCGGGTGCGTACGAACTTCAGCGAGTCGGTGCCGTTCAGCCGGTGTGTCCCCGCGTCCAGCTTGAGGCCGCCCTTCGCGCCGGTCATCGGCTTGTCGAGGGTGACGGTGACCCCGCCGAGGGCGTCGACGAGGCCCTTGAAGCCGGCGAAGTCCACCTCGACGAAGTGGTCCACGCGGATCCCGGACAGCTGCTCCACCGTCTTGACCACGCAGGCCGGACCGGCCAGCGAGTAGACGGAGTTGAACATGACCCGGCCCGCCTCGGGGACGGTCCTGCCGTCCTCGTCCTTGCACTCGGGCCGGGTGATCAGGGTGTCGCGCGGGATGCTCACCGCGGTGGCCCTGGCCCGGGCGGCGCCAGGACGGGGTATGTGCACCAGCATCGCGGTGTCGGAGCGGGCCCCGCTGACGTCGCCGTGGTCGAGGTCGCCGTTGGCCCCCGCCCGGGAGTCGGAGCCGAGGACCAGGACGTTCTGCGCGTTCCCGGCCACCTTCGGCGGCCGGTTGTCCGTGCCGATGGCCTGGTCCAGGTCCACGCTGTCGATGTTCCCGCTGAGGTGGCCGTAGACCCACCAGCCGGACCCCGCCGCGCCGAGGACCACCACGGCCGCCGTCCAGGCGAGCCCCCGCCGGATCCGGGAGGCGCGCGAACGAGGAGGCCGCGCGGTGGCGGTGGAGTCTGAAGTCATGCCCGGGAACCGGTCCTTCCGAACGGGTGGCGGGAGATCCGGTGGGGATCTCGGGGGGATCTCGCGGGCTACAACATAGACGCAGGGGGCCGCCCGGGAGCCCCGGGGTATCCTGATTCTGTTCGAACGGCGAAGCGGAAGGGTTGCTGCGGTTTCATGGCGACGCGATCCCGGCGCGGTTCGAACAGATCCCCCGAGCAGCCCTCCGGAGCCGTCGGGGCCACCGCGCCCGACCGGAACACCGCGGCGCTGGGCCCCCTGACCGGCCGTTGGCTCCTCGCCGGCAAGGACGGCCGGCTCACCGCCTACGCGCGCGCCGAGGGCGGTCTGCTCCGCTGGACCGAGAGCGCCCCCGGCGGCCCCGGCTGGAGCGGCCCCGACCTCCTCCCCGCCGACGGGCTCACCGACCTCGTGGTGGGCCAGGGCCCGGACGGGTACGTCCACTTCGCGGGCCGGCGCCGCACCGGGACCGGGGACGCCGAGACGGTCACCTACCACCACGCGGTGCAGTACCAGAGCGGCCGCCCGATGGGGCCCTGGGAATCCCTCGGCTCCCTCTACCAGCGGCCCGGGATGTCGCACCGCGGCGGCCCGCCCGCCCTGGCGGTGGACGCCCAGGGCGCGCCCCACCTCTTCGTCCGCAACGCGGGTCGCGGAGTCCACGTCAGGCGTCAGGACAGCAAGGGCGGCTGGCAGGCCTGGGAGGACCTGCGGGGCAGCAAGGCCTTCGAGGGCCTCGGCGCCGACTCGGCCGCCGACGGCCGGGTCTGGCTGGCCGCACCCGGCGAGAAGGGGCTCTCCCGCTGGACCCAGGGCACCCCCGGCGGCCCGATGGAGCGGGCCCAGGACGTCCCGTACCTCGCCCAGGACGGCTCGGTGCGCACGCTGGAGACGGCACCGGGCCGCGTCACCCACTTCTGGCACGCGGCCGACGGGAGCGGGGTGTTCGCCTGCCGGGAGGGCGCCGGGGTGCTGGCCCTCGGCGGCGGACCGGCGGTCGGCGCGGTCGCGGCCGTCCGCGCGCTGGTCGACGGCTACGACTGCACGGTGCTGGCACACCGGGGCGTGAACGGGCGCACCGCGCTCGCCGCGTACCCCACGGAACACGAGGCGGCGGGGCTCTGGTGGACCGAGATCGGCGAGGAGGGACCGGGCTCCCCGGCGCTCGCCGTCGACGCCCGGGGCCTGGTCGTCATCGCCTGTGTCAGCGCCCGCGGTGAACTGCTGGTCAGCCGGCAGAAGGACAACTCCGGCCTGTCACTGGGCCGCTGGCAGCGCCTCTGACGGCTCGGCTCGCCGCCGCCCCTGCGGCGGGATCCTCGTCAGCTTGTGCCGGTCCACCGCCAGTGCCGATATCCGCCGCAGGAAGTCCACCGACCGTTCCGCGGTGTCCGGGGTGATCCAGGCGTCGTCGATGTCGCACAGCTCCACCCGCACGGGCGAGCCGCCCAGCACGATGGGCAGGGTGTAGGCGATGGTGGACGCGAAGGTCAGCAGGGACTGGCCGATGGGCTCGGTGAGCGCGGTCAGTTCGAGGGGCAGCTCGGGCTGGACGATCTCCATGCCGGTGAGCGCGGCGATCCGCTCCAGCTTGGTCCCGCTCTCCCTGCGGTGCGCGAAGTAGCGGCCGGCCGCCCGGTGGCGGGCGATCCAGCCGACCGCGTCGATGTACCGGTCCTCGTCGACGACCCCGGTCTCCACCAGGGAGCTGCCCGCCAGATCGGCCCCGGACCGCACCCGCACCGGGCCGAACGTGGCCCGGCTCCAGGCGTAGTCGTTGGGCCGCACCTCGGTGCCGGGCGGGGCGGCGACCGGCATGCAGGTGAAGAAGACGGCGCGCTCCAGCTCCTCCCGGGCCAGCCAGCGGTTGACCGGGCCGCCCTTGGCGGAGGGCTTGAGCTCGCCCTGGTGCCAGCGGGTCAGCTGCCCGCCGTAGGTCAGCAGGCTGACCAGTTCGGTGGTGGCGGTGCCGTCGTCCACGACGACCACCTCGCGGGCCTTGGAGCGGGGCAGCAGCAGCTGGATCGTGCGGGAGAACAGGTCGCCGATCACCAGGCGCCGGGCGGCCGCGACCGCGCGGCCGAGGCGGACCAGCTCCCCGGCCCGCCCCAGATAGCCCGCGCGGACCTCGTAGCGCCGCCAGACCACCTTGGACTGGGAGGCGAACCGGCACAGCCGGCGGACCTGCGCGCGCGAGCGCGGGTCCACCGGCTGGAGGACGGCGATGGTGAGGGACGCTGCCTCGCCCGGGTGGACGTACGCCCACTCCAGCACGTTCAGTAGTTGAGCCGGGCTCTCCACCAGGGCGAGGGTGTCGCTCATGCCGTGGCCGTCACGCCCTCGGCGGGGAGGGTGCCCTGGACCCGGCGGAGCTTCTTCATCGGGCCGAGTTCGGAGGCGTAGACGCGCTTGACGCCGTCGCCGAGGGCGGTCTCGATGGTGCGGATGTCGCGGACCAGGCGGGCCAGACCCCCCGGTTCGACGGAGGCGGCCTGGTCGGAGCCCCACATGGCGCGGTCCAGGGTGATGTGCCGCTCCACGGCGCACGCGCCGAGGGCGACGGCGGCCACCGTGGTCTGGAGGCCGGTCTCGTGGCCGGAGTAGCCGATCGGGACGTTCGGGTACTCCTCCTGGAGCGTGTTGATGACGCGCAGGTTGAGCTCCTCGGCCTTGGCCGGGTACGTCGAGGTGGCGTGCAGCAGGACGACGTTCGCGCTGCCCAGCACCTCCACGGCGTGCCGGATCTGCTGCGGGGTGGACATGCCGGTCGACAGGATGACCGTCTTGCCGGTGGCGCGCAGGGCGAGCAGCAGCTCGTCGTCGGTCAGGGAGGCGGAGGCCACCTTGTGGGCCGGGACGTCGAACTTCTCCAGGAAGGTCACGGCCTCGGTGTCCCACGGGGACGCGAACCAGTCGATGCCGCGCTCGGCGCAGTGCTCGCCGATGGCCCGGTACTCGTCCTCGCCGAACTCCACGCGGTGGCGGTAGTCGATGTACGTCATCCGGCCCCAGGGGGTGTCCCGCTCGATGTCCCACTGGTCGCGCGGGGTGCATATCTCGGGGGTGCGCTTCTGGAACTTGACGGCGTCACAGCCTGCGTCGGCGGCCGCGTCGATCAGCGCGAGGGCGTTGGCGATCTCACCGTTGTGGTTGATCCCGATCTCGCCGATCACATAGGTGGGGCGGCCGGGGCCGACCTCCTTGTTCCCGATACGGCGGATTCGGCTGCTGTGCACCACTGTTCAGAGTTCCTTTCCGGGGTACTGCGAGGGGTCCTGCGAGGGGTCCTGCGACGACGGGGCCGCCGGGGTCTGCTGGGGGTCGAGGAGGGGGGCCAGGGCCCGGGCCCGGCCGAGGTCGCCGGGCTCGTCGATCTCGATGGCCCGCTCGGGCGCGGTGGGGACGAGCTGGGTCCGGCCGAAGAAGCGGTGCCCGTGCCGGCGGAAGCCGTCGGCGCGCATCGCGTAGACGGCGCCCGACTCCAGGTACTCGGGGGTGCGGTCCTGGCGGCGCAGGCGTACGGAGCTGTCGTGGTTGACCCCGTGCGCGTGGTGGCCGGCCTCCGCCCCGGCGGGCCCGGTGCCCCAGAGGAAGCCGTGGAAGGGCACGGCGGTGAAGGCCGAGTCGGCGCCGTCGCGGACCACGGCCAGCACGGTCTCCTCGACCTCCTCCGGGGTGGTGAAGGGGCTGGTGCACTGTACGAAGACGAGTACGTCCACGGGCTCGGAGTGACGTTCCTCCAGCACGTCCAGCGCGTGCAGCAGCGCGGACTCGCTGGACGCCCGGTCGGAGCCCAGCTCCGCCGGGCGGTCGACGACCTCCGCGCCGGCCCCGCGGGCGGCGCGGGCGATCGCAGCGTCGTCGGTGGAGACCACGACCCGGGTCACGTGGGCGGCGCCCCGGCAGGCGAGGACCGCGCGGGCGACGAGCGGGACCCCGCCGACCTCGGCGGTGTTCTTGCCGGGGATGCCCTTGGAGCCGCCCCGGGCGGGTATGACGGCGGTGACGTTCACGAGGCTTCCCCCTGGGGTGCCGGGACGACGGGGGCGGTCACACGCCGCCCCACTGCTGGATCTTCGGGGCCACGCGCTGGACCCCGAACTGGTAGGCGACCTTCAGCACGCGGCGTGAGGTGCGCCGCATGGGGCCGCTCGGGCGGCGGGCGGCGGCGGCCGCGCCGGGGGAGCCGTCCGGGTTCAGCCCCCGCCGGCGCAGCAGCGTACCCACGTATTCGGGCGCGCTGTCGGCCGTGTAGTACGGGGATATCGGCGGCAGCGCGGCGCCGCGCAACTGCTCGATCCGGTGGCGCAGTTCCCCGTACGGATCCACCGCGCGGATTCCCTGGTCGGCCGTCCAGGATTCGTCCGCGAGCGGGGCGTCGCCCTCGTCTATCGCGGACCAGTCGGTGACGCAGCCGGAACCGGTGAAATAGTGGTTTCCGTGGACTTCCCGGACTCCGAGATCGCTGAGGATCGCGGTCGGCATTCCCCGGTGCATCGATTCGAGCGCGGCCGTGGAACTGACCGTCACCAGCAGGTCGGTGCGGTCGAGGGTGTCCGACATGTTTCCGTAGACGAAATGCAGATTGGGCGGCAGCGGTTCTTCCAGCTGTTCCGCGAGCACCTGGTAATGGAAGGCCTCCACATGAGTGGTCGCCTCACCGGGCTTGCTGCGGAGTTTGATCAGCACGTCGCGTCCCGGGCGCAGCCGCGCGTGGGATATCGCGCGGCGCAGCATGTAAAGGCGGCCGTTCCGGTCGGCGGGCACCGACGGCTGGACGGCGAAACACACCGTATAGGGGTGGGTGGCGTACGTGCGGCTCGGGTCGTAAGGCCTTTGGTCGAGGAACGGGAGCGCCGTCTGGACTATGCAGGAAACGGGAATTCCGAGTGGCTCGTACACCTCGGTGAAACGGCGCCGGTCGAAAGGACTGTTGGCGAGCACGATGTCGGCGCCGGCCCGCAGCAGGAGCCCGTCGGCCATCTTCTCGTACACGACGCCCACGTATCCCGTCATCAGGACCGGCCGCCGCGCCGCCCCGGCGAACCGGTGGGCGAGCGCGTGCAGGGCCGCGTGGGTGGCGCCGCCGACCGTGCCCAGGATGATCAGATCCGCTCCGTCGAGTTCCGGCGCCGCCGCGAAACCGGCGAGCGTGGCCTCGGTGATCGAGGCGGGGGTGATGCCGACCTCCGCCAGCTGGCGCGCCGTCGGGGTGCTGCGGCCGCGCAGCATGTGGGCGTGCACCTCGCTGCCGGGTGCCAGGCCCACCGCCAGCCCCGCGCCCCATTTCCAGCGGGTGTCGGAGTCTGCGAGCACGTGGATGCGCACTTGGTGATTCCCGGTCGGTCGGCGGAGCCCAACTGCCGTCGGCGTACCCGCGGCCGGCGCGGGCGAGGGGCGGGACTGCCGCCGGGCCCCATAGACCCTACATGCTCAGCCGAGTCCCAGGTGTCACGAAAAGGCTTCGACGGCCCAGGGAGTTGTACGTCACACCCGGAGCATCCGGGTGCCTCTCCGGGCGCTTCTATCATGATGTCCGGTCCGTCCGCGGGCCTTCGGCGGACGTGTGTGGGCAATGGGGAGAAGGTGAGTGCTTCCGGTGGTGACCCTTTCGGTAATCGTCGCGATGTGTGACGTCCGGGAGTTCTGTCGGACGGCGCTCAAGTCCTTGGCGCTCAATGCCCGGGAGGACTTCGAGTTCATCGTCGTCGACGACTGCTCCGTCGACGGCACGTCAGAGATCCTGCGGGAGATGGTTCCGGGTATTCCCGGCGCCGTCCTGATCCGCAATGAGCGGAACCTGGGGATATCGGCCACCCGCAACATCGGCCTCGCCGCCGCCCGCGGCCGCTTCTTCACCTTTCTCGACGGCGACGACTGGTACGCCCCCGGATATCTCGCGCAACTGGTCGGCTGGATGAGCCAGTCGGGCGTGGATTTCCTGCGCACCGGCCACGTCCGCGTGTACGGGAGAAAAAGGAAGATCGTCATGGCGCCGCTCGCGCCGAGGGCCCTCCCGCTGGAGCCAGCCGACTACATCGGCCCGGTCGACGCCTCCACCTTCATGGACTACCCGCAGTCCTGGGCGGGCATCTATCACCGGGAGCGGCTGCGGGCGGCCGACGCGCTGTTCTTCGACGAGAGCCTGCGCACCGCCGAGGACCGCCCCTGGTTCTACAAGCTGCACCTGCGGATGCGGTCCTTCGGAGTGGTCGACCTCCACGGCGTCTTCTACCGCCGCGACGTGTCCACTTCCCTCACCAAGGTCCCCGACGAACGGCAGCTGGACTTCCTCCCGGCCTTCCGGATGATTTTCGACGAGCTCTCCCACCACCCGCGCGGATATGAACTGTCGTTCAAGGCCATGCGAACCCTGTGCGCGCTCATCGTCATTCATCTGGGCCGCGAGGAACAGTACGAGGAACTCACCCGGGACCTGCTGCGCGAACGCGGCGCGCAGATCCTCTTCGACCTCCCCCAGGACATCCTCGAAGGAACCCTGGCGGGAATGGACTCCGCACGCGTGACCAAGCTCAGGGAACTCATGTCGCAGCACCAGGGCGCCGCCGCCCGATGACCCGGATATTCGCCGCCTCCACCCTCTACGGCGCCATGACGGTGGCCGCCGCCATCGACGCCGGGCAGCTCGGCCGGGACGACCGCGAGCGCGTCCTGCTCGTCTGCAACAACGTGGACATCCCCGAAGTCGCCACCCCGCTGCACCACATGCCGGGCGCCGCCGCCGTCCTCGCGCGCTTCCACCGGGTCGTCTACTGGAACGACCTCATCTACCCCTTCCACCCGGCGCTGTGGGCCCCCCGCGACGAGGACGCCCCCCTGTGGCGCACCGTCATGGGGGAGAAGATGGCCATCCGGCCCGGCCCCCTGGAACTCGTCGTCGAGTCGATCCAGGTCAAGCCCGCCCAGACCCTCTGCAAGATCTTCTCCGACGCCACCCTCACCGTGTACGCCGACGGGGTCATGAGCTACGGCCCCACCCGCAACGACCTGCCCCGCCCCATCCACGGCCGGATCGCCCAGGTCCTCTACCTCGACCTCGTCCCCACCCTGCTGCCCATGCTCCTCACCGAGCACGGGACCCCCTCACAGCCCGTGCACACCGGCGCCGTCCTCAAGCTGATGGCGGAGCTCACCGAGGAGTGCCGCCCGGTCCTCGACCGGGTGATCCCGCGGCAGCTCGCCGAGCGGGGCCCGCAGACCGCACTCCTCCTCGGCCAGTACCTCTCCCCGCTCGGCATCCTCACCGAAGAGGAGGAAGAGGACCTGCACCGGCGCATGTTCGAGCACGCGGTACGGCTCGGCCACACCTCCGTCGTCTTCAAACCGCACCCCAGCGCCCCTTCCAGCCTCTCCGACGCCCTCGCCGGGGCCGCCCGCGAGGCCGGCGTCCCCTTCCTCGTGCTGGACGTCCCGGTCCTCGCCGAGACCGTCTTCGAGTACCTGCGGCCCGGCCGGGTGATCGGGTGCTTCTCCACCGGCCTGTTCACCGCCCGGGCCCTGTACGGGATCCCCGTCGCCCAGATCGGCGCGCTGGAGGTCGTCCGGCGCATGCGGCCGTACGCGAACAGCAACCGGATACCCGCCACCCTCACCCACGCCCTGGTCCCCGACCTGGAGGATCCGACGGCCGCCCCGGCGGACCGGATCCTGGACGCCGAACACATCCGGACCGAGGTCACCCCGTACGTCCAGGCCGTCGGCTACTGCATGCAGCCCAAGCGGTTCGACTTCCTGCGCCCGGTGGCCGAGGCGTACATCGCCGCGGCCGTCGACCAGTGGGAGGCCCGCCCCGAGCTGTCCATGCACTTCAACGAGCGCACCCGCACCCGCCTGGAACTGCCCGGCCCGCGCACCTGGAAGTGGCGGCGCGGCCTGGGCTGGACCCTGCGCGGCACCGGGGAGCGCCGCGAGCCGGACGAGGTGCCCGTCACCGACGTCTCGATGAGCGGCTTCGCCTCGCTCGTCGAGGCCAAGGACGACCGGGGCGTCCTGGAGGTCGGCGCACGACTGCTCGCCGAACAGGAGAACCTCGACCTGCTCATCGGCATGGCCCAGGCCCACATCCGCCGCAAGGAGACCGACCGGGCCAGGCTCCTGATCGAGCGGGCAGCCGAGATCTCCGCCGAGAGCGGGCGCGCCATGGTGTGGCTGCGGATCGCGGAGACGGCCGCCAAGCTGGGCAAGCGCGGCGACGACCTGCGGCTGCGGGCGGGGCAGCGGGCGCTCAGCATCAACCCGGACTCGCCGGCTGCTCAGCGCCTGGTCAAGACCGGCCGGCTCGGCCGCAGGTAGGCGTACGCGGAAGGGCCCGTCCGCACGGGGTGCGGACGGGCCCTCCTCGGTACTGCCCTCGGTGTTACGCCGGGACGCTGGCGACACCCGGGGCGAGGAACTTCTTGCCGTTCACCCGCTCCGAGACGCCCTCACGGTCCAGGTACGGGGTGATGCCGCCCAGGTGGAAGGGCCAGCCCGCACCGGTGATGAGGCAGAGGTCGATGTCCTGGGCCTCGGCCACGACACCCTCCTCCAGCATCAGGCCGATCTCCTGCGCCACGGCGTCCAGGACGCGGTCGCGGACCTGCTCCTCGGTCAGGACGGAGTCGCCCTGCACCAGGAGGGCGGCGACCTCGGGGTCCAGCTCCGGCTTGAAGCCGTTCTCGGCGGAGTAGACGTAGAAGCCGCGCTTGCCGGCCTCGACCACGCGCTTGAGGTTCGGCGAAACGGTGAAGCGCTCCGGGAAGGAACGGTTCAGCGTCTCGGAGACGTGCAGGCCGATCGCCGGGCCGACGAGCTCCAGCAGCACCAGCGGGGACATCGGCAGGCCGAGCGGCTCGATGGCCTTCTCCGCCGTGACCACCGGGGTGCCCTCGTCGATGACGTTCTGGATCTCGCCCATGAAGCGGGTCAGGATGCGGTTCACGACGAACGCCGGGGCGTCCTTCGTCAGGACCGCGGTCTTCTTCAGCTTCTTGGCGACGCCGAAGGCCGTGGCCAGCGAGGCGTCGTCCGTCTTCTCACCGCGGACGATCTCCAGCAGCGGGAGGATCGCGACCGGGTTGAAGAAGTGGAAGCCGACCACGCGCTCCGGGTGCTGGAGCTTCGAGGCCATCTCCGACACCGACAGCGAGGAGGTGTTGGTGGCGAGGATCGCGTGCGCCGGGGCGACCGCCTCGACCTCCGCGAACACCTTCTGCTTGACGGACATCTCCTCGAACACGGCCTCGATGATGAAGTCCGCGTCCGCGAAGCCCTCGGCCTTGTCCAGGACACCGGTCACCAGGGCGGTCAGGCGGTTGGCCTTGTCCTGGTTGATGCGGCCCTTGCCGAGGAGCTTCTGGATCTCGGCGTGGACGTAGCCCACACCCTTGTCCACGCGCTCCTGGTCGATGTCGGTGAGGACCACCGGCACCTCCAGGCGGCGCAGGAACAGCAGCGCCAGCTGCGAGGCCATCAGGCCCGCGCCGACGACGCCGACCTTGGTGACCGGACGGGCCAGGGACTTGTCCGGGGCACCGGCCGGGCGCTTGCCGCGCTTCTGGACCAGGTTGAAGGCGTAGATGCCCGAGCGCAGCTCGCCGCCCATGATGAGGTCGGCCAGGGCCTTGTCCTCGGCGTCGAAGCCGGCCTGGAGGTCGCCGTCCTTGGCCGCGGCGATGATCTCCAGGGCGCGGTAGGCGGCCGGAGCGGCGCCGTGCACCTTGGAGTCCGCGATGGCGCGGCCCTTGGCGACGGCCGCGTCCCAGGCCTCGCCGCGGTCGACCTCGGCGCGTACGACCTCGGTCGTGCCGTTCAGGACGTTCGCGGTCCACAGGAGCGACTGCTCCAGGAAGTCCGCGCCCTCGAAGATCGCGTCGGCGATGCCGAGCTCGAAGACCTGCTTGCCCTTGAGCTGGCGGTTCTGGTTGAGCGAGTTCTCGATGATGACCGAGACCGCGCGCTCAGCGCCGATCAGGTTCGGGAGGATGGCGCAGCCGCCCCAGCCCGGAACCAGGCCGAGGAAGACCTCGGGCAGCGAGAAGGCCGGGATGGCCTTCGAGACGGTGCGGTAGGAGCAGTGCAGACCCACCTCGACACCGCCGCCCATCGCCGCGCCGTTGTAGTACGCGAAGGTGGGGACGGCCAGCGTGGAGAGGCGCTTGAAGACGTCGTGGCCGCCCTTGCCGATGGCGAGCGCCTCGTCGTGCTTCTTCAGCAGCTCGACGCCCTTGAGGTCGGCGCCGACCGCGAAGATGAACGGCTTGCCGGTGATGCCCGCGCCGACGATGGAGCCGGCGGTGGCCTCCTGCTCGACCTGGTCGATCGCCGCGTTCAGGTTGGCCAGCGACTGCGGGCCGAAGGTGGTCGGCTTGGTGTGGTCGAAGCCGTTGTCCAGCGTGATGAGCGCGAAGCGCCCGGCGCCGAACGGCAGGTCCAGGTGGCGGACGTGCGCGGACGTGACGACCTCGTCCGGGAACAGCTCGGCCGCGCCCTTCAGGAGCTCAGCGGTGGTGCTCACTTGGAGTCTCCCTCGGCGTTGAAGTGCGGGTTCTCCCAGATGACCGTGGCGCCCATGCCGAAGCCGACGCACATGGTGGTCAGGCCGTAGCGGACGTGCGGCTGCTCCTCGAACTGGCGGGCCAGCTGCGTCATCAGGCGCACGCCGGAGGAGGCGAGCGGGTGACCGAAGGCGATGGCGCCGCCGTACTGGTTGACGCGGGCGTCGTCGTCGGCGATGCCGTAGTGCTCCAGGAACGCGAGGACCTGGACCGCGAAGGCCTCGTTGACCTCGAAGAGACCGATGTCCTCGATCGTCAGGCCGGCCTGGGCCAGGGCCTTCTCGGTCGCCGGGATCGGGCCGTAGCCCATGACCTCCGGCTCGACACCCGCGAAGGAGTACGAGACGAGGCGCATCTTGACCGGGAGGTTGTTCTCCCGGGCGAAGTCCTCGGACGCGATGATCGCGGCGGTGGCACCGTCGTTGAGACCGGCGGCGTTGCCCGCGGTGACCCGGCCGTGCGTACGGAACGGGGTCTTCAGGCCGGCCAGGTTCTCCAGCGTGGTGCCCGGGCGCATCGGCTCGTCGGTGGTGACCAGGCCCCAGCCCGTCTCGCCCGCGGCCTCGTTGGTGTTGCGCACCGAGATCGGGACCAGGTCCTGCTGGATCTTGCCGTCGGCGTACGCCTTGGCGGCCTTCTCCTGCGAGCGCACGGCGTACTGGTCGGCGCGGAGCTTGGTGATCGTCGGGTACCGGTCGTGCAGGTTCTCGGCGGTCATGCCCATGAACAGGGCGGACTCGTCGACCAGCTTCTCGGAGACGAAGCGCGGGTTCGGGTCCACGCCCTCGCCCATGGGGTGGCGGCCCATGTGCTCGACACCGCCGGCGAGGGCGACGTCGTACGCACCGAAGGCCACACCGCCCGCGACGGCGGTCACGGCGGTCAGCGCGCCGGCGCACATGCGGTCGATGGAGTAGCCCGGGACGGACTGCGGGAGGCCCGCGAGGATGCCGGCCGTGCGGCCCAGCGTCAGGCCCTGGTCGCCGATCTGCGTGGTCGCGGCGATGGCGACCTCGTCGATCTTCTTGGGGTCCAGGTCCGGGTTGCGGCGCAGCAGCTCCCGGATCGCCTTCACGACGAGGTCGTCGGCGCGGGTCTCGTGGTAGATGCCCTTCGGGCCCGCCTTGCCGAACGGGGTGCGGACGCCGTCGACGAAGACGACGTCCCTGACGGTACGAGGCACGTTGGCTCTCCTCCAGGTACGGGATGGCGCTGCTGCGCGGGGGCGGCCCGGCCGGTATGGCTGAGCGCCCGCTCACCCGGCCCATGCTACTTGCGGGTAACCAATGTGCACACCCCCTCCCCGAGGAGCGGCGAAGGTCACACTCGGGGCGGCGCCGCGCGGCCCTCCACCGTGCGCCCCGGCGTGCGCCTGGCCGACCGGAGGGGTTGGGCGCCACGATGGGGTCGTTTTCGGCCGTCCGTCCGGCCCTGCTCAGGACCGGGCGCCCCGGCGGCCCCGATCCTTGGCTCCGCCCGGCGGCGCTCGCCTCCGGGCTTCCCCTCCCACGCAAGCGGAGTCCCGCATGGCGCAGATCAGGCAGACCGACCACGCCGTCCAGCACGAGTCGACCGTTCCCGCCAACTACGGCCAGCCCGTGGACCTCTTCGTCCGCGAGTACGACCCGTATCCGGAGGACACCCCGCCCGCGGACCGCCGCGCCGTCCTGATGCTGCACGGCAGGACCGTCCCGGTCCTGGCGGTGTACGACATCGGTCTTGGCGACTACAGCTGGGCCAGGACCCTGGCCCAGGCCGGCTACGACGTGTTCATGATGGACCTCCAGGGGATGGGGCTCTCGCCCCGCCCGGAGATGGACAGCGCGTACAACGGCAACCCGGCCCAGCACGACCGCGTCCTGTACCCCAACCTGCCCCTGACCTCCGACGGCCCCCCTACGTACCCCTATCAGCTGGGCAACTCGCAGAGCGACTGGGACGAGGTCCACGCGGTCGTCGAGTACATCAAGGACCTCCACGGCGTGCAGCAGGTGGACCTGATCGGCAACTCCGCCGCCGCGTTCGCGCTGGGCCCCTACACCATCCAGCACAAGGAGAACGTCCGCAGCCTGATGTTCCAGGCGCCCGCTTTCACACCCAACGGCCGCGACAGCGCCCCCGGGACCGAGTTCGGCGCTCCGGAAGCGCTGCCGCTGAGCACCCCGCCGTACCCGATGGCCCTCGGCAACAAGGCGGGGTTCGAGACGGCCTGGGACAACGAGACCAGCCCCACCTGCCCGGCCCAGCGGGCGCCGGGCATCAAGGACACGGTCTGGGAAGCGATCATGGCGAGCGACCCCGTGGGCCGCGAGTGGGGCACGCCGCTGCCGGGCGGCGGGACGGAAGGGATCAACCGCCAGCGCCAGACCTTCTGGTGGGGCTGGAACAAGAAGACCGCGCCCCTGCACGGCACGCTCGGCGGCCCGGTCCCCGTCTTCATCGTGTACGGGGATCTGGACAGGACCGTCACCACCGGGGTCGCGTCCGTCACGGAGCTGTACAAGGCCATCCCGGGTGAGAACAAGCTGATGTTCAAAGTGTCCTGCGCCAGCCACCAGATGGTGTGGGAGGGGCGGCGCACGACGCTGCAGACCATGTCGAAGCAGTGGCTCAAGCACGGCAAGGTGTTCGGGAAGGACAAGGGCAGCTTCCACCTGGACGACAACGACGACGTCACGCCGCTTCCCGTGCCGTAGGCCCGTGCAGGGCGGACCGCACGGGCGTGGCCGGCCCACGCGAAAGCCCCCGGCCGGGGGCCGGGGGCTTTCGCCGGGTCGGGGTCAGGCGGTCGCGGCCAAGGCCCTGACCAGGGCCGGGGTCACCTGCTCGATCTGCCAGGGGCGGGCGCCGTGGCCGGCCAGGGCCTGTTCCACCGTGTCCGCGTCGAGCCGCTTGGGGGGCTCCCAGCACAGCCGGCGCACGGTGTCCGGGGTGATCAGGTTCTCCTGCGGCAGGTTCAGCCGCTCGGCCAGCGCCGAGACGGCCGTCCGGGCCGCCGACAGCCGGGCCGCGGCGGCCGGGTCCTTGTCCGCCCAGGAACGCGGCGGGGGCGGACCGGACGGGGACGCCCCGGGCTGCGGCAGCTCGTTCTCGGGCAGGGCCTTCGCCCGGTCCACGGCGGCCATCCACTGGTCCAGCTGGCGCCGGCCCATGCGCTGCCCGTAGCCGGGCAGGGACGACAGGGCGTGCACGTTCGCGGGGAGGGCGAGGGCCGCCTCCACGATCGCGGCGTCGCCCAGCACCTTGCCGGGGGAGACGTCGCGGCGCTGCGCGATCCGGTCGCGGGACTCCCACAGCTCCCGGACGACCGCCATCTGCCGGCGGCGGCGCACCTTGTGCATGCCGGAGGTGCGGCGCCACGGGTCCTTGCGGGGCGGGGCGGGCGGGGCCGAGGCGATGGCGTCGAACTCCTGGCGGGCCCACTCCAGCTTGCCCTGCCGGTCCAGTTCCTTCTCCAGCGCGTCCCGCAGGTCCACCAGCAGCTCCACGTCGAGAGCGGCGTAGCGCAGCCAGGGCTCGGGGAGCGGGCGGGTGGACCAGTCGACGGCGGAGTGTCCCTTCTCCAGCGCGTAGCCGAGCACGCTCTCGACCATCGCGCCGAGTCCGACCCGGGGGAAGCCCGCCAGGCGGCCGGCCAGCTCGGTGTCGAAGAGCGAGGTGGGCACCATGCCTATTTCACGCAGGCACGGCAGGTCCTGGGTGGCGGCGTGCAGGATCCATTCGGTACCGGAGAGCGCCTCGCCCAGCGCGGACAGGTCCGGGCAGCCCACCGGGTCGACGAGCGCGGAGCCCGCGCCCTCGCGGCGCAGCTGCACGAGGTAGGCGCGCTGGCCGTACCGGTAGCCGGAGGCGCGCTCGGCGTCGACGGCCACGGGCCCGGTACCGGCGGCGAAGGCCGCGACGACCCGGGCGAGGGCGTCGGCGTCGGCGACGACCGGCGGAATGCCCTCACGGGGCTCCAGCAAGGGAATCGGCGTCGGCTGCCCATCGGACGGAACCTCGGCGTCCGGGGGGCCGCCCCCGGTGGTGGTGCGCAGGTGTGCTGCGGTCTCTTGGGCGTCGGTCACCGGTAAAGGGTATCCGTGTATGTGACGCGCCCGTCGCCGGAACGTTCCGTCGACGGGCGCGAAGGGGAGAAAGGCGGCCGGTTCCCGGGGTCTCCCGGCGGTTCGCCCGGGAGCCTCGGGACGGATCAGTGGATGATCCCCGTCCGCAGCGCGACGGCGACCATCCCGGCCCGGTCGCCGGTGCCCAGCTTGCGGGCGATGCGGGCGAGGTGGGACTTGACGGTCAGGGCGGACAGGCCCATCGAGACGCCGATGGCCTTGTTGGACTGGCCCTCCGCGACGAGGCGCAGGACCTCGACCTCGCGGCCGGAGAGCTCTCGGTAGCCGCCCGGGTGGCTCGGGGCACCCGGGGGGCGGCGGTGCATACGGGCGGCGGCGGCGCCGATGGGGGCGGCGCCGGGCCGGGTGGGGAGCCCGATGTTGGTCCGCGTACCCGTGACGACGTAGCCCTTCACCCCGCCCGCGAGGGCGTTGCGCACGGCTCCGATGTCATCGGCGGCGGACAGGGCCAGGCCGTTCGGCCATCCCGCGGCGCGGGTCTCGGAGAGCAGGGTGAGACCGGAGCCGTCGGGCAGGTGTACGTCGGCCACGCAGATGTCGCGCGGGCTGCCGACGCGGGGGCGGGCCTCCGCGATGGACGACGCCTCGATCACGTCACGGACTCCGAGGGCCCACAGATGGCGGGTCACCGTGGAACGGACGCGCGGGTCGGCCACGACGACCATGGCCGTCGGCTTGTTCGGGCGGTAGGCGACCAGGCTTGCGGGCTGCTCGAGAAGAACGGACACCTAGGCCTCCTGGGGGAGTGGCGGGACGGGCCGGCTCGGGGAAGGAAGCCGGTTCGCACCGTGCGGATGGTCACTGACTCCTTCGGCACGTCACCCACCCGGCTTTAGGGAATGATCACGATTTGGTGAGTAACAATTCGGGCAATTCGGACGCACGATCGATCAAGGGATGATCAGAAGGCCGCCCGGCGCGGGTCGTTCTGACGCACCGTTATGACAACGAGCGGTCGTCACGGTGCGCACGGGCGGGGCCGTACGGGGCCGTACGGCCCCCTCGGGCCGCCCGGCTACGGGTGGTGCGGACCGCGCCGCTGTGGCAGGGACACCACGCCCGTGGCGTTGTCCGTGGGCCCCACCGGCGGCAGCCCCGCGATCTGGCACAGGAGCTCGCACCAGGCCGCCAGGTGCGCGGTCGTGTCCGGCACCCCGCCCACCCCCTCGCGCGGCGTCCACGAGGCCCTGATCTCGATCTGGGTCGCCGGACGCCGCTCCGCGAGCCCGCCGAAGTAGTGCGAGGCCGCCATCGTCACGGTGCCGCTCGCCTCCCCGTACGCCAGCCCGCGCGCCTCCAGCGCCCCCGTCAGCCAGGACCAGCACACCTCCGCCAGCAGCGGGTCCGCCGCCATCTCCGGCTCCAGCTCCGCCCGTACCAGCGTCACCAGCCGGAAGGTGCCCTGCCAGGCGTCGTGCCCGGCCGGATCGTGGAGCAGGATCAGCCGGCCGTCGGCGAGGTCGTCCTCCCCGTCCACGACGGCCGCCTCCAGCGCGTACGCGTACGGAGCCAGCCGCTGGGGCGGTTTCGTCGGCTCGATCTCGATCCCGGGCCGCAGCCGCGCCTTGCGCAAGCCGTCGACCGCCCGCCGGAACGGGAGCGGGACCGAACTCTCCTTCGCGCTGTCCGTACCCTCGGCGCCATCTGAAAATCGTCCCTGAGCCGCAGCCATGCCGGGAAGACTAGGCGGAACGAGCGGCCGTACGGCGCAGGGACACCCGCGCCGGGCCGGGCACTTCTTCATACGTGCGAAGATTCGGGTCGTGAGCGCCAACGACCGCCCCCAGGGCCCGCCGAGCCAGACGTACGATTCCGCCTTCCTGAAGGCGTGCCGGCGGGAGCCGGTACCGCACACGCCGGTGTGGTTCATGAGGCAGGCAGGCCGCTCACTCCCCGAGTACCGCAAGGTGCGCGAGGGCACGGCCATGCTGGAGTCCTGCATGCGCCCCGACCTGGTCACCGAGATCACCATGCAGCCCGTCCGGCGCCACGACGTGGACGCGGCGATCTTCTTCTCCGACATCGTGGTCCCGCTGAAGGCCATCGGCGTCGACCTGGACATCAAGCCGGGCATCGGCCCGGTCGTCGCCCAGCCGATCCGCCGCCGCGAGGACCTCGCACAGCTGCGCGATCTCACCCCGGAGGACGTCCCGTACGTCACCGAGGCGATCGGCATGCTCACGGGTGAACTGGGCGGCACGCCGTTGATCGGCTTCGCCGGCGCGCCCTTCACCCTCGCGAGCTACCTCGTCGAGGGCGGCCCGTCCAAGAACCACGAGCACACCAAGGCCCTGATGTACGGGGACCCGGAGCTGTGGGCCGAGCTGCTCGACCGCCTCGCGGAGATCACCTCCGCCTTCCTGAAGGTCCAGATCGAGGCCGGCGCCTCCGCGGTCCAGCTCTTCGACTCCTGGGTCGGCGCCCTGGCTCCGGCGGACTACCGCCGCTCGGTCATGCCGGCCTCCGCGAAGGTCCTGGAGTCCGTCGCCTCGTACGGCGTCCCGCGCATCCACTTCGGCGTGGGCACGGGTGAGCTGCTCGGCCTGATGGGCGAGGCGGGCGCGGACGTCATGGGCGTCGACTACCGGGTCTCCCTGGACGAGGCCGTCCGCCGCGTCGGCCCCGGCAAGGCCCTCCAGGGCAACCTGGACCCCGCCGTCCTCTTCTCCACCCCGGAGGCCGTCCAGGCCAAGACGGACGAGGTCCTGGCGGCCGCGGCCGGCCTGGAGGGCCACGTCTTCAACCTCGGCCACGGCGTCCTGCCGACGACCGACCCGGACGCGCTGACCCGCCTGGTGGACTACGTCCACACGCGGACGCAGCGCTGACCCCGCGGGGCGGGGCGGTGCCTGCAGCGCTGCTCCCCGCCCCGCCCTTTCTCCGTTTCCCGGGGCTCCGCCCCGGACCCCGGTACCGTGCGCTCCGCGCCCGGTGCGCTCGAACGCCGCGCGGGCTGGAAGTTGCCGCGCAGCGGCAAATCCAGCCCCGCCGGCGTTTGAGGCGCGGGGGTCTGGGGCCCCAGGAGGGGTCCGGGCCTCAGCCCGGGGAACGGGCGAAGGGCGGGTAGGGGACAGCCCCGCAGGGCTCAGACGCCCGCCGAGCGGACAGCGGTCACTGCCTTGCGGGCGGCGACCAGCACCGGGTCCCACACGGGGGAGAACGGCGGGGCGTAGCCCAGGTCCAGGGAGACCACCTGCTCCACCGTCATCCCCGCCGTCAGCGCGACCGCCGCGATGTCCACCCGCTTCGCGGAGCCGGCGCCGCCGACGATCTGCACGCCGAGCAGCCGGCCCGTGCGGCGCTCCGCCAGCATCTTGACCGTCATCTCCCGGGCGCCCGGGTAGTAGCCCGCCGTGTTCGTCGAGCGGATGGCGGCCGTCACGAACCGCAGACCCGCCTCCAGGGCGTCCTTCTCCCGCAGCCCCGTACGGGCGATCTCCAGGTCGCAGACCTTGCTGACCGCCGTCCCGACGACCCCTGGGAAGGTGGCGTAGCCGCCGCCCGCGTTCGAGCCGATCACCTGTCCGTGCTTGTTGGCGTGGGTGCCCAGCGGGATGTGCCGCGTCCGGCCCGCCACCAGGTCCAGGACCTCCACGCAGTCACCGCCGGCCCAGATGTCCTCGTGGCCGCGGACCCGCATCGACAGGTCCGTCAGCAGGCCCCCCGACTCGCCGAGCGGCAGCCCGGCGGCACGGGCGAGCGCCGTACGGGGCTCCACGCCGATGCCGAGCACGACCACGTCCGCCGGGTACTCGCGCCCGTCCGCGGTGGCCACCGCGCGGGCCCGGCCCTCCTCGTCGGTGAGGATCTTCGCCACGTCCGCCCCGGCGACCGTCACGATGCCCATGGCGTTCATCGCGGCGTGCACCAGACCGCCCATGTCCGGGTCCAGGGTGGACATGGGCTGCGGGCCCCGGTGCAGGACGGTGACCTCGAACCCCCGGTTCACCAGGGCCTCGGCCATCTCCACGCCGATGTAGCCGGCGCCGGCCACGACCGCCCGGCGGCCCGGCGTACGCTCCAGGTCGTCCATCAGGCGCTGGCCGTCGTCCAGGGACTGGACCCCGTGCACCCCGTGCGCGCCGATCCCCGGCAGCTTCGGCCGGACCGGGCGGGCGCCGGTCGCCAGGACCAGCTTGTCGTAGCCCGTCCAGGACTCGGCACCGCTGTCCAGGTCCCGGGAGCGCACCCGGCGGCCCGCCACGTCGAGCTCCACGACCTCCGTGCGCGTGCGCAGGTCGATGCCCCGGGCGCGGTGCTCCTCGGGGGTACGGGCGATCAGCTCGTCCCGCCCGCCGACCTGCCCGCCGACCCAGTACGGGATCCCGCACGCGGAGTACGAGGTGAAGTGCCCGCGCTCGAACGCGACGATCTCCAGCTCCGCCGGGCCCTTCAGCCGCCGCGCCTGCGACGCGGCGGACATCCCCGCCGCGTCGCCGCCGACCACCACCAGTCGTTCCACTGCCATCGTCCGCCCCGCCTCCGTGCCGCAGCCTGCGCCTTCGGGGACACGGTACGGGCGGACGCGCCGTCAGTCCTGGAGATCCGCTCCAGGGGCGTCGGACCGCTCCGGGGCGGTCGCCCGCGCGGGCGCGGGGACGGGGGCGGGCGCCGGGGCGGTCGCCTGCCGGGGCACCGGGGTGCGGGTGAGGCCCGTCCTCGGCTTCGCCGGGCGGAACCTGCGGTAGGCCTTGAACCCGAGGAGCAGCAGGGCGGCGGCGATCCCGAACGGCAGCACCGCCGAGACCGCGAGGGCCAGGTAGCGCACCAGCGTGACGAACACGCCCCAGCCGGCGCCCAGCGCATCGCCCAGGCCCGGTGCCTCCTCCTTCTTCCGCTCCGCCGCGGCCGCCGGCGGCTCCGAGACCGAGACCGTGATCGTGCCCATCGCCGTCTGGTCCTTCAGCGCGTTCTGCTGGGCCAGCAGCGACTCCAGGTCGGACTGACGCCGGCTCAGCTCGCCCTCCAGCATCACCACGTCGCTCAGCGCCGAGGCCTTCTCCATCATCTCCCGCACCCGGGCCACGCTGGCCTGCTGCGACTTCACCCGGCTGTCCACGTCGGCGACCTTCTCGGTCACGTCCTGCGCCTCGACCTTCCGGCTCAGCAGCTTCCCGCTGCCCTCCAGCGCGCCGATCACCGGGTCGAACCGCTCGCCGGGCACCCGCAGCGTCAGCGTCGAGGTCATCCGGCCGTCCCGGCCGCGCTCGGTGGACTCGTTGCCGACGTACCCGCCCGCGCCCTCGGCCGCCGTACGGGCCGCGGCGAGGGCCTTCTGCGGCTCGGCCGTCTCGATGCCCAGCGTCCCCGTACGGATGACGTGCGGGCGCACCGGCGCCTGCGGCCCGGCCTTGGAATCCGGGGCGGCCGCCGAGGGCGCGGCCGCCCCGGCCCCCGGCTTGCCCTGGGCGGCCGCGCCCTCGCGGGGCCCGGCGACCGCCGCCCGGTCCGAGGAGGGCCTCGCGCCGCCGTCGGCCCCGCAGCCCGTGAGCGCGAGGGCCCCCGCGAGCGAGAGCCCGGCCAGCGCCACGGCGCCGCGGTGTCTGTGGAGCGTGTGCATCGTCTGTACCCCCGGGGGATCGGCTGGTGTCCCCGTTTCGACGCCCGCGGGCCCCCGCCGGGTTTCGCCCGCCAGGTCCCGAGCCGGTCCCGATGTGGTCACGTTCAGGCCGCGGCCGTCTGAGACGATGTGTCCATGCACGAAGCGGACACACGTACGGACCGGCCGGGCCCCCCGCGGCACGTCGTCGTCATCGGCGGCGGCATCTCCGGCCTCGCGGCCGCCCACCGGCTGCTCGCCGACGGCGTGCGCGTCACCCTCCTGGAGGCCGGGCCGCGCCTCGGCGGCAAGCTGTACGCCGGAGAGCTCGCGGGCGCCCCCGTCGACCTCGGCGCCGAATCCGTGCTCGCCCGCCGCCCCGAGGCCCTGGAGCTGGCCCGGGCGGTGGGCCTCGGCGACGCCCTCCAGCCCCCGGCGACCGCCACCGCCCGGCTCTGGACCCGCGGCGCCCTGCGCGACATGCCCAAGGGGCACGTCATGGGCGTCCCCGGCGACACCGCCCCGCTCGCCGCCTCCGGCGTCCTGTCCGCCGAGGGCCTCGCCCGTATCGCCGCCGACACCGGACTCCCGCCCACCGAGGTCGGCGAGGACGTCGCCGTCGGCGAGTACGTGGCCGCCCGCATGGGCCGCGAGGTCGTCGACCGGCTGGTCGAACCGCTGCTCGGCGGGGTCTACGCGGGCGACGCGTACCGCATCTCGATGCGCGCCGCCGTCCCCGCCCTGTACGAGGCCGTACGCACCCACCCCACGCTCACCGAGAGCGTCCGCTCCCTCCAGAGCGGCGCCGCGGCCCGCGCGGCCGCCGAGCGGACCACCGTCACCGGCGCGGCCGCCACCGGCTCCTTCTTCGCCGGGATCGCCGGGGGCATCGGCCGGCTCCCGCTCGCCGTCGCCGACGCCTGCCGGGCCGCCGGGGCGCGGATCCTGACCGGCACCCCCGTGCGCGGGATCGCCCGTACGCCCGCGGGCTGGCGGATCACCGCCGGCGGCGAGGTCCTCGACGCCGACGCCGTGGTCCTCGCCACCCCCGCCGGACCCGCCGCCGACCTGCTCGCCGGCGTCGCCCCGGCGGCGGCCGCCGGGCTGCGCGAGGTCGAGTACGCCTCCATGGCCCTGGTCACCATGGCCTTCCGCCGCTCCGACCTGCCCGCCGCGATCGCCGACGGCGGTGCCAGCGGCTTCCTCGTACCGCCCGTGGACGGCCGCACGATCAAGGCGTCCACCTTCTCCAGCAACAAGTGGTCATGGGCCGGCGCCGACCCCGAGCTCTTCCTGCTGCGCACCTCCATCGGCCGCCACGGCGACGAGGGCGACCTCAAGCGCGAGGACTCCGAGCTGGTCGACGTCTCCCTCGGCGACCTCGGTGAGGCCGTCGGGCTGGCCGCCCGGCCGGTGGCCGCCACCGTCACCCGCTGGGACGGCGGGCTGCCCCAGTACCCGGTCGGCCACCTCGCCCGGGCCGGGCGGATCCGGGCCGCCGTGGCCGCACTGCCGGGCCTCGCGGTCTGCGGAGCCCTCTACGACGGGGTCGGCATCCCGGCCTGCATCGCGAGCGCCGGGAAGGCGGCCGACGCGGTGATCGCCGCTTTGGCCACCCCTGGGACAGACCACTGATCAGCACACGGGACAATGGACACATGACTGCACCAGAGAAGATTCCCAACGCGGGGAAGAAGGCGAAGGACCTCAACGAGGTCATCCGCTACACCCTGTGGTCCGTCTTCAAGCTGAAGGACGTCCTGCCCGAGGACCGCACCGGTTTCGCCGACGAGGTCCAGGAGCTGTTCGACCAGCTGGCCGCCAAGGACATCACGGTCCGCGGCACCTACGACGTCTCCGGCCTGCGCGCCGACGCGGACATCATGATCTGGTGGCACGCCGAGACCGCGGACGAGCTGCAGACCGCCTACAACCTGTTCCGCCGCACCAAGCTGGGCCGCGCGCTGGAGCCGGTGTGGTCGAACATGGCCCTGCACCGCCCGGCCGAGTTCAACAAGTCGCACATCCCGGCCTTCCTGGCCGACGAGGTCGCCCGCGACTACGTCAGCGTCTACCCCTTCGTGCGCAGCTACGACTGGTACCTGCTGCCCGACGAGGACCGCCGCCGCATGCTCGCCGACCACGGCAAGATGGCCCGCGGCTACCCCGACGTGCGCGCCAACACCGTCGCCTCCTTCTCGCTGGGCGACTACGAGTGGCTGCTGGCCTTCGAGGCCGACGAGCTCTACCGCATCGTCGACCTCATGCGCCACCTGCGCGCCTCCGAGGCCCGCATGCACGTCCGCGAGGAGGTGCCCTTCTACACCGGGCGCCGCAAGTCCGTCGCCGATCTGGTCGCCGGGCTCGCCTGATACCTCCCCTGGGGGGAAGGACCGGAGGAACACCCGTGACACAAGGGTGGCCTCCGGGGATCGGGAGGCCCTGCCCCCGAAACGACGCAGCCGGAGATCCCGCCCGGAAGTTCAGACGACCGGAGGCAGCAGCGCCCTGGAGGCGCCCGCTGCCCGGTCGTCCAGCGACACCGGTGCGGGCTCCGGATGCGGCGCACACGTGACGCGCCACCCCGGGGTGGCGCCCGTCAGCAGATACCGCTCCACATGCCGGTCCACGCACGCGTTGCGTCCGCCGGCCACCCCGTGGGCGCCCGCCCGCTGCTCCGTGACGAGCGAGGCCAGGGCGCCGAGCCGCCGCTGCAGTTCCAGCGCGCCCCGGTGGGGCGTCGCCCCGTCCCGCTCCGCCGCGACGACCAGCGTCCCCGGCAGCCGGCCCGGCTCGGCCCCGGCCGCCCCGACGTCCCCGACGACCCCGACGTCGACGGGGCTCTGCCGCCCCGACACCGGCCAGGAGGCGCAGGGCAGGTTCAGGAAGGCGTTGGCCCAGGTCTCGAAGGGGGCCCGGCGGGCCAGTTCGGTGTTGTCGCGGTCCCAGGTCTCCCAGTCGCCGGGCCAGGGGGCGTCGTTGCACAGCACCGCCGTGTAGACGGCCGTCGCGTTGGCCGCCCGCTGCGCCGTCCCGGGATCGCGGGCCGCCTGCCGGACGAGCGGGGCCGGGTCCCCGTGCAGGAAGGCGGCGAGGGCCGCGGCCCGCTCGGGCCAGACGTCGTCGTAGTACGCGGTCTGGAGGTACGCCGCGTGCAGTTCGCCCGTCCCGACGACCCCGCCCGCCGGGGTGCGGGCCACGGCCGCGCGGACCTTCTCGTAGCTCTCCCGCACGGCCCGCGCCGTGGTGCCGAGCCCGTACACGGAGTGGTGGCGGGCCGCCCAGGCGCGGAAGTCGGCCCAGCGGCGTTCGAAGGCCGGGGCCTGGGCGAGGTTGTTGCCGTACCAGATGCCGCGCGGGTCCGGGTCGACCGCCGAGTCGAAGACCATGCGGCGCACGCGCCCGGGGTGGCGGGTGGCGTAGACGGCCCCGAGGTAGGTGCCGTACGAGGCCCCCATGAAGGTCAGCCGCGGCTCGCCGAGCGCGGCCCGCAGCACGTCCAGGTCGCGGGCGTTGTTCAGGGTCGTGTAGTACCCGAGCGCGGCGCCGGCGTGCCGTGCGCACCCCTGGGCGTAGGCCCGGGCGGCGGCCAGCCGCTCCCGCTTGTACGCGGCGGAGGGCTCGGCCGGGACCTGTGTCGGCCCCTGCGGCAGCTCGGCGGGGTCCTGGCAGGTCAGCGGCGCGGAGCGGCCGACCCCGCGCGGGGCGTAGCCGACGAGGTCGTAGGCGGCCGCGATACGGGTCCACGCGGGCCGGTCGGCGAGGAGCGGGAAGGACATCCCCGAGGCGCCCGGCCCGCCGGGGTTGAACACGAGCGCGCCCTGCCGGGCGGCGCCGCCCCGGCCGGTGGCGGGGACCCGGCTGACGGTGAGGGAGATCTGCGGGCCGTCGGGGCGGGCGTAGTCGAGCGGGACCCGCAGGGCGGCGCACCGCACCGGGTCGGGCAGCTCCTCGACGGCGGGACACGGCCGGAACTCCAGCCGCCCGCCCCCGGCGGCGGGGGGCCGGGCCACGGGCCTGGTCACGGGCCGGGTGCCCTGCGCCGGAGCCCCGCCCGCCCCGGCCGCCGGCCGCAGCGCGGCGGCAGCGGCGGCCCGCCGGGCGACCAGCTCCGCCCCGGCGTCCTCGGCGGCGGTCCGCGCCTCCCCGTCCCCGCCCCCGGCTCCCGGCGCGGGCCCGCTCGCCCGGGCCGGCGCGGGGGCGCACAGGGCGAGGCAGAGCGCCGCCGCGGCGACCCCCTGCCGCATGAGCGTCGTCGTCCGGCACGTCCGCATGGCGACCCCTTCATCTCATCGTCCGGTCCTATGAGATGCCAGGGCCGCGCGCGGCCACGGGCGAACCGCCGGAACGCCGTTCCCGGTACGCCCTGTTGCCGTAGGCCGTGTCCTTCGGATCAGGCCGGGCCCCACGGCGCGTCGCGCCCCAGCGCCGCCCGCAGGTCCGGGTCGCGCACCGCGCTCAGGCCCCGGACGGCCACCGCCGCCAGGGGGTCGCCGGGGGCGCGGTCGCGGTCCAGGGCCACGATCAGCCGCTGCCCGGCCGGGGAGGCCCAGGGGGAGTGGGCCGGGCCGCCGGTGCCGCCGATGGCCAGACAGCACACCGAGAGCAGCATCGGCAGGGCGAACCAGTACAGCACCTTCGACACGTCCGCCCCGTCCGCCGGGACGGCCAGCGCCGCCCCCGCCATGGCCGCCACCAGCACGGCGGCCCACCGCACCGACCGGACCCCGTCCGCCACCGCGTCCCGCACCCCGCACGGCACCGCGAGGCCCGCCTCGTCCAGCCGGTCCGCGAGGGCCCGTACGGCCGAGTGCGCGGCGGCGGCCTGCCGGAGCGCCGACACCGGGGACCGGCCGTCGGGGCCGAACGCGGCCAGCACGGCCCGCTCGTGCGCGTCACGGGCGACCGGGTCGAGCACGGTGGCCCAGCCCGTGCGGGCCAGCAGCAGCCGGTGCCGGCGCTCCATCGACAGCAGGGTCAGCACGGCGACCCGCTCCGGGCCGCCGGCCAGGTACGCGGCCTCGTACAGGTTCAGCGCCCCCGGCCGCCGGGCGGCGGCGGGGCGGGGCGCCGGCTCGGCGGCCTCGGTGGCGGCCCGCAGCAGGCGGGCGGCCGAGGTCAGCACCCCGGCCCAGGCCAGCAGCAGGAACAAGATCCAGAACATGGCCGATTTCTACAGCCGCCGGAGCCGCTTTCAGGCGGCCGGTGCCCAAGCGTGAGCAGCTCGTGATGCGGTGGTGATGGTCGGTCAGGAACTGCTGGAGCAGCTGGAACCGGAGGAACTGCTCGAGCAGCTGGAGCCCGAGGAACTACTGCAACTCGAACCACTGGACCAGCTCCAACCGGAACTGCCGGAGCAACTCGAACCGGAACCACCCGAGCAACCCGTACCGGAGCCACCCGAACAGCTGCTCCCCGAGGATCCGCAGCCACCGGACCCGGAGGATCCGCCCCCGCCGTCGCCCGACGCGCACCACAGCACCGGCAGCAGCTCCGCCGACGCCGCCCCGAACGTGTCCGACGAGCCGCGCCCGCGCACCCGGGACTGGGCCGCCGCCAGCCGGGTGTCACGCGCCGCCGGCACCAGCTGCTCGCGCAGACGGGCGTCCCCCAGCCCGCGCAGCCCGAACAGCGCCACCTGCACCCGCGGAGCCGGATCGGCCGCGTACCGCTCCCGGAAGCCGGCCAGCGCCCGCTTCCCCGTCGGGGTGATCCGCAGCCTGGCCCGCCGCGCGCACAGCACACCTGCCGCGAAGCCGCCCAACAGCGCCGGGAGCACCTTGAGGACGAACGGCACCTGGGGCCCCGGGTACAGCGACCAGAACACCGAGGTGACCACCAGCGACACCGGCACCATCGCCACGCACACCACCGCCTGCGCCAGCCCCCAGAACCGCACCCCGCGCCCCGCTCCGGGTGCCGAGAGCAGCCCGCGTGCCGCCAGCGCGTCCCCGGTCTCCTGCACGGCCGGCTCGCACATGGCGGCGTACCGCACCTGGTAGAGCCACCCGGACGGCGCCTGCGCGAGCGCCGCCAGCACGGCCCGCTCGGCGGGGTCCGCGCCCCGCGCCCCCGCCCGGGCCTGCACGATGCCCGGGCCGCCGACGGCCAGCCGGCCGTCCCCGAACAGCGAGACGAGCGCGCTGTCGACCACGGTGCCGGGACCGCCCGCGAGGAACGCCGCCTCGGACAGGTCGTGCAGCTGCGGCGCGGGCCCGGACACCGGCGGCCGGGCGCGCCGCAGGGCGCGCAGCAGCAGGACCGTGGAGAGGATGACGGCCGCCCAGACGGCGACGGCCGACGCGTTCACGGGGTCCTCCCGACCAGGGCGCGGGCCCAGCGCGCGACCCGGTTCCGCGGCCGCACCCCCGCCCGCTCCCGCCACCAGGAGGTGAGCCGGCGCCGCGCGGCCGGGTCGGCCGGCAGGTCCCGTACGAGGAGGTGCTCGGCGAAGTCCAGCGCGTCGCGGCGGTACCCGGCCGTCATGGGGCGGCCGCGGGCGTAGCCGAGGAAGGCGGTGCGGTAGGGGGCCGGACCGCCGAGGAACCCGGGCAGTTCCGGCGCGATCTTCGCGACCACCGAGGCCCGCTTGGCGGCCAGCGCCCGCGCCTGCACCCGGACGCGCTGCCGGTCGAAGCCCTCCGGTACGGGCGTCCCGGCGACCAGCGCCGACAGCAGGGCCGCCTGCCCCAGCGCCAGCCGGGTCCGGGCGGCCTCACCGGCCGGCCCCGGGGGCCCCTCGCGCAGCGCCACCCGCTCCCGCACGGTCCCCGGGGGCCCGCCCGCGTCCACCACCGCGCGGATCCGCGCCACTTCGGCGGCCAGCTCCGCCTCGGGCGGGAAGTCGTCGTCCCGCTCCAGCAGCACCCCGGGCGGGTCCACCCGCTCGCGCAGCCGGGCCAGTACGTCGAGCACCACCGGCGGCACGGGGTGCGCGTGGGTGTCGTGCCAGACGCCGTCGCGCTCCACGCCCCCGGCGACGTGCACGTACGCCAGCGCATCCAGCGGAACCGAATCCAGCACGGCGGCCGGGTCCTCGCCGCGGTTGACCCGGTTGGTGTGGAGGTTCGCCACGTCGATGAGCAGCCGTACCCCGGTCCGCTCGACCAGCTCCGTCAGGAACTGCCCCTCCGTCAGCTCCTCCCCGGGCCACGACACCAGCGCGGCGATGTTCTCCAGCGCCAGCGGCACGGGCAGCGCGTCCTGCGCGATCCGCACGTTCTCGCACAGCACGGCCAGCGCGTCCCGGGTCCGGGGCACGGGCAGCAGGTGCCCGGCCTCCAGCAGCGGCGAGGACGTACGCACGAAGGCGATGTGCTCGGTGACCAGCGGCGCGCCCAGCGCCACCGCCCGCTCCCCGAGCGCCGCCAGCTTCGCCGGGTCGGGCCGGTCGGCCCCGCCCAGACCCAGCGAGACCCCGTGCGGCACGACGCGGACCCCCCGCTCGCGCAACCGCACCAGGGACTCGGGCAGGTGACCCGGACAGACGTTCTCCGCCACCACCTCGACCCAGTCCAGGCCGTCCAGCCGCTCGACCGCCTCCGCGATCTCCGGCCGCCAGCCGATGCCCACCCCCAGGCGTTCCATGGGCTTCATGTCCCCCTCGCCCCCTTTACGTGGACCGTGTGCCCAAGTGATGGCCCCGGCACGGTCCGGCCAACCACCAGTCAGGGACGTTCAGAGGAACATTTGAGGTTCCACGGCCCCCCGCCGGGACCTTACGGCCCGCCGCGCCGGAAGCGGTCCCGCAGGTTCACAGCCGGGCGCGCAGCGCCGGGTGGTCCGAGACCACCGTGCAGGAACCCGGGGCGATCTCGATGACCGCCAAGAAAACTCCTGCATGGCACTTACAAGATCAAGGCGATATGTGCGCGCCCCCGGGGTCTTGGACTCGAACGTCAGGAGACAGGAGTAGGCCTCAGCCGGGGCACCGGCCCGCGGCCTACGGCGGGTGCCTCGGACATGGGAGGGTCCCCGGTTGGGACCCGGGGGCGCGTTGGTTCGGCAAATGCCCCGGTCGGCAGGAGGGGTGCCGGCCGAGGCTGGTTCGAGCTACTCGGCGACGCCGATCACCGCGTCGCGCTTGTTGTACCAGCGCAGAGAATCGCGGATGCCGTCCTCGACGGAGTGCTCTGCCTTCCAGCCGAGGAGCTCGCGTGCGAGGTCGACGCGGGCATAGGCGCCCGCCGAGTCGCCGGGCCTGCGATCGGTCTCGACGGTAGGGAGTGACGTTCCGGTGACGGCTTCGAAGGCGACGACGAGTTCCCGGACAGTTGTTCCGCGGCCGGTGCCCAGGTTGATGACGCGGTAGGGGGCGGTGCGGGTCACGGCGTCGAACTGTTCGATGGCCTTGACGTGGGCCGCCGCGAGGTCCCAGACGTGGACATAGTCGCGGATGCCGGTCCCATCGAGGGTGGGGTAGTCGGTTCCGGTGATGGAGAACGGTTCGCCCGCGTGGTGCACGTCGATCATCTTGCCGAGGGCGTGCGTGGGTGTGCGGACCTGAAGTCCGGTGCGGAGCTGGGGGTCGGCGCCGATCGGGTTGAAGTAGCGCAGGGAAATGACGTTGAGGGTTCCGGCTGCGGCGACGTCGTGCAGGATCGTCTCGAACGTCGCCTTGGTGCGGGCGTACGGGCTGAGGGTTTCGAGGGGTGACTGCTCGTCGACGGAGAAGTCTGAGGGGTCGGCCTGGTAGATGGAGGCCGAGCTACTGAAGAGGAGGTTCCCGCAGTTGTTGCGGACGAGGTGTTCGAGAAACTGGATGCCCTTGGCGACGTTCTCGCGGTAGTAGCCGAGCGGGTTGGCGACCGAGTCGGGGACGACGATCAGCGCGGCGCAGTCGACAGCGGTCTGGATGTCGGGGTGCTCGGTGAAGACCCGGTCGATCAGAGCCCCGTCGCTGATGTCGCCCTCGTAGAAGATGCGGCCATCGGTGAACTCGCGGCGGCCGGTTGCGAGGTTGTCGAGGATGACGGGGGTGATGCCGTTGTCCATGCAGGCGGAGGCGATGGTGCTGCCGATGAAGCCGGCGCCCCCCGCGATGAGTACCTTCAAGGGTCTGTTCCTCGTTCGTTGGTTCGGTCGTGCTGCCAGGTCCTGCTGGTGGGTAGGGATGACGGCGCAGGTGGCCGCGGCATGGGCAGAGGCGGCGCAGGAACCTGCGCCGCCGGGGTACTGCTGGCATGGTGCCCTACGTCAGCATGCGCGCGCGTACGGGTCGCCACTCCATCGCGTGGTGGAGGGCTTCCGTGACGGTCAGCTCCGGGGACCATCCGAGAAGGCGGCTGGCGCGAGCGTTGTCCATCGTGAAGCCGCCGACGTCGCCCGGACGTGCCGGCGCGTCGCGCAGCTCGATGGTCTGGCCTGTTGCTTCCTGGAAGGCGTGCGCGAGCTCGCGCACGGTAGTTCCGGCGCCACTGGAGATGTCTGCTCGGCCTTGCGGATTGTGGCGATGGACAGGCCGGCGGCCTCGGCGAGTTCTTCCTGGGTGACGGCTCCGCGAAGCAGTTTGATCCGCTGGCCGGTGGTGTGCTCGTGCCACTTCATAGCGTCCCCTTCGTCTACTGGGACGGCACCCGCCGCAGGGTGGCGGGTGAACTGACCGGCCGCCGGTTGGGTCTCTCGTTCGTGGGGAGCAGCGCCGCATCCCCGTAGGGGCCGCGCGGCGGCCGTCAGCCCCGGTGCCAGTCCCCGGCCGCCGGCAGGGCCCGCCGCAGGTAGTCCTCCAGCCCGAAGGCCGCCCAGGCGCGGCCGTCGGTCTCGTGGTCCCAGACGAAGACGTCGGGACGCTCCGGGGTCCGCACGACACCGAACAGGTCCCCTCCGCCGTTGTCCCCGAAGAACATCAGCGGCTCGAAGGGCATGTACAGCGCGGCGAGTTCCGGCGAGTTGCGCAGCTCCGCGTTCTCCCGGGCGATCCGCCCGGCGCTCCAGACCACATCGCTCCCGTGCCGTCCGACGATCCCGTCGCACGCGCGCAGCAGCCCGGCGAGATCGGCCGGCAGCGCCTGCCCGAGCACCCGCTCGACCTCGGCCAGCCCGGCCTCCGCCGCCGGCGCGGCGAGATCCGCCTCCGGCAGGAGCCCGAGGGCCACCTCCCGCCAGTTCACAGCCGGGCCCGCAGCGCCGGATGGTCGGAGACCACGGTCGCGCTGCCCGGGGCGATCTCCGTGAAGCCGGCGTCGCGGACCACCGGCAGGCCGCTGGCGCTCAGCTCCGCCCACCGCTCGCGCGGGGCCGTGCGCACCGCCAGGCGGAAGCCGGACGCCTGCCACAGGGCGCGTTCGGCCGCGGTCAGCTCCCACCAGGCCAGCTGCGCCGCGTGCCCGGCCTGCGCCATCGCCTTGCCCGCCGACATGTCCAGGTCCGGGTTCAGCCACAGCACCGGGATCCCGGGCTCGACCGGACCCGCCGGCTCCGGGTCGTCCAGGTCGGTGCCCGACACCTGGAGCTTGGCCAGCTCCTTGGGCCAGCCGTCGAGGGGGACCGGCGGGAAGACCCGGACCTCCGAGGTCCGCCCCTCCACCGTGACGCCCGGCAGGGTGCCCGCCTTGCGCCACTCCGCCCCGCGCGCCCGGCGCACCACCTTGCGGATCCGGGCGTCCTGCCAGTCGCGCACGGCCCCGGCCCACTCGCCCTCGCCGTGCGAGCGCTCGTCCGTCAGCAGTACCAGCACCGCACGGGCCGCCGTCTCCAGCGCGTCGGTCCGGGCCGGCGGTTCGGCCTTCTCGATCCGCACCACCAGCGGCAGGACGAACTGCGGGGCCTCGTCGCGCAGGGCGTGCTCGCGCCGGAAGGGGCTGTCCGCGCCGACCGCGGGTACGTCTGTGGTCTCGTTCACGTGCTGGCTGCTCATCCGTCCAAGCATGCCAGCCTCCGCCTTCAGGAGGATGTCCCGGGTGGCCGGCGCAGGCGAGGATCGGGTCCATGAAGAGCGACCTTTTCGCGAGCGAGAACCTCGTCCAGCCCGCCACCGCACCGGGCATGACCCTGCAGAACGCCAAGTCCGTGAAGTACGCCGTGAACGGGGAGATGCTCGCCCGCCAGGGGTCGATGGTCGCCTTCCGCGGCAACCTCCAGTTCGAGCGCAAGGGCCAGGGCATCGGCGGCATGCTCAAGCGGGCCGTCACCGGCGAGGGCCTCGCGCTGATGTCCGTACGCGGCCAGGGCGAGGCCTGGTTCGCGCACCAGGCCGGCAACTGCTTCATCATCGACTTCGAACCCGGCGACGCCCTCACCATCAACGGGCGCAACGTGCTGTGCTTCGATTCGACCCTGTCCTACGAGATCCGGATGGTGAAGGGCGCCGGCATGACCGGCGGCGGGCTCTTCAACAGCCTCTTCACCGGCACCGGCAAGCTCGCCGTGGTCTGCGACGGCAACCCCATCATCATCCCGGTCACCGCCCAGGTGCCGGTGTACGTGGACACGGACGCGGTCGTCGGCTGGAGCGCGGCGCTCGACACCGGGCTGCACCGCTCCCAGTCGGTCGGCTCCATGATCCGCGGCGGCTCCGGCGAGGCCGTCCAGCTGAAGCTGAGCGGCGAGGGCTTCGTCATCGTCCGGCCCAGCGAGCTCACCGAGACGGCGGCAGCGCACTGAGGCTCACCGACGTGGGCCGCCGCTACGGAAGGCGGCGGCCCTGGGTACTGCGCGGGATCACGGCCGAGCTGCCGGCCGGCGCCCTGGTCCGCGTCGAGGGCGGCAACGGCGGCGGCAAGTCCACCCTGCTGCGCGTCATCGCCGGCATCGACACGCCGACCGAGGGCCGGATCGAGGGCCGCCCGCCCCGCACCGCCTACGTCCCCGAACGCTTCCCGGCGGCCCTGCCGCTCACGGCCGGCGCCTACCTGGCCCACCTCGGCCGGGTGCACGGCCTGACGGGCGCGCAGGCGGCCCGGCGGGCGGCCGAGGGACTGGAGCGGTTCGGCGCCGCGGCGTACGCCCGCACCCCGATGGCCGAACTGTCCAAGGGCACCAGCCAGAAGGTGGCCGTCGCCCAGGCACTGCTCGCCGGGCCGGGGCTGCTCGTCCTCGACGAGGCCTGGACCGGGCTGGACGCGCCCGCCCGGGCGGAACTGGACCGGGCCGTCGCCGAACGCACCGCCGCCGGGGGCACGGTCGTCTTCGTCGACCACGACCCCGCCCGGCTCGCCGGCCGGCCCGACGCCCACTACCGGGTGCGCGGCGGCACCCTGGAGACCCCGGCCGCGCGCCCCGTCACGCGCGTACCCGCCGTACGGATCCACGCGGCCGGTCCGCCCGGCGCCGCCCCGCCCCCGGGCCTGGCCGCCGCGGCCGGACCCGCCCCCGACGGCGGGGTCCTGCTGACCGTGGACGCCGCCCGCTCCGACGCCGTACTGCGCGAGCTGCTCACCGCCCGCCCGCCCTGGCACATCCGCTCCGTGGAGGAACTGCCGTGACCACGACCGCCCTGCTGCGCTACCAGGGCGCCCTGCTGCTGCGCTCCCAGCACTGGATCGGCCCGCTCGTCGTGTACGCGGCGTTCCTCGCGGTCGGCATCCGCTTCGGCGACCCGGCGCTCGACGCCCTCGGCTACGCGGCGGCCGGCCTGGTGCCGCTGAGCGTCTGGCTGGTCCGGATCTGCGTCACCGCCGAACCCCCGGCGGCCCGCGCGGTCTCCGCCGCCGCGGCCGGTCCGGTACGGGTGCACGCGGCGGCCCTGCTGACCGCGCTGGCCGGGACGCTGCTCGCCGGGGCGGCGGGCGCGGCCTACGCCCTGCTGGCCGGCGACCTCACGCACCAGGCCCCGCGCGCGGCGGCGCTCGCCGGGGCGGTGGCGGTGGCCGGCTGCGCCCTGACGGGGGCGGCCGTGGGCGCGGTCTGCAGCAGGCCGCTGCTCCGCGGGCGGGGGCGCGCCGTCCTCGCCGGGGGCGTGGGCTCGCTACTGGCCTGGGCCGCGCCCTTCTCCCCGGCCCGCAGTGCGGTGTCCGCCCTGGTCGAGGCCGCCCGCACGGACGCCGCGCCGCTCCCGCTCGGCGCGCTGGCCGGGGCGCTGCTGCTGGCCGGCGCGGCGGGGGCGGTGGCCTGCCTCGCCAGTACGCGGCGCAGCTGACCGGGGCCCGGCCCACCGGGGGAGGAACGTTACTTCCCCATCAGCTCCGACACCTTCACGAAGCGGAATCCCCGCTTTCGCAGCTCGGGGACGATCTTCTGGACCGCCTGCTCGGTCACCGGTGCCGCGCTGCGCGTGCAGTGCATCACCACCACCGACCCCGGCTTCACCCCGGCCAGCACCTGCTCCGCCACCGCGTCGGGGTCCTTCGCGAAGGCGTCCCCGCTGACCACGTCCCACTGCACGGCCGTGACCTTCGCGGGGGCCAGCGCCTTCAGCGCCTGGTCGTCGTAGCAGCCGCCGGGGAAGCGGAAGTACGGGACGGTGTTGACCGCGCCCGCCTTCCTGAACGCCGTGAAGGCCCGCTCCACATCGGCCCGCGCGGCCTCGCCGTCCAGCGCGGGGAGCCCGTAGCAGGGGGACTTGAAGGCGTGGTGGCTGTACGAGTGGTTGGCGATCTCGAAGTTCGGGTCCGTGCCGATGGACTTGGCCTGGTCGGCGTACTCCTCGGCCCAGCGTCCGGTCATGAACACCGTCGAGGGCACCTTCAGCCGGCGCAGGGTGTCGATCAGGTCCGGGTTGTCGAAGTGCTCCCCCGAGGCGGCGCGCGGTCCCTGATCGGAGGTCATGTCGGCGTCGAAGGTGAGCGCCACGGTCTTCTCGGAGCGCTGCCGGGTCCGCTCGAAGACGGGGGTCAGTCCGTTCGCGCCGGGGGTCAGGGTCGCCACCTTGGCGGGCGCGCCGGGCAGCGGGGAGGCGGGAGCGGAGGGGGAGGCCTGGGTGGACGCGGTGGCCGGGCCGGAGGCCGCGGGACTGGCCGGACGGGCCTGACCGGCGCCCTGCGGGGGGCCCGAGGGGCCGCCCCCGCATCCCGTGAGGGCGGCGCCGAGCACGGTCAAGGCCGCCACTTTGCGTGCAGAAAGGGTCACGCACGCAAAATATATGACTTTCCGATAAGAGGGCTGTGCGACAGGCGGTCAAGGGGACGGAGCGGTGGTTCTCGGACGGGGGCTGCCGCAGCTCGCCTGTCACTGGCCTGGCCCATCGCGAGGACCGAGCTCCGTGACCTTGGCCGGATCTCTTCGTTGGGGCGGCTGCGGCAGCCGGTGGGGTCGCCGTCACAACGCGAGGAAAGAAGGTGGCGCGATGAAGCGCGCGCTCCAGTCGTTGCTGGTCGTGGTGTCGATCGTCGGTGCTTCGGCATTCGGCCAGGTCGCCGTGGCCGACCAGAACGGCGACTCTTCCAACAACTCCCAGACGAACACCATCCATCACAACTGCGGACCGATCCTGAACGGCTTCTGCAACCAGACCAACGAGTTCCGGCCGCGCGTCGACCTGAACATCCGCAGGCTGATCTTCGGTGACGGCGACGACAATGACGGCACCTCGGGCAGCTCCGGCTCCTCGGGTTCCTCGGGCAGCTCTGGTTCCTCCGGTTCCTCGGGCTCCTCCGGCTCCTCGGGTTCCTCGGGCAGCTCTGGTTCCTCCGGTTCCTCGGGCTCCTCCGGCTCCTCCGGTTCTTCGGGCAGCTCCGGCGCCTCTTCCTCCGGCGGCACCTCTGGTGGTTCCTCCGGATCTTCGGGCAGTTCCGGCTCGTCCGGCGCCTCCTCCGGCGGCCTGCTCGGCGCTCTCGGCCGCGGGACGCTGCTCGGAGGCCTCGGCCTCACCCGCTGACGCACAACAGGACGCGTGATCAGGCCCGGCGGAATCAGGAGCGCACAGCCATGACGGGCACTCAAGAACATCCTCCCCGGGCCTGGTCCCCACCAGCCCTCGCGGCCCTCCTCACGGGTGCCGCGATCCTGGCCGGTGCCGCGCTGTGGCACGGCGCGGCGCTGTTCCTCTCGCTCGCACCCCCCAACGGCATCTCACGGGAGTACGCGGAGGAGATCGACGGCCATGTCCGCCCGGAGTTCGGGCAGGACTGGAAGCTCTTCGCGCCCAACCCGGTGCAGGAGAACATGGCGATTTCCGCCCGGGTGCGGACGGGCCCGGGTGACGGCGGCCGCGTCGGGCCGTGGACCGATCTGACCGCGCAGGACATCGAGGCCATCCACGGCACTCCGGTCCCCAGCCACCTGCACCAGAACCTGCTGCGCCGGGCCTGGGACTTCTACAAGGTCACCCATGAGGACGACGGCCGGGCCTCGGACGCGCGAGCGGGCATGTCCGAGCAGTACCTCAGGAGGATCGTGCTCCAGCGCCTCGGTGCCGCCGCGGGCGCGGAGCGGCCCGTCGAGGTCCAGCTCAGGACGCGGGTCACGGCGGTGGAACCGCCCGACTGGGACCTCAGCCCCCTCGACACCACCCCCCGCGAACTCACGCTGCCCTGGTGGCCGGTCGAACCGAAGGACGGGGAGGACCTGTGACCCCTGACCGCAAACCCGCCGACATGAAGCCGCTCATCCCGGCCCCCGCCCCGGCACTGGACGCGTCCGGCGTCCCGGCGCCCGCCCGCCCCGAAGCCCCGCCCGCCGCTGCCGCTGCCGCTGCCGCTGCCGCTGCTGCCGGCGCCGACGCCGTCGCCGAGGAACGGCCCGCACCCGGGCGGACCGTCCCCGAGCGGCTGACCGCGTTCGTCGAGCCCCTCGGCCGGACCCGGTTCCCCCACCAGGCGGCGGTCGTCCGCATCGGTTTCGCCTTCGTCTTCGCGAGCTTCCTCGTGCGCGAATGGCCGCACCGCCGGATCCTCTTCGGCGACCTCAATCCCTGGCCGCTGGACATGGCCGTGCGGTTGATCGGCGAGGACCATGCCTTCAGCGTGCTGACCTGGTGGTCCGGCCGGTGGTGGTTCGAGACCGTCTACCACGCCACCCTGGCGGCCGCCCTCCTGCTGATGGTGGGCTGGCGCACCCGCGGCACCTCCGTGTTCTTCATGGTGGGTGTGCTGTCCCTGGAGTTCCGTTCGCCGTTCCTTGGCGACGGCGGCGACAACGTCCTGCGGATCATGGCGATCTACCTGGTCTTCCTGCGCTGTGCCGAGGTCTGGTCCCTGGACGCCCGTCGGCGCCGCCTGCGGGAGGCCGACCGGCCGGACCGCTCCGGGCTGCACCTGTGGCAGGGGACGGGCGTGCTCCTCGGAGCCCTGTTCGGATTCCCCCAGTGGGGCTGGAGCGCGGTGCTGTGGGCCCTGTGGGCGGCCCTCGGACTTCGCCACGCGGGCGAGCGGTGGTTCCCGCGGCACGAGGCCCGCGCGGTACTGGACCGCCTGACCGGCATGCTGCACAACTGCGCGATGGCCGTGCTGGCCCTGCAGGTCTGCTTCATCTACGGCACCGCCGGCTGGTACAAGATCCAGGGCTCGCGCTGGCAGGAGGGAAGCGCCCTGTACTACGCCCTGCACCTGGACCACTTCCGGCCCTGGCCGTGGCTGTCCGAGCTGCTGGCCTCCGGGACGGCCCCGCTCGTGGTCATGGCGTACGCCACGGTCATCCTCCAGGTGGCGTTCCCCTTCACCCTGGCCCACCGCAGGATCAAGAACGTCCTGCTCGCCGTGATGATGGCGGAGCACGCGGGGATCGCCGTGGCCCTCGGGCTCCCGTTCCTCTCCCTGGGCATGATCGTCTGTGACGCGCTCTTCCTGCCGACCGCCCTGCTCCTCGCCCTCGACGCGCGGGTCCGGAGGGCGGTGGCCGCCCGGAGATGACCGCCGGGAACCGGGCGGCGGGACTCAGCTCGCCAGCAGACGCCTCCGGTACTCCCGGACGTCGAAGTCACCCGGCGGGTACTTCGGACCGATCGCCTCCAGATGCTCCAGCAGCAGTTTGCCCACCGCCCAGTTGCGGTACCACTTGCGGTCCGCGGGGACCACGTACCAGGGCGCCGCCTCCGTGGAGCAGCGCTCCAGCGCCAGCTCGTACGCCTCCCGGTACGCCGGCCACATCGCGCGCTCCTCGATGTCCCCCGGGCTGAACTTCCAGTGCTTCTCCGGGTCGTCGAGCCGCGCCAGGAGCCGCTCGCGCTGCTCCTCCCAGCCGATGTGCAGGAAGACCTTCACCAGCGTCACGCCGTCGTCGGCGAGGGCCTCCTCGAACGCGTTGATCTGCTCGTAGCGCCGCTCCAGCCGGTCCGCCGGCGCCAGCTCGCGGACCCGGGCGATGAGGACGTCCTCGTAGTGCGAGCGGTCGAAGATGCCGATCTCGCCGGGCTGGGGGAGGGCCTTCTCGATCCGCCAGAGGAAGGAGTGGGCGCGCTCCTCGCGGGTGGGGGCCTTGAAGGCCCTGATCCGGCAGCCGGACGGGTTGAACTGGCCGATCACGTGCTTGACCGTGCCGCCCTTGCCGCTGGTGTCCATGCCCTGGAGGACGAGCAGCAGCCTGCGGCGGTCCCCGGCGGTGCTGGCCGCGTAGAGCCGCTCCTGGAGGGAGGCGAGCGGTGCGGCCATCCGGGCGATGGCCCCGGCCCCGGCGGCCTTGTCGGAAGGCCCGCCCGTCGTGGCGGACGTGTCGAGGGCCGCCAGGTCGACCCGCTCCCCGGGCGCCACCCGCAGGAGGGGCGCGACCGCCGGGCCCGGACCCTCGCGGGTCGCCCCGGCCTTGCGGGCGCCGCCGCCCTTCGTCTGCTTCCCGGCCACCGCTGTCCACCCCGATCCGCTCGGTTCCGTACGATCGTGCAGCACATCGGACGGCCGCGCGAGACGGCGGGTACCGGCCGGCGGGTCACCGCCAGGGGCCGGTCACCGCGAACGTGGTGCCCGGCGCGTAGGCGTTGACGTACATCGTCCGCGCGTCGGGGGAGAAGGTGACCCCCGCGAACTCCCCCCACTCCGGTGCCCCGGCCCCTCCGATGCCGTCCGCGTTGCGGGCCACCGGATAGACCTCCCCGCCCGGGGTGACGCCGAAGACGTACTGGTCCCCGCCGCCGTCCTCGCACACCATCAGCCCCCCGTCGGGCGCCAGGCAGATGTTGTCGGGGGAGTCCCCGGGCAGGGCGGTGTCCGCCGCCGGGCCGAACAGCACCTCCAGCCGGAGCCGGCCGCGCACCGGGTCGTGGAACCACACCTGGCCGTGGTGGTCGGCGGCGGCCCCCTCGCGGCCGCGGGCGTAGCTGGAGACGAAGTACACCCCGCTCCCTCCCCAGTAGCAGCCCTCCAGCTTCTGCGCGTGGGTGATCCCGCGCGGCCCGAAGTCCTGGAAGCGGACCGGCGTCAGGGCCGCGGCGGGGTCCGGTACGGGGACCCACTCCACCGGGAACTCCGCCCCCGGTTCGTCCACCGCCGACAGGTCCGCCACCCCGGGCACCCGCATCGCCTCCAGGGCGCCGCCGGCCCGCAGGGAGCCGCGGCCGCCGAGCGGCAGCGCGGGCAGGAAGCGGTAGAAGAGGCCGAAGGGCCGTACGAACGCGTCCTCGGTCTCGTAGACCACCCCCCGGTACGGGTCCACGGCGACGGCCTCGTGCGCGAAGCGGCCCAGCGCGGTCAGCGGGACGGCGCCGAGGCGGTGCGGGTCGGCGGGGTCCACCTCGAAGACGTACCCGTGGTCGCGGGAGTACCCCGAATCACCCGCCCGGTCCTCGGTCTCCTCGCAGCTCAGCCAGGTGTTCCAGGGGGTGCGCCCGCCGGCGCAGTTGACGGCGGTGCCGGCGAGCCCGACCCGCTCGGCGCGCACCGCTCCCGCCGGGTCCAGCTCCAGCACCGTGCAGCCGCCCAGTGCCCCCGGGTCGTACGTGAGCCCGTCCACGGCGGGGACGCGCAGCGCGGCGGTGGCGCGGTTCTCGTGGTTGCGGACCAGGCGGAGCCGGCCGCCGCCCGCGCCGAAGGCGGCCATGCCGTCGCAGTTGGCCGGCACGGTGCCCTCGCCCGAGCGCAGCGGGTCCCCGGCGCGCGAGAGCACCCGGTACGAGAATCCGGCGGGCAGGTCCAGCAGCCCGGCCGGGTCGGGCAGCAGCGGCCCGTACCCCCGGGCGGAGGCGCGGGCGCGGCCCGGGGCGGACAGCGCTCCGAGGGCTCCGCTGAAGGCGACCGCGCCGGCCGCGAGCAGGCTGCGTCGGGTGACGGACATCGGCAACTCCCCGCTGGACCACTGGAGATGTGACCGGCCCGTGGTACCACGCCGGGTGCCCGGGTCCCGCGCGACGCGTGCGGGCACCCGCCCCCGTCACCCACCGGGCCCCGGCGCGGCGTGCGCGCCGGGCCCGGTGGTGGTGACAGCGGAAGGGGATCAGGCGAGCTTGGCGCTCAGGGTGATCGTCGTACCCGTCAGGGCCTGGCTGACCGGGCAGTTCTTCTTCGCGTCCTCGGCGGCGGCGACGAAGGCGTCGTTGTCGATGCCCGGGACCTCGCCCTCCACCGTCAGGTGGATGCCGGTGATGCCCTCACCCGGCTGGAAGGTGACGTCGGCCTTGGTCTCCAGGCGGGTGGGAGCAGTGCCGGCGCCGGCGAGGGCGTGCGAGAGGGCCATCGAGAAGCAGCTGGAGTGGGCGGCCGCGATCAGCTCCTCGGGGCTGGTCTTGCCGTTCGCCGCCTCCGAACGGGCCGGCCAGGAGACGTCGTACGAGCCGAGGCCCGAGGAGTCGAGGGAGACGACGCCCTTGCCCTTGAGGAGGTCGCCTTCCCAGACGGTGTGCGCGTGACGCGTGGTGGCCATGGTGATCCCTTCGCAGAAGTGGAAACGGCCGGGCCGCGAGAAGCGACCCGGCCGTGCCAAACCTACTGGGAGACCAGGGGTTTCGCGTCGCGCGCGAGGGCGGTGAGCCGCGATATGGCTCGGAAGTACTTCTTCCGGTAACCGCCGTTGAGCATTTCTTCACTGAACAGCCGGTCGAAGGGCACCCCGGAGGCCAGCACCGGGACCTCGCGGTCGTACAGCCGGTCGGCCAGCACCACCAGGCGCAGCGCCGTCGACTGGTCCGGCACCGGGACGACGTCGGTCAGGCAGACCGCCGCTATCCCGTCCGTCAGTGCCCCGTAGCGGCTCGGGTGGACCTTCGCCAGGTGGTCCAGCAGGCCCGGGAAGTCGTCGAGGCTCGCGCCCGGGGTCGCGTACGCGGCCTTCGCGACCTGCTCGTCGGAGAAGGGCGCCGGGGCCTCGGGCAGGCCGCGGTGGCGGTAGTCCTGGCCGTCGATGCGCAGCGGCCGGAAGTGGGCGGACAGTCCCTGGATCTCGCGCAGGAAGTCGGCGGCGGCGAAGCGGCCCTCACCGAGCTTGCCGGGCAGCGTGTTGGAGGTGGCGGCCAGCGCCACACCCTGCTCCACGAGGCGGCTGAGCAGCGAGGAGACCAGCACGGTGTCGCCCGGGTCGTCGAGCTCGAACTCGTCGATGCACAGCAGCCGGTGCCCGCCCAGGGTCTGCACGGTCTGCTGGAAGCCGAGCGCGCCGACCAGGTTCGTGAGCTCCACGAAGGTGCCGAAGGCCTTGAGCGCGGGCTCGGCCGGGGTGGCGTGCCAGAGCGAGGCCAGGAGGTGGGTCTTGCCGACGCCGTAGCCGCCGTCGAGGTAGACCCCGCGCGGGCCGGCGGCCGGGGCGGGGGCCTTCTTCTGGAACCACTTGCGCCGGCCGGCGCCGCTGGCGTGGGCCCCGCCCAGGCCGGCGGCGAAACCGCTCAGCACGGTGACGGCCTCGGCCTGGCTCGGCTGGGTGGGGTCCGGGTCGTAGGTGTCGAAGCGCACCGAGTCGAAGCGGGGCGGCGGCACCATCTCGGCCACCAGCCGTTCGGCGGGCACGCGCGGCTCGCGGGCGCACAGGGCGAGGGGGCCCGCGTCGGCTATGGGGGGCTGCCCGGGGGCAGGACCAGAGGTGGAGAGTGATGTTGACACAGCTCTTAACTCTACGGGGCGTGTCACACTGCACCGATGCGACGCCTGTTCCCTGTGACCGATCAGACATCCGCCGCTCCCGGGGGCCCGGCCGACCGTGCGTGGCCGTCCGACGACCGGGAGTGGTCGCTGGACGAGCTCGCCGACGCCTACGCGTATCCCGAGCTGGCCCCCGGCGCCCACTGGCTGCGGGCCAACATGGTCTCCACCCTGGACGGCGCGGCCCAGCACGACGGGCGCTCCCAGCCCATCTCGGGCGAGACCGACATGCGGATCTTCGGGACCCTGCGGGCCCTGGCCGACGTGGTGGTCGTGGGGGCGGAAACGGTTCGCCAGGAGGGCTACCGCCCGGCGCGGGCCAGGGAGGTCTTCGCGGCCCGCCGCGCGGCCGCGGGGCAGGGGCCTGCCCCCGCCATCGCGGTGGTCACCGCGAGCCTGGACCTGGACTTCACCCTGCCCCTGTTCACCTCGCCCCTGGTCCCCACCCTGGTGGTCACCGGGGCCGGGGCCCCCTCCGACCGGGTGGCCGGGGCCGCCGCGGCCGGGGCCGAGGTCGTGATGGCGGGCGACGGGGCCGCCGTGGACCCGGAGCGGGCGGTGCGAGAGCTGGCCGCGCGGGGGCTGCGGCGCCAGCTGACCGAGGGCGGTCCCCGGCTGCTGGGGCAGTTCGTGGCGGCCGACGTACTGGACGAGCTGTGCCTGACGATCTCCCCGACGCTCACGGCGGGCGACGCCCAGCGGATCTCCGGCGGGCCCTCCGTCGCGGTTCCGCACCGGCTCGCGCCCGCCTGCGTACTGGAAGAGGCCGGGTTCCTGTTCACCAGCTACCGTCGGATCTGACCAGGAGCGGAATTTCTCGTTCCGCTTAGCTTCCGACGGGCACATACCTGGGCAGACATACTCGCGAGGCCCCGCGCGCAAGCGGGGCAGGATGGTTTCCGCAGGGGCCGGCCGACCGGCCTCGGCCCATGAAGGAGAGGGCGTCCGTGTTCACGAGCGTATTGATGATCGAGCAGCCGCTGACCACGGTGGACGTGGACTTCGTCACCACCCTGCACGGAGACGACCCGGTCTCCTTCTTCGTCCTCATGCAACCCAGGGGTGACCAGGACCGGCTGCTCCGTGCCATCGACGACGTGGCGCTCGGCGAACTGCCCGAGGCCCTCCACGAGGCCGACGTGCCCGAGGGCGAGGCCGCCCGGGGGCCCGCCGCACAGGCGCTCGAACTCTCACTCGCCGCCCTGCGCGCCAAGGGCGCCAAGGCCGTCGGCCAGATCGTCGAGGACCACCCGCTCGACAAACTGAAGGCCGTCGTCGACGAGACCGGAGCCGACGAGGTGATCGTCCTGACCGCCCCCCACCTCGTCGAGGAGTTCTTCCACCGCGACTGGGCCTCCCGCGCCCGGCACAAAGTGGAGGTTCCGGTGCTCAAGCTCTTCGCCCACAACGAATAGGCTGGGGCGGACACACCCCGCGGGCACGTCCCGGCGGGCACACCCCGCACTCGATCCTGGAGCGACCTGAATGAAGCCCGGCCTGCCGACCGCGATGGAACGGCCCCACTTCATCGGCATCGGCGGCGCCGGCATGTCCGGCATCGCGAAGATCCTCGCCCAGCGCGGTGCGCAGGTGGCCGGCAGCGACTCCCGCGACTCCGAGACCGCCCAGGCGCTGCGCGCCCACGGGGCCACGGTCCACATCGGGCACGCCGCCGGCCACCTCGCCACCGACGCCACCTGCGTCGTCGTCTCCAGCGCCATCCGCGCCGACAACCCCGAGCTGGCCCGTGCCGCCGAGCTCGGCATCCCGGTCGTGCACCGCTCGGACGCCCTCGCCTCCGTCATGGACGGCCTGCGCCCGATCGCCGTCGCCGGCACCCACGGCAAGACCACCACCACCTCGATGCTGGCCGTCGCGCTCAGCGCCCTGGGCCTGGACCCCTCGTACGCCATCGGCGGCGACCTGGACGCCCCCGGCTCCAACGCCCACCACGGCGAGGGCGACGTCTTCGTGGCCGAGGCGGACGAGAGCGACCGCAGCTTCCACAAGTACACCCCGCAGGTCGCGATCATCCTCAACGCGGAGCTCGACCACCACGCGAACTACGCGTCGATGGAGGAGATCTACGAGTCCTTCGAGACCTTCGTCGGCAAGATCGTCCCCGGTGGCACCCTCGTCGTCGCCCACGGCCAGGAGGGCGCCGCCGAGATCGCCTACCGGGTCAGCGGCAACCCCGAGCTGACGGTCACCACGTACGGCGAGCACGAGGGCGCCGACGTCTGGATCCGGAAGGTCACCCCCCGGGGCCTGACCAGCGAGGTCTCGGTCGTGATCGACGGCCGCGAGATCGTCTTCACCGTCTCCGTGCCCGGCCGCCACTACGCCCACAACGCCGTCGCCGCCCTCGCGGCCGGCATCGCCCTCGGCATCCCGGCCGACGACCTGGCCGCCGCGCTCGGCAAGTACACCGGCGTCAAGCGCCGCCTCCAGCTCAAGGGCGAGGCCGCCGGGGTCCAGGTCATCGACTCCTACGCGCACCACCCCACCGAGATGACCGCCGACCTGGAGGCCATCCGCGGCGCCGCCGGGGACTCCCGCATCCTGGTCGTCTTCCAGCCCCACCTCTTCTCCCGCACCCAGGAACTGGGCAAGGAGATGGGCCAGGCCCTCGCCCTGGCCGACGCCTCCGTCGTCCTCGACATCTACCCGGCCCGCGAGGACCCGATCCCCGGCATCACCAGCGAGCTGATCATCTCCGCCGCCCGCACCGCCGGCGCCGACGTCGCCGCCGAGCACGACAAGGCCGCGGTCGCCGAGGTCATCGCGGGAATGGCCAAGCCCGGTGATCTCGTTCTGACCATGGGCGCGGGTGACGTCACGGATCTGGGACCCCAGATCCTGGAAAAGATCCGTCTCGCCCGCCTGTCGAACTAAGGGAGCGATGGAGTCATGGCGTACGAGGTCCAGAAGACGGACGAGCAGTGGCAGGCGGAGCTGACCCCGTCCGAGTACCAGGTGCTGCGCCTCGCCGGCACCGAGCCCGCCTTCCGCGGTGAGTACACCGACACCAAGACGGAGGGCGTGTACTCCTGCCGCGGCTGCGGCGCCGAGCTGTTCCGCTCCTCGGAGAAGTTCGAGTCGCACTGCGGCTGGCCGTCCTTCTTCGACCCGAAGGACACCGACGCGGTGGAGCTGCGGGCCGACGTCTCGCACGGCATGGTCCGCACCGAGGTCCTCTGCGCGAAGTGCGGCTCCCACCTCGGACACGTCTTCGAGGGCGAGGGCTACCCGACCCCCACCGACCAGCGGTACTGCATCAACAGCATCTCCCTGCGGCTCACGCCGACCGAGGGCTGAGGTAGTCCTCCAGGGTCCGCCGCGGGGTCCAGCCCTGCGCGCGGGCCCTGGCCAGGTCCAGGACCACCGGGTGCGCCAGCTGGTCCACCGCGTAACGGCTCAGGGCCGGTTCGGTGCCGGTCAGACGGGCCACCGACTCCGCCGTGCGGGCCGCCGCCCCCGCCAGCCCCAGGGGCAGGTGGCGGATCCGCGCCCGGACCTCGTGGGCCTGCAGGACCGCCGTGACCGCCGCGTCCCGGCCGTACGGGGCCGCGTCCGCCACGTTGTACGCGCCCGGCGTCCAGCCCGGCGCCGCCAGGCAGGCGTCCGCCAGGTTCTCCACCGCCGTCAGGCTCAGCTCCACGTCCGGGCCCGGCAGCAGCAGGGTGCCGGCGCGCACCCGCGACAGCAGGCGGGGCAGGAGCTGGGTGTCGCCCGGGCCGTAGACCGCCCTCGGACGCAGCACCACCGCGCCCGCCGCCAGGGCCAGCGCCTCGCCCGCAGCCTTCGTACGGCCGTAGGCGTTGAGGTGGTTGGCGCGCGGGTGGTCCTCCGTGACGCGGCCGCGGCCGCGGCGCGGGTCGTAGACGCTCGCGCTGCTCACCCACACCACCGGCCGCCCGGCAGCCGCATGCAGCAGCCGCGCGGTGCCGTCCACGTTGACCGCGCGCATCGCCGCCTCCGCCCGGGAGCCCGGAGCCGGATCGCCGACCGCAGCCGCGCAGTGGACGACGAGGTCCACCCCCGACAGGTCCGGCCCGGCCGACGCCGCGTCCCAGAACCGGTGCTCGCCCAGCGGGCCCGGCCCGCGGCCCAGACAGACGACGGAGTGCCCGGCCGCCGCCGCCGCGCGGGCCACGTGCCCGCCGCAGAAGCCGCTCGCGCCGGTGACCGCGATCCTCACGAGCCCGCCCTGGGTCGTGTCTTTCGGATCAGGCCGGGCCCGCGGCGTCTGGTGCCGCGCCTCGCCGCGTTCTCGTCGGTCGCCAACGCTCCGCGTTGACTCCCTCCTCGGCCTTGCGATCCACGGCACCAGACGCCGCGGGCTGATCCGGCCTGATCCAAAAGACACGACCTGAGCGTCAGCACGCGCCAGCCCGGCAGGGCCGCGCGGCGGTCCACCCGGGAGCGCACCACCACCGGGCGGTACCCGGCCAGCGCCGCCAGCACGTCCTCCAGCAGTACGGTCGCCAGCCGCGCCCCCGGGCACACGTGCGGCCCCGCCCCGAACACCAGCCGGCCCACCCCCGCCCCCGCCGGGTCCCGCCCGTCCGGGTCGCGCCGGTGCGCCCCCGCCGCGTGCCGGGCCACCAGCAGCAGCCGGTCACCGCCCCGCACCGGGCAGCCCCCCACCGACCCCGCCCCCGCCGCGACCCGGGGCAGCACCGGCGAGGCCGCCGTGACCCGCAGCAGCTCCTCCGCCAGCCGGGGCCGCAGCCCCGGGTCCGCGGCCTGCCCCCACAGCCCGGCGTCCGCGCACCAGGCGACCGCCCGGGGCACCGCCGCCACGGTGGTGTTCACCGCGGCCACCGCCACCATCGCGTCCAGGGCGTCCCCGCCGCCCAGCACCCCCCGCAGGCGCTCCGCCGCCCGGGCCGCCGCTGCCGCCGCCCCGGGCCTCGGCGGGCCCGGCAGGTGGCCGCGTACCGAGGCCGACGCGGCCTCCGCGGCCGCCTCCGCGAGCGCCCGCGGCTCGGCCGCGCAGCCCAGCAGGGCCCCCGCCACCGACCCGGCCAGCTCCCGCGCCAGCACCACCACGTCCACCTCCGCACCCCGGCCCAGCGGCGCGGTCCCCCGTACCAGCAGCGGCCGCCACAGTGCGCGCAGCTCCTCCACCCCGGCCGCGCCGAGCCCCTCCGCGAGCGAGCGCCGGCCCGCCCGGTGCCCGCCGCCCTCCTGGTCGAACAGCACTCCGCCGGCCCCGCGCAGCGCCTCCCGCGCGGCACCGCCCGTGGTCCCGGCCGCCGTCCGGTCCAGCGGGATCCGGGTCAGCGCCTCCCGGTAGGCGCCGGCGTCGTGCACCAGCACGGTGCCCCCGATCCGGCGCGCGGCCCGCCCGCGCGTGGCGGCGAGCAGCCCGAACAGCAGTGGGTGGCTGCGCAGGTAGACCCGGCGGTCGCGCCGTCGGGCCCGGGCGTGGCTGGTCATCGGACGTGGACCTCTTTCGTGTCGGTGGGCCGGTAACGCCGGTCCCAGTACCAGAGCAGGGTGCGCCGGGCACCCCAGGAGCGCAGCCGCCGCAGGCTGTTCTGCACCACCAGGTGCTCGGCGCGCACCACGCGCGCGCTGTGCTCACGGGCCCGGTTGAGCAGGGTGACGTCCTCCGAGCCCTCCTCCAGCCGCTCGCGCGGCGCCCCGCCGCAGCGCACGTACAGCTCGGCGGTGATGCCGAGGTTGTGGCCGTGGCACAGCACGTACGGGGCGAGGTAGCGCGGGTCCCGGTGCGCGGACCGCAGGCGCCCGTACAGCGCCGACAGCCGCACCAGCGCGGGCAGCAGCCGGGCCTCGGCGAACGTCGGCCGTTCGTCGCGGCGCGGCACGCTCCGCCCGCACAGCACCTCCGCCCCCCGGCCGAACTCCGCCCGGGCGACCGCCGTCCAGTTCCGGGCGGGCAGGCAGTCCGCGTCCGTACGCAGCAGCAGGCGCGCCCCGCCGCGTACGGCGTGCCGGAAGCCGGTGTCGGCGGCGGTGCCCGCCCCCGGCTCGGGCTCGTGGACCAGCTCGACGGGGAAGGGGGCCGAGCGGGCGAACTCCCGTACGATCCGGGCCGTCCCGTCGGTGGAGGCGTTGTCGACGACCACCAGCCGGAAGCCGGTGTCCCGCTGCGCGGCCAGCGCCGCCAGGGTGCCCCCGATCGCCCCCGCCTCGTTGTAGGCGGGGACGATCACCCACAGGCTCACGCCCGCCTCCCCGGAGCGGCCGTCCCCGAGGCCGTCACCAGCCGGGCCGCCAGCGCCGACGCCGCCGCCCGGTCCGGTTTGCGCGAGCGCCCCGACAGCGGGATCCGCGCGAACAGCAGCGCGTCCGGCCGGGCCGTGCCCATCCGCCGCAGCGGCTCGGACAGCGCGGCCCGCAGCGCCGGTTCGGGGACACCCGGCTGCGGCTGGACCACCGCCACCAGCCGCTCGTCCCCGTCGCCCGCCGGAACCCCGACCAGCACGCCCAGCTCCACCCCCGGCACGTGCAGGCCCGGCTCGTACAGGCCCGGGTAGATGTTCTCCGCCCGGCGCAGCACCATGTCCTTGCAGCGGCCCTCCAGCACGATCCGGCCGGCCCCGTCCAGGCTCGCCCGGTCCCCGGTCGCCACCCACGGGTCCGGTGCCTCGCCCAGGTAGCGGTCCCGGGCCGCGGGCCCGGTCAGCAGCAGCTGGCCGGCCGCGTCCACGGCGGTCCGCACCCCGGGCAGCGGGGCGCCCACCAGGTCCCCGGCCCCCTCGAAGGCGGCCTTCTCCCGGGACTCCACCGCGGCCGCCGGGAACAGCTCCGTCAGCGCGTACACCCCCCACGCCTGGTCCGCGCCCGCCTCCCGGACCCGGCCCAGCAGGCCCGCGCTCGCCGGAGCCGAACCCGTCCACACCCGGCCACCGAACCGGGCCCCCGCCCCGAGCGCGTCCCGCAGCTGCGGCGGCGTCAGGTACGTGTCCCGCGGCCGCAGCCGCTCCAGCTGCCGGGCCAGCGTCGCGGGGGAGCGGGCCGGCAGCGCGACCGGCGCCCCGCGCGTCAGCGAGGGCACCAGCACGAAGAAGGTCCCGCCCAGCACGGGCCCGCCCGCGCCCCCTTCGAACAGCTCCGACACCGTCTCCATCCCGGCGGCCAGCCCCGCCCGGGTGTGCACCACCGCCCGGGGCCGCGAGGTGGTCCCGGAGGTGAACACGATCACGGCGTCGCCGTCGCCCTCGTACCCGGCCGGCACCCCCGCCCGGGGCGCCCCCCGCTCCAGCGCGGGCGCACACCCCGGCAGCCGCGGCCCCACCGTGGCCACCGGCCCCAGCGAAGCCAGCTCCGGCAGTTCCAGCGCCGCCCGCCGGGCCAGCGGCCGGGCCCACCCCGCCACCGCCTGCGCGGCGCCGTCCGCCAGCACCAGCGCGGGCCGCGCCAGTTCCAGCCGGGCCCGCAGCACCTCCGCCCCGGCCCCGGGGTCCAGCACCGCGCCGCGCAGCCCGAGCCGCCACAGCGCGAGCAGCACCGCCAGGGCGCGCGGCCCGGGCCGCACGGCGACCCCGACGGTGTCCCCGGCGCGCAGCCCGCGCGCGTGCAGCGCGGCGGCGAAGTCGTCGGCCAGTCCGGCGAGTTCGCCCCGGGTGGCACGCACCCGGGTACCGCCCGAACGGGTCGCGGAGAGTACGGCGGGCTGCTCGGGCCGGGCCCGCAGCGCCCTGTCGAGTCGGTCCAGCATCAGCGGGGGTCGTCCGTTCCGTGCGTGCCGCTGCCCTGGTCCAGGTACCAGCGGGCGGTTCCGGCGAGTCCGTACGCGCGCAGCCGGCGCGTGGAGTTCTCCACGACCATGCCCCGGCAGCGGGAGATCCGGTCGGTGTGGCGGCGTACCGCGTTCAGGAAGAGCCGGTCCGTCGGCGAGGGGCGCCGGGGCATCCCGCCCACGGCCAGGTACAGCTCGGCGGTGATCGCCATGTTGTTCCCCGCGTGCATCCGGTACGGAGCCCGGAAGCCGTGGCGCCGGGAGTGCTCCGGCCGCAGCCTCCCGAACAGCGCGGCCACCGCGACCAGCCCCGCGAAGCCGGCCCGCCCCAGCGGCCCGTGCTCGTCGCGCCGGGCCGTGACCCGCCCGCACACCAGCCCCGGCCGCTCCCGCAGCGCGGCCCGCGCCGCACCCGTCCAGCCGGGCCGGGGCAGGCAGTCCGCGTCCGTCCGCGCCAGCAGGGTCGCGCCGCGCGCGATCGCGTACCGGAACCCGGTGTCCACCGCCGAACCGACCCCCTTCTCCGGTTCCTCGATCACCTCCACCGGGAACGGCGCCCGCGCCGCGAACTCACGCGCGACACCGCCCGTGCCGTCCGCCGAGGCGTTGTCGACGACCAGCAGCGTGAAGTCCCGGTCCCGCTGCGCGGCCAGTGCCCGCAGGGTGCCGGCGAGCCGCGCCTCCTCCTCGTGCGCGGGCACCACCACCCACATCCGCGTGCTCAAGACTTCTCCCAGACCATCGTCATGATGCTGATCCCGCCGCCCAGCCCCACGAACAGCACCCGCTCCCCGGCCGCCAGCTCCGGGAAGACCCGCTCCAGCTGCACCCCGATGCTCGCGCTCGCGACGTTCCCCAGCTCGGGCACCGTCACCACCAGCTTCTCCGCCGGCACCCCGGTCAGCTCCGCGAACCGCTCCAGGTACGGCACCGTCACCTGGTGCACCAGCACCTTCGCGAAACCGTCCCAGTCCATGCCCGTGCGGTGCAGCGTCCGGTCGATGACCGCCGTCCCCACCTTCTCGAAGACCCCGCGCAGCTCGTGCCCGTCCCCCTGGAAGTACGTGTACGCGTCCCCGCGCGGGTGCCGCGAACCGCCGCCCGGGATGCCCCCGACCTTCCAGTGCTCCGAATGCGTCTCGCTGTCCACGTCCAGGATCCCGCCGCGCTCCACCTCCTCCAGCAGGACGGCCGCGCCCGCGTCGCCGAAGGTGTAGCCGGCGAAACCGCTGCGGAACTCCGCGAAGTCCGCCGGGTCCCTGCGCACCGCCCGGCTCGGGGTCTCCCCGGTGACGACGAGTGCCCGCCGGGCCCGGCCCGCCAGGACCATGCCGCGAGCGAGGTCGATCCCGTTGACGAAGCTGTTGCAGGCGTTGGTCACGTCCACCGCGTGGGCCCTGGAGCCCAGTTCGGCCTGCACGATGTGCGCGGTCGCCGGCTCCACGAGGTCCCGCGAGGCCGAGGCGAAGACCAGCAGGTCCACGTCCATCGGGGTGAGCCCGGCCGAGTCCAGTACCCGGCGCGCCGCGCCCACCGCGAGCGTCGAGGCGTACACCCCCGGAGCGGCGACCCGGCGCGAGACGATCCCGGTGGCCTGTGTCAGGAGCCGCGCGGGCAGCGCCAGGCCGCTGCGCCGGGCCACCTCCCGCTGGAGCTCGTCGGAGGACAGGACGTCCTCGGGCAGCAGGCTGCCGACGGCGGTGATGCCGACGCGCGGCCGCGGAACACGAGGCGGAACACAGGACTGTATGTGCATGCCTCCACGATGGCGATCCGGCCGCGCCCCGGCCTGAGTACGGATGCTCAGTTCCCTTGTGGGGACGCTGAGTAGGCCCCCCGTCCACCCACCCGGAGAACGCCCTGTCGAACCCCGGGACACCGCGCACGGCTTTCCGTATCGTGGTCCGACCGGCCACACCCACGGGGGAGGGATTATGGCGGACGACGGCAGAGCCTTACCCGGGCTCGTCACCTACGGGGACGACGCCACCAACCGGCTGCTGAGCGCGGCCGCGCACCTGGACGAGGAATTCGCGCACAGGACGGCGGCCGACCTGACCGGGGACCGGCTGGAGGCGCTCGGGCCCGCACTGGGCCTGGATTTGGTGGCCGTGGCCCGGCACGCCCGCGCCGCGACCCGCCGCACCGGCCTGCGTGACGCACTGCTGACGGGCCTCCTCGCGATGCTGGCGGGCGGCGTCGTGCTCGGCGTCTACGCGGGCGCCGGCGACCGGCCCGATCTGCTGGTCGGCCTCTCCCGCCTCGCGCTCGCGGGCGGACTCCTCGGCGCCTGGCTCCTGGTGCTGGCCGCCGAACACCGGGCGCGGACCATGGCCCTGCGGGTGATCGGGACCAAGGGGTACCCCGGCGGGCTGGTCCCGCCGCTCGCCCCGGCGGTCGAGGCCGCGCTGCGCGAGCAGGAGCGGGCCAACGCCGTTCCGTACCACCAGGAGACGGGGCACGACACCCCGTTCGTCGGCAGCGGCCGGGCCTTCCTGGAGCGGGTCTGGCAGCCCATGGACGTCAGCACGCCCGCCGCGGGCCCCGCGGGCGGGCCGGCGCCGGAGATCGTCCCCTTCGACGTGGTCGAGCTGCACGAGTTCGTCGCCGAGCAGATGGGCACCATCGCCGGCCTGGAGGGGCTGCGCACCCAGGACCGGCTGTACGTGCTCGGCACCCGGGTCGGCTACGCGGGCCCGGAGCTGCTGCCCGACCGGCTGCGGGCGCCGAGCCCCGTCGTCCCGCAGGAGCTGGTGCGGGCGGCCCTGACCCGGCCCGGCGCGGGCATGCGCACGTACCTGTGCATGGAACGCGCCGGTGAGGGAGGCCGGGTCATCGTCTCCATGCACCTGAGGGCCCGGCTCCAGCACCCGAGTCTCACCTGGGAGCTGGCCGCCTACGTCATCCCGCCCCTGCGGGAGGAGTTCGAGGAGGTGCGCACGCTCCGGCTGGACCCCTTCGGCCGCTGGTCCACACTGTTCGCCTTCGCCACCGGCCGCTTCCTCCCCCTCCTGTTCAAGGCCCCGGCCCGGCTGCTGCGCAGGGGCTGGGAGCGGGGCCGGCGCTGGGGCCGGCTGCGGTACTGGCGCTGGGTCATCGGCAGGCGGCACACCGAGTTCGACTACGGGGCGACCGGCGGGATCCGCGAACGGGCCGGCGACTGGGAGCGGATGGGGTTCACCGAACAGACGGACGCGGTGGACTTCTTCCAGCGCCTCCAGCAGGGCGTGCTCACCGCGACCGAGCGGTTCCTCAAGGCCCACAACGTCGACACGAGCTCCTTCGAGGAAGCCCGGCAGGTCATCAACCACCACAACTACACCTTCCAGGGCCCCGTCAACGGGCCGGGCAACTTCGGGGCGGGCGGCTCGGTGAACATCTCCGCCGCCGGCCCGCTGACGGGCCCGGCCAAGCCCGGACCGCCCCCGGCCGGCGGCGGCCCCGGGCCCTCCCCGGCACCCGCCAAGACCTGAACCCGGCCCGTACCCGCCCCCACCGCACCGGAAGAGGAGCCGCCCATGGGCACGTACAACTTCCACGGGAACGTCAACGGCCCGGGGAACTACGGGGACGACGGCGTGATCAACATCGGGTCCGAGGACGACGCCGCCCGGGTCCTGCGGCTGGCCGCCGAACTCGCCCGGTGGCTCACCGACCGGGACGCCGCCCCGGAGCGGATCGACGCGGCGCGGACCCTGCGCGGCGAACTGGAAGAGGCCGGCCGGGACCGGCGCGCCCCTGAACCGGGGCTGGTCCGGCGCAGCCTGGAGACCATCACCCTCGGCCTGGGCGCCGGCAGCGTCGGCCTGGCCCTCGCCCAGCAGATCAGCGCCCTGCTCGGGGGATGAGAGCCCGCAGCGCGCCGCGCAGCCGGGCCAGGGGGGACGGGCGCCGCCAGCTGTGGAACTCCCGTGCCAGGTGGCCGTCCCGGCGGGCCAGCTCCCGCCCGGCAGCGGCCAGGTGGGCGGCCGGCAGCTCCGGCAGCAGCGGGCGCAGCACCCCTTCCAGAAGCTCCGTACGGGTCTCCTGCCACAGCGGTCCTGCCTGCGGTCGCGCCGACCAGGCGGCGTAGCAGGAGGCGAGGTGGCCCGGGTCGTTCCGCAGCAGCTCCGCCACCGGGGCGGAGCGGGCCGCCTGCCGGTACGCGGCCAGCAGTTCGGGGTCCTCGCTGCCCGCCAGGGCCCGCAGCCCCGACTCCTCGGGCCCGTCCTGCGCGAGCAGCCGCCCGGCCACCGCCGCGTACGCGGCCTCCCGCGCGCCCGGCTCCGGGGACAGGGACCCCAGCTCCAGGGCCCGGCGCAGCCCGTCCCCGGCCGGCCCGCCCGCGCGCAGGTCCCGGACCAGTTCCCACAGCAGCAGCGCGGGACGCGTCCCGTCCGGCAGTTCCGCCCCGAAGTGCCGCAGCAGCTCCGGCGCGAGGTCCGCCGCCGCCCCGTCCCCGGCGGGGGCCGTTGCGGCGGCCCGGGCGAGCAGCTCCCAGGTCCCGGCGTCCCGGTGCACGGCGGCGCCCGTCGTCGCCAGCAGCAGCCCGGCCTCGGCCGCCTCCGGCGGGTCCCCGGCCCAGACCAGCCGCATCGCGGTGCGCAGCACGAGCGGCTCGGCGTACAGCGAGACCCCGGCCTCCCGCAGCAGGGCGTCCAGCGCGACGACCCGGTCCGCGTGCGCGTCCGTGTCCGCGGCCGCCGCCGCCCGGGCGCACATCCGCAGGTGCGGCAGCGCCTCCGCCGCGCCCAGCCGCAGCCCGGTCCGCTCGAACAGCCGGGCCCCGGCGGGCGGATCGCCCGCGGCGAGCGCGTCCAGCCGGTCGAGCACGAGGGCCCGCAGCACGGGCAGCTCCGCCAGCGAGTCCCGCTCCCGCTGCCCGTACGCCCGGTCCGGGTCGGTGATCAGCGCGTGCGCCAGCCGCCGCGCCACGTCGGGGAGGGGCTCCCCGCCCGCCGGCACGGGCGTCGGGGAGTCCCCGGCCGCGCCGTCCCACCCGGCGGCCGCCTCCCGGGCCGCGGGCTCCAGCGGGATCCCGGCGGCCAGCGCCAGCGAGGCCAGCGGGCCCGCCGCGTACGGCTCCGCGGGCAGCCGCCTGACCTGCGCGAACAGCTCCGGCCGCGCCGCCAGCCACACCGCCGCGGCCGTCCGCGCCCACAGGTCCCCGCACTCCCCGGGAGCGTCCGCCGCCGCGGCCCCGTACACCCGCCACGGCCCCGGCTCCGACGGCTCGTCGCCGGGCAGCACACCGACCAGCCGCTGCGGGGCGAGCAGCGGCCGCCGGGCGTACGTGGTGAAGGTCAGCCGCTGTCCCCGCTCGTGCGGCAGCACCCCGCAGGCCAGCATCACCCAGCGGGCCACGGCCGCGCTGTCCTCCTCCACCAGCAGGACGCGCGGGGCGTCCGGGTCCTCCGCGGCCCGCCGCACGTCGGCGAAGAACCCCGCCAGCCACGGCCCCCGGGCGGCGACGAAGGCGGCCAGCGCCGCCCGGTCGTGCCGCCCCGGCGCGGGTATCCGCTCCAGCGGCGGGGGCGGCCCGCCCGCCGGCGTCCGCTCCTCCCACTGCGCGGAGCCCCAGGCGGTGACCGGCAGTGGCCGCGCGGGGCCCGCCCCCGCGGGCTCGGGCAGGTGCACGGCGTGCGCGTGGAAGCCGTCCCCGGACCCGGGGCCGCCGCCGTCCCCGTACCCCGAGTCGAAGTCGAAGCCCGCACCGGTGTGCACCGCGCGGGACAGCAGCCGGCTCCCGTCGGACAGCAAGCTCAGCGAAAGCGCCTCGGGGAACCCGGCGGACGGCGCCCGGCACGGCGGCTCGTACCGCAGGAGCGGCTCCGCCTCGCGCAGCAGCTCCCCGCCCACCCCCGGGGTGACGGAGGTGAAGCCGGAGCCGTCGGGGCCGCCCGCGTAGTGCAGCTGGGGGAGGTTCACGCCCGGCCCCCCGCCCGGCGGAGGCCGGCACCGACCCGGACCGACGTGACGTCAGGGTCTGTTGTGCGGGCCGTGGTTGCCCGTACCGTACCGGCAGCGGAGCGCACGCCACGCCCCCTCACGTCCCCCGCCATCCGTCTGCGCCCCCCGTTGCAGTGTGTGGAGGCCATTCCAGCAGATATCGGGGCCGTCCGGGAGTTCCGTCCGCGGGGGCTTCCGTTCGCCCGCTGTACGGCCCGACGTCAGACGGGGATCTCCGGCCGGTACCCCGGGACCGCTGTCCTTGGGACGCCCCTCGATCCCCCCTCACCCCCTAGAGGTCGTCACCCATGGCTGAACTCGACCGGCGCAGGTTCCTGCAGATCGCCGGCGGCACCGCCGCCATCACGATGCTGGGCGACAGCATCGCGCGGGCTGCCGCCATCTCGGCGCAGGGCACCACCGGCACGATCCAGGACGTCGAGCACATCGTCGTCCTCATGCAGGAGAATCGTTCCTTCGACCACTACTTCGGTTCGATGAAGGGCGTCCGGGGCTTCGGCGACCCGCGGCCGGTCATCCAGGACAACGGCAAGTCGGTCTTCCACCAGTCGAACGGCACGAAGGACATCCTGCCCTTCCACCCGCAGGTGGCGGACCTCGGCATGCAGTTCCTCACCGGCCTGGACCACGACTGGGCCGGCGGCCACCAGGCCTACAACAACGGCAAGTACGACAAGTGGGTCCCGGCCAAGACGGCCACCACCATGTCGTACATGACGCGGAACGACATCCCGTTCCACTACGCCCTCGCCGACGCCTTCACGGTCTGCGACGCCTACCACTGCTCCTTCATCGGCGCCACCGACCCCAACCGCTACTACCTGTGGACGGGCTACACGGGCAACGACGGCACGGGCGGCGGCCCGGTCCTCGGCAACCAGGAGGCCGGCTACGGCTGGAAGACCTACCCCGAGCGCCTGGAGGCCGCCGGGGTCTCCTGGAAGGTCTACCAGGACATCGGCGACGGCCTGGACGCGGCCGGCCACTGGGGCTGGATCAACGACGCCTTCCGCGGCAACTACGGCGACAACTCGCTGCTGTACTTCAACGCCTACCGCAACGCCCAGCCCGGCAGCCCCCTGTACGAGAAGGCCCGTACGGGCACGAACGCCAAGGCGGGCGACGGCTACTTCGACCGGCTGCGCGCCGACGTGGTGAACGGCACCCTGCCGCAGGTCTCCTGGATCGCCGCCCCCGAGGCCTTCAGCGAGCACTCCAACTGGCCGGCCAACTTCGGCGCCTGGTACATCTCGCAGGTGCTGGACGCCCTGACGGCGAACCCGGCCGTGTGGGCGAAGACCGCCCTGTTCATCACCTACGACGAGAACGACGGGTTCTTCGACCACGTCGTCCCGCCGTACCCGCCGGCCTCCTCGGCGTGGGGCCTGTCCACGGCGAGCGTCACCGGCGACCTGTACACCGGGGGCGTCTCCGGCTACGCGGCCGGACCCTACGGGCTCGGCCCCCGCGTGCCGATGATCGTGGTCTCGCCGTGGAGCAAGGGCGGCTACGTCTGCTCCGAGACCTTCGACCACACCTCGGTGATCCGCTTCATGGAGAAGCGATTCGGGGTGCAGGAGCCCAACATCTCGCCGTGGCGCCGGGCCGTCTGCGGCGACCTGACCTCGGCGTTCGACTTCACCCTGACCGACGCCGCGCCCGCCGCGCTGCCCTCCACGGCCGGGTACGTCCCGCCGGACAAGAACCGCCACCCGTCCTACACCCCGGCCGTGCCGGCCACGGGCACCCTGCCCCGCCAGGAGGCGGGCGCCAAGCCGGCCCGCGCGCTCGGCTACAGCCCCTACGTGGACGGCTCCCGCACCGTCTCCACGGGCAAGTTCACGCTCACCTTCGCCTCCGGCCCGAAGCTCGGCGCCCACTTCCACAGCACCTCGGGCAACCGTACGGACGGCCCCTGGCCCTACACGGTCGAGGCGGGCAAGACCCTCTCGGACACCTGGAGCACCAGCAGCTCCACCGGCAACAAGATCGACCTCACGGTCTGGGGCCCCAACGGCTTCCTGCGCACCTGGAGGGGACCGGCGAAGAAGGCCGGCCCCGAGGTCACGGCCCGCCACGTGGACGCCACCGGCAACCTGGCCCTGACCCTGGTCAACGGGGGCACCGCCGCGGTGAACCTCACGGTGACCAACGCCTACGGCGGCGCCGCCCAGACCTTCAAGGTCAACCCGGGCGCCACGGTCTCCCACACCGTCGACCTGCGCGCCTCGGGCCGCTGGTACGACGTCTCCGTGGTCTCGGACGCCGACGCGACCTTCCTGCGCCGCTTCGCGGGGCACGTGGAGACGGGCGCCCCGAGCGTCTCCGACCCGGCGCTCAAGACCGTCTGATCCGGTCGTCCGGTGTGCGCAGCAGCCGCCGTTCCAGGACCGCCAGATCCCCGGGGCGGTGGCTGCGGGCGTGCCGGAGCAGCAGGTCACGGGCGGTGTCGGGGACGCGGCGGCGCTTGGGGTGGCGGGTGGTGAACTCCTCGCTCGCGAAGAACCGCACCGCTCCCTCCAGCCCCGCCCGGTCCGTCTCCCGCACCGCCCAGGCGAGTTCCCCGGTGCCCACCCCGGCCAGCAGCCGCCGGGGTCCCCGCTCGGCGAGCAGCCACGCCGCGTCGCGGGGCTCCGCGCGAGGGGCGCCCAGCCAGCCGAAGACCACCGCGTACGGCACCCCGCGGGGCGGGGCCGGCTCCTCTTCGCCCCGGGCCAGGGCCTCGGCGTACTCCCGCAGCCCCTCGGGGGCGGCCGCTGCCCAGCGGGCCCGGTGCCGGGCCGGGATCCCCTCGGGGGAGAGCGGGTCGAGCAGCCGGTTCGACTCGGGGGTGGGGTGCGCGGTCCCGTCGTCGTCCCCGCACGAGCAGAAGACGACGCCCTTGGCGGCCGCGGCGGCGGCACGCTGCCGGCCGATCCGCCGGACGGCCCGGACCTCGCGGATCTCGGCGGGGTCGCTGACCTCGTAGCCCGTGGGGTGGTGCGGGTGGCGGGCCCCGTCGGCCCGTGAGAAGTCCCCCATGACCAGCGGCTGGCGGGGCGGTTTCGTCGGCACGGTGTGATCGTAGGCCGGATGGGCAGGACGTACGGCGTCGGTTTCCGCCACCCCCGTCACCGAGGGAGAACGCATGGCCATCGCCCATCGCCTGATCGGCACCGGACCCGTCCGCGTCATCGTGCTGCACGACTGGTTCGGGACCTCCGCCAACTGGGGCTCCGTGCTCGACTACCTGGACCCGCAGGGCTTCTCGTACGCCTTCCTCGACTACCGGGGCTACGGCGAGCGCCGGGACGTCCCCGGCCGCTACAGCCTCCCCGAGATCGCCGACGACGTCCTCGCGCTCGCCGACCAGCTGGGCTGGGACACCTTCTCCCTGCTCGGGCACTCCATGGGCGGCAAGGCCGCCCAGCAGGTACTGGCCCGCGCCCCCGAGCGCGTCGAGAAGCTGATCGGGCTCACGCCCGTCCCCGCCGGTCCCTACCCGATGGACGACGCGACCCACGCCCTCTTCTACGGGGCCGCCGACGACCCCGGCAAGCGGCGGACGATCCTCGACCTGGTCACCGGGAACCGGGCGAGCCGCCACTGGCTGGAGCGCATGGTCGGCCACTCCCTCGACGTCTCCCGCCCCGAGGCCTTCGCCGGCTACCTCGCCGACTGGCAGCCCCGCGACCTGTTCTCCGCGGTCAAGGGCAGCACCCTGCCGGTGCTCGTCCTGGTCGGCGCGTACGACCTCGCCCTGACGGCCGAGGTGATGCGGGCCACCTGGCAGGCCGCGTACCCGAACTGCAGAGTCGTCACGGTCCCCGGCGCCGGCCACTACCCGCCCCACGAGACCCCGGTGGCCTTCGTCACAGAGGTGGAGGCCTTCCTGCGCGGCTGACCCGACGCGACCCGACCCGGATCCGGAAAAGCCCGTAGGGGGTACGAGGCGAACCTCGTACCCCCTACGGGACCGGAAGGGTGAGTGACGGGACTTGAACCCGCGGCCACCTGGACCACAACCAGGTGCTCTACCAGCTGAGCTACACCCACCACGAAGGGCGGCGGACCGCCCGTTCGTTGTGCATGCACAGCATAGCCGATCCGGGGGGTGGTCCCGCGACGGGTTATCCGGCGGTCCGGCCACCGCCCGGACGCGTCCCCTCCGCGCGGCGCGCGGCGCGGGCGACCGCCGCGGCGGCCAGCGCCCGGATCACCGGGTGCGGCCGCGACCCGTCCCCCGCCAGCTCCGGCTGGAAGAGCGTGGCCAGGAAGAACGGGTGCCCCGGCAGCTCCGCCATCCGCACCGCGCCGTCCTCGTCGTGCCCCGACAGCCGCAGCCCGTGCGCGGCGAGCACCGGCAGGTGGCGGGGCGCGGGACCGTAGTGGCAGTGGTAGCGCTCCGTGGACCGGTCCGCCCCGAGCGCCGACTCGGCCAGCGAACCGGGCTGGGCCCGTACGAGCGCCTCGTGCCCGGCCAGCGAACAGGCCAGCGGGGCGATCAGCGGGTCCTCCGCCCGGGGGTCGTTCTCGGCGTGCGCGGCCCCCGCCAGCCCGCACACGTGGCGGGCGTACTCCAGCAGCGCGTGCTGGAAGCCGCCGCACGTCCCGAGGAAGGGGACGCCCTCCTCCCGGGCCACCCGGATCGCCGCCAGCGCCCCCGCCTCGCTCGCGTACGGGCTGCCCGGCAGCACCCACACGGCGTCGAACCCGGCCAGGGTCCCCGCCGCGGCCTCCGCCTCCGCTCCCGCGGTCGGGATCCAGCAGGCGTCCAGCACCAGCCCCTCGCGCGAGGCCAGCGCGTCGAGGAGGAGCGGGATCCGGGCGTGGGACTCCACGTGCGGGGAGCGGTCGCCGACGAGGGCGATCCGGGCGACGGTCATCGGAGCGGCGGACGCGCCGTAGGGCGCCTGTGCGGTGGTCATGCGGATCATCCTGCGACCCGGTCCCGCTTCAGCGCCAACGATTGTTCCCGGACGGTCGATAAGCAGTGCTGATGGACGGCGATGGGATCCTGCGGCCATGGACCCGCACCTCCTGCGCACCTTCACCGCCGTCGCGCGCCTCGCCTCCTTCTCCGCCGCCGCACGGGAACTCGGCTACACCCAGTCCGCCGTCTCCCAGCACATCGCCGCCCTGGAAGCCGACCTGGGCACCGGACTGCTCACCCGGCGGCCCGTCGCCCCCACCCCGGCCGGCGCCCGCCTGCTGGAGCACGCCCGGCCGCTGCTGCTGCGGCTCGACGCCGCCCGCGCCGACGTACTGCGCCTCGCCGCCGCCCCGCCCGGCCGGATCACCCTCGCCGTCTCGCCCCTCGCCGCCGCGCACCCCCGGCTGCTCGCCGCCCTGCCCGCCACCGGCGTCACCCTGCGCGTCCTGCCCCCGGCCCGGGTCCCGGCCGCCGTCGCCGCCGGGGACTGCGACCTCGGGCTCGTCGACGGGCTCGCCGCCCCCAGCGACCCGCTGCGGCTGCCCGACGTGGCCCCGCTGCGGGTCACCGGCGTCGGCGAGGAGGAGCTCGCCGTCCTGTTCCCCGCCCGGCACCCCTTCGCCGCACGGGACTCCGTCCGGCTCGACGACCTGGCCGCCGCGCGCTGGCTCGACGCCCCGGACGTGGGGCTGCCGCTCACCACCGGACGCCGCGCCCTGCACTACGACGGCACCGACGTGCACGCGCTGTGCGCCCTCGCCGCCGCCGGGCACGGCCTCGTACTGCTGCCCCGCCCGGTCGCCGAGACCGCCCGCGCCGGAGTGGCCGTACCGCTCGCCGCACCCCGCCTGGTGCACCGTACGGAGCTGCTCGCGCCCGCCGGTCCGTCCGGCGCGGCCGCTGCGCTCGCCGCACGCCTCACGGCAGGATCCCCGTATGACCACCACACCGACTCCTGACCCGGCGGCCCACGCCGAGCCCGAGGCCTTCACCGCCGCCGACTACGCCGCCCGGATGGCCGCCGCCGCACAGAGCGCCGCCGACGCCGGACTCGCCGGGCTGCTCATCGCACCCGGCCCCGACCTCGTCCACCTCACCGGCTACCGCCCGACCGCCGAGACCGAGCGGCTCACCCTGCTCGTCCTCGCCGCCGGCCAGGACCCCGTACTGGTCGTCCCCGCCCTGGAGGCCCCCGACGCGGCCAGGGCACCCGGCGCGGACGCCCTGACCCTGCGCGACTGGACCGACGGCAAGGACCCGTACCGGGTGGCCGCGCCGCTCCTCGACGTCAGCGGCCGCTTCGGCGTCAGCGACAACACCTGGGCGCTGCACCTGCTCGGTCTGCAAAGGGAGTTGCCCGCCACCGGCTACGTACCGCTCACCGAAGCCCTGCCCATGCTCCGTGCCGTCAAGGACGAACGGGAACTGGCCCGCCTCGCGGCCGCCGGAGCCGCCGCCGACGCCGCGTACGCGCAGATCCTGCACGTCCCCTTCGCCGGCCGCCGCGAGAGCGAGGTCGCCGCCGACCTGGCCGGGCTGCTGCGCGTACACGGCCACTCCCAGGTCGACTTCACCGTCGTCGGCTCCGGCCCCAACGGCGCCGACCCGCACCACGAGGCCGGCGAACGCGTGATCCGGCACGGCGACATGGTCGTCCTCGACTTCGGCGGCCTCAAGCACGGCTACGGCTCCGACATCTCCCGCACCGTCCACGTCGGCGAGCCCACCCCCGAGGAGCAGCGCGTCCACGACATCGTCCGCGAGGCCCAGCAGGCCGCCTTCGCGGCCGTCCGGCCCGGCGCGAGCTGCCAGGACGTGGACCGGGCGGCCCGCGCCGTGATCACCGAGTTCGGCTACGGCGAACGGTTCATCCACCGCACCGGCCACGGCATCGGCGTCACCACCCACGAGCCGCCGTACATGGTCGAGGGCGAGGAACAGCCCCTCGTCCCCGGCATGTGCTTCTCCGTGGAGCCGGGCGTCTACCTGCCCGGCCGGTTCGGCGTCCGGATCGAGGACATCGTCACGGTCACCGCGGACGGCGGCCGCCGCCTGAACAACGCCCCCCGCGAGATGGCCATCGTCGGCTAGGGCTTGTCGGCGCGGGCTACGGACCGAGCACCACCGCCGACTCGCCCGGTACGTGGATCCGCCCGTCCGGACCCGGATGCTCCACCGGCTCCCAGGACGCCAGCACCCGCACCCCGTTGCGGCCCAGCGCCACCGTCACCGACTCCGTCGACAGGTTCACCACCACCCGCACCTCGCCCCGCCGGAAGGTCAGCCAGCGGCGCTCCTCATCGTAGGCGACCCGGACCGCCGCCAGGTCCGGGTCACGCAGGTCCGGGTGGGTGCGGCGCAGCCGGATCAGGGTCCGGTACCACTCCAGCAGCCAGGCGTGCGACTCCCGCTCCGGTTCGGCCCAGTCCAGGCAGGACCGGTCGCGGGTGGCCGGGTCCTGCGGGTCCGGGACCTCTTCCGCCTTCCACCCGTGCGCCGCGAACTCCCGGCGCCGGCCGCTGCGCACCGCCTCGGCGAGCTCCGGGTCGGGGTGGTCGGTGAAGTACCGCCAGGGCGTGCCGGCCCCCCACTCCTCACCCATGAATAGCATCGGCACGAACGGCCCCGTCAGCGCGAGCGTCGCCGCGCAGGCCAGCAGTCCGGGGGAGCAGGAGGCGGACAGCCGGTCGCCCAGCGCCCGGTTGCCGACCTGGTCGTGGGTCTGGGCGTAGCCGAGGAAGCGGTGCGCGGGGGTACTGCGGCGGTCCACCGGCCGGCCGTGGGTGCGGCCCCGGAAGGAGGACCAGGTGCCGTCGTGGAAGAACGCCCGCGTCAGGGTCTTGGCGAGGGCGCCGAGCGGGGCCTCGGCGAAGTCGGCGTAGTAGCCCTGCGATTCACCGGTCAGCGCACAGTGCAGGGCGTGGTGGAAGTCGTCGTTCCACTGCGCGTGCAGCCCCAGGCCGCCGGCCGCGCGCGGGGTCGTCAGCCGGGGGTCGCACTGGTCGGACTCTGCGATCAGGAACAGCGGCCGCGTGGTCTCCGCCGCCAGTTCGTCCACGGCGGCCGACAGCTCCTCCAGGAAGGACAGCGCCCGCCCGTCGGCCAGCGCGTGCACCGCGTCCAGCCGCAGCCCGTCGATCCGGTAGTCCCGCAGCCAGGCCAGCGCGCTCCCGATCAGGTACGAGCGGACCTCGTCGGAGCCGGGCGCGTCCAGGTTCACCGCCGCGCCCCAGGGCGTGTGGCGGGTGTCGGTGAAGTACGGTCCGAAGGCGGGCAGATGGTTGCCGGAGGGGCCCAGGTGGTTGAGGACCACGTCCAGCACCACCCCGAGCCCGGCCGCGTGCGCCGCCTCCACGAACGCCGCGAGCCCCGCCGGGCCCCCGTACGGCTCGTGCACCGCCCACGGCGCCACCCCGTCGTACCCCCAGCCGTGCCGGCCCGGGAAGGGGCACACCGGCATCAGCTCCACGTGCGTGACGCCCAGCCCGGCCAGGTATCCCAGGCGGCCCGCCGCGGCCTCGAAGGTGCCCTCGGGGGTGAAGGTGCCGACGTGCAGCTCGTACAGGACCGCGTCCTGCAGCGGCAGGTGCGGCGCCGGCACGTGGGGGGCGAGGGCCGTGAGGTCGACCACCGCCGACAGGCCCTCCGTGCCGTCCGGCAGCCGCCGCCCGCGCGGATCGGGCCGGACCACCGGATCGTCGCCCAGCCGGAACCCGTACCGGTCGCCGTCGGCCGCCGGGGCCTCGACGACCCACCAGCCGGAGCGGCCGGGGGCCGGGTCGGGGGCCATGTCGTAGGCGGTGTCGTTCAGTCGCATGGCGACCCGACCTGTCAGCGGTGCCCACACCTCGAACTGCACGGACGGTCCCCTCGTCTCCGGCGGTGTCCAGCATGCGTAATCGTGCCCATCATTCCGGGCCCGGCGGGGGAGTTCTGGACACTCCACACCCGACGGGCCGACAATCACCCTGTGACGTCGAGTTTCGAGTTCCCCGCCTACCCCGCCCCGCGGCTCTCCGACGCCGAGCGGGACCGGGCGCTGGGCCAGCTCAGGGAGGGTGCGGCCCTCGGGAAGCTGTCGCACGACACCTTCCTGCGCCGCATGGAGCTCGCGCTGGTCGCCCGCCGGTCCGAGGACCTCGCCCCGCTCCTCGCCGACCTCCAGACGCGCCCGGGCCCGATCGGCGCCGAAGCGCCGTGGACCAGCCGGCTGTTCGGCTGGGTCGGCCGCGCCTCGGCCGTCTCCGCCGGGGTACGCCGCGCCTGGCAGGTGGAACGCCTGCCCAAGCTGCTCTTCCCCCACCCGGCCGGCGGCCCGCTGCGCATCGGCCGCGACCCGGGCAACGGGCTGCGGCTCAGCCACGAGACCGTCTCGCGGGCGCACGCCGAGCTGAGCATGCGGGACGGGATCTGGCTGCTGCGCGACCTCGGCTCGACCAACGGCACCACCGTCAACGGGCGCCGGGTGACGGGCGCGGCGGTCGTGCGGCCGGGGGACCAGGTGGGGTTCGGGCGGATGAGCTTCCGGCTCTCGCAGGACTGAGCGGCCGGGAGCGCGCGCCGAGGAGGCAGAATCGGGGCCGTGAACCACCGACCTGATCCCGCCGACCTCTATCCCGACGTCGCCGCGCGGGGCAGCCTCGCCGCCGCCCTGCGAGCCGTCGCGGAAGAGGGCGGCTTCGCCTTCCCCGTGACCGATCCCTCGCACTCCGAGCCGCTCGGCCACGCCTCCGTGGAGAGCGGGTCGCCGATCCGGCACCCCCTGCACATCAGCGCGTGGGCGGCCGAGCGGAGGTGGTCGGTCCGCGGCGAGGAGTCCTTCCAGAACATGGCGCTCGTCGAGGGCCGCACCGACGACCTGGTGCAGCTCGCCAGGGCCGCGCGGGCCTGGTACGACGGCGCGCCGCTCGAGGAGGTCCGCGACGCCGCGCCGTTCGTACGCCTGACCGGCCGCTTCGAGGTGCCGGACCGGGACCCGGCCCGGCTGACCGAATCCGAGTGGCAGCACATGCGGGTGGAGGCGGCGGAGCAGGGCGGACCCGGGTACCGGGAACTCGTCGAGGCGGCGTACCGGGAGCCGGTCCTGCGGGCCCTCTTCCCGTTCACCAGCCACTGGGTGCTGCGGTTCTCGACCACGACCCGGCCGTCCCTGACCATCGCCGGGCCCTGCGTGCTCACGCACGCGGCCGACCGGTACACCGTCAGCCGCGGCTTCCTGGGCGGCGACGTGTACGCCGAGACCACGACGGCCGAGGAGGCGGTGGCGGCCGTGGTGCGCCACCTGCCGGCCGGGCTGGGCCCGGTGACGGCGGGGACGGTCCGGCAGCGGACTGAGGAGACCGACGGCTGACCGGCGGAACCCGCCGGTTCCCGCTTTGCCCCCGGCCGGGGGCCCGGCAGGATGCCCTCATGGACCACACCGGCATCGTGCGCCCCGCCCGCCCCGAAGACCTCCCGCGCCTCACCGAGCTCATCCACGAGCACGTCGCGTACGAGAAGTCGGCGCCCCGGCCCGCCGGCCTCGGCGAGCGCCTCGGCCCCCTGCTGTTCGCCGAGGACGCCCGGCTGTGGGTGCTGCTCGCCGAGACCCCGGGCGGCGCCGTGGCCGGATACGCCGCCTGCTCGGAGGAGTTCGCGTTCTGGGACGCCCGCCACTACCTCCACATGGACTGCCTCTACCTCGCCGAGGAGGCCAGGGGCCACGGCCTCGGAGCCGCCCTGATGGCCGCCGTGGCCGGCCTCGCCCGCGAGCTCGGCCTCGGACACGTCGAGTGGCAGACCCCCGACTGGAACGAGGGCGCGATCCGCTTCTACGACCGCCTCGGCGCCGGCTCCCGCCCCAAGCAGCGCTACGCCTGGCCGGTCTGAAGACAGCGGTACGCGGCCAGGACCGTCCGCGACTGGTGCTCCACCTGCGTGGCCACCGGTATCCAACGAGCCTGGAAGCGGGCCGAGAACTCCTCGCACCACCCCGTCACCAGGCGGTCCAGGCCGGGCGCCGCCGGATGCGCCTGGGCCCGCAGCACGCGCAGCAGCATCGCGGCGGCGCGCAGCGACAGCCGCCGCCCGAAGGCGTCGATGCTGCCGAGGGAGGCCGTGGTGGCCTCCGCGGGCGCCGCGGGAGCCGTCCACTCGGCGGCGACCTGAGGGATCAGCCCCAGCGTCCAGTCCACCGCCCGCAGCAGCGCGGCGGCGCCCGGACCGGCGGCCGGGACCCCCTCCCGCAGCCCCGCCACCCGTGCCGCCTCACCGGTCAGCCGCTCCGCCAGCACGCGCAGGGCGCCCCGCGGGTCGGGGTGCGGGGCCGGGTCGTCCACCAGGTCGGAGGCCCACATGGGCACCTCGACGATCGCGGTGGTCCCGCGCCGGCGGTGGCACCAGGTGCTGCGCCGGGTGTCCTCGCTCCCGTCCTGCGGCATCACGAAGATCCCCGGCCCGGGGGAGCCCCACCCGGCGGCGTCGGAGGCCCCCGTCTCCACCGGGATCCGCAGCTCGGCGGCCGACTTCCCGAAGGGCTCGGCGAGCCCGGGCACGTCGCGCGTCAGCTGGACCCAGGACCCGCCGAGGTCCGTACCGTGCAGGGAGACCTGCAGGGCGGGCCGCAGTTCGTCGAGGAGCGCGGTCAGGGCGCGCGTCTCGGGCGGGAGCCGGTCCGGGGGGAGCAGGGACGGCGCCCACTCGGGCTGCTCCGGCCCGGGCGGGCGGTAGAAGTTGCGGTGGTAGTCCAGCAGCGAGCACGGGCGCGGCGTGCGGTGCAGGTCGGCGCCGTCGGGGTCGGCGCAGAGCAGGAAGTGCCAGCCGGCCCCGCCGCCCCCGGCCCGGATCACCCGCCGGGCCAGGTCCAGCGCGGTCGCCCCGCCGACGGGCTCATTGGCATGGGCCCCGGCGACGACGAGCACCTCGCGGGGCCCCTCGCGCCGCCCGTCGACGGAGAGCAGCCACAGCGGCCTCCCGCCCCGGGAGACACCGGCCTGCCGCATCCGCACCCGCCCGGGGTGCTCGTCCGCCAGCGCCCGTCCGGCCAGGGCGAGTTCGTGCGGGGTGGGGTAGCGCATGTCACGGAGGAGGGTCACATGTTGTGCCATGCCCGCCACACCGGCCGGCTACTGCTCCCCGGGCGCCGAATGTGTGTGCCGTCGTTCGGGGCGCTCTTCCCCGCCGCCGGCGGCACGCCTACGCTCGGACCGTGCCCGGATGGATCGAGTTGGCGTACACCACGGCCGGCGGCGTCGTCGGCGGCGCGGTCACCAACCACCTCTCCCGGAACCAGGAACGCCGGCAGCTGCGCGCGTCGGTCATGCAGCAGCTCCTCCGCGTCGCGGCGGTGCGCGACGGGGTGTGCGACATCGTGCCGGCCCGGCGGGGGAGCAGGTCGCGCCCGCCCGTCACGGTGGTCCTGGAGGACGGCCGCGACGCCGGGCACGTCCAGCGGGAAGCACTCTCGGAACTCGTGGTGGCCGCGCTCTCGGCCGGCATACCGCGCAGGGTCCTGGACTTCGCCGGAGGGGCCGAGGAACGGGCCCTGCGGTGCGAGGCCGTCAGGTTGGCCGACCTCCGCCTGGGCGGTGTCCTGGGCGAGCCGCTCGAAGAACTCACGGCGCGGACCGAGGAGTACCGGCGGGCCACGGCCCAACTCCTGCTCCGGACCCTGTGGCACCCGTGGCGGACGCGGCCGCGGATCAACGCGCGCCTTCGCCGGCTGCGCCGGGACGCCGCCGCGCTCCAGCGCGCTCAGGAGGCGGCGATGTCCGTCCTGGCCCGGCCGGAGCACGTCACCTCCCTCACCGCCCGGCTCACAGCTGTCGCTGAGCCGCCTCCAGTAGTTCCCCCACCGTGGAGTTGAACGCGATGGCGGCCTGGGGCGCGTGGCGGGGAATCAGGTTCACGATGAGTTCGAACAGCGGGAGCAGGTGCTCGGACTTGCGGATCCCGCCCCCGACGATCACGACGTCCCACGGCTTCCTGGTCAGCGCGGCGATGAGGGTGGACTCGACCGCCTCGTCGTGGACGACCAGCTCCATGGCCGCGTCGATCCCGTGCTCCCCGAACCGGGCGAGCTCCGCGTCGAGCGCTGCCTGAAGTGCCGCCCCGTCGATACCGGGAATCGCCTGGGGCTCGTAGCCGATGAGAAGTGTGGAAGGCATGCAACGAACCTAACGAGGCCCGCCCGGACCGTGATCCGTTTTCGGCCACCCCGCAGGAGTCAGCCCCATTTCTGGCGGTCCGACCGGTCGCAGGGGCGCAGGCGGAGGCCCGCGGGGCCGTCGTCCAGGCACTGGCCGGTGGTCTTGCTCCTGACCTCGACCGACGCGTCGGGCAACGCGGTGACGGTCCACTTCTGGGACGGGGACGTGCCGCAGGAGCGGGCGGCGAGACCGGTGCCGTCACCGTCCAGGCAGGCGCCGGTGGCATGGTTCCTCAGCGTGCCGGCTCCAGTGCCGTCCGCGAGGGGATGGAGGGTCCAGCGCTGGTAGCTCATGCCGTTGGGCGGGAAGGCCCGCAGGCCCTGGTCGAGGCTGTGGTCCAGGCAGCTGCCCGTGGAGCGGTTGACGAAGATCCGCACCACGTCGTGTGACGCGGCCGCGGCCTCGGCCCCGGCCCGTGGCTCCGCCGGGGCCTGCGCGGACGGCACCAGGAAGACCCGGCACAGTGCGGCGCCCAGGAGCAGCCCGACCAGGGCGGCGACGGCCGGCCACGTCCAGCGGCCCCGCCACCACGGGGAGACCGGGGGCGCCGGGGCCGGCGCCGGGGGCGCGGGCTGGCTGCGGTCGGCCGCCTCCCACAGCGCCCGGTACTCCGCGGGATCGGCACCCAGGGCCCGGCACAGGTCCCGGACGGTGTTCCACGGCGGGACGGTACTGCCGCGCAGGTAGCGGGAGAGCGAGGAGTCGCTGATCATCACCTCGGACTCCAGCGAGCGCAGCGTACGGCCGGACCGCTGCTGCAGGGCCCTCAGCGCACCACCCAGTTGTTGCCCCGGGCTGCGCCCGTCGACGTCCGCCATGCTCGCCCCTGTCCCGGGATGGTCATGTCCCAGCAGGTCAGAAGGTTAGGGATCCCGACTCGGGCGAAGCAAACGGGACACCGTTGCGAGGCCCCGCCGGACCCGCGCAGACTCGGCACCAGCCGGCTCCCAGTCGAGTGAGCGGCGATCCCCATCAGCGCCGGACGGGCGCATTTCCCCTGCGTTCCCCTGCCGGAAATCGGAGAACGGGCATGTCCTTGAACCTCACCCGCCGCGTGGCCACGGCCGCGTTGACCACCATCCTCTCCCTGGGCTCCCTCGCGCTGACCGCGCCACAGGCCCCCGCCGCACCGGCCCCCGCGGCCGCCACCGCCCAGGCCCCCGCCGCCCCCGGACAGGCGGCTCCCCGCGTCAGCCGGGCGCAGGTCATCGCCCGGGCCAAGACCTGGCTGACGGCCGACAACGGCCGTCCGGTGCCCTACGGCCAGAACAAGTACTGGAAGGACGGCTACCGGCAGGACTGCTCGGGCTACGTCTCCATGACCCTCGGCCTGCGCAAGCCCGGCCCCAACACCGTCTCCCTCAAGAACGACGGCTTCACCCGCCGCATCGCGATGAAGGACCTCGCGCCCGGCGACCTCGTCATCAAGGCCGACAGCAACAGCCCCGACTTCCGCCACGTCGTCATCTTCGACGGCTGGGCCGACAGCGCGCACACCGCCTACAAGTCCTACGAGCAGGCGGGCGGCGTCGGCACCCGCTGGAAGCGGCACTCCTACGGCGTGAACGGCCGCGACGGCTACCACGCCTACCGACCCGTCAACATCACCGGCTGACCGAGGAGCGACATCAGCATGAGCATCCGTACGACCCTCCTGGCGGGCATCCTGCTCGCCACCGCCCTGGCCCCGGCCACCACCGCCGGGGCCGCCGCGCCCGACAGCGTCCAGACCTTCCGCAACGCCGCGACCTCGGCCTGTCTGGACGACAGCGACGCCGGTGTCCGCACGTACTCCTGCCTGGGCAACGACCACCAGAAGTGGAACGTCCACCAGTGGGCCGACGGCACCCGCGAGCTGAGGAACCGCAAGACCGGCCTCTGCCTCACCGACCACCCGCGCGGCACCGCCTCGGCCCAGCCGTGTGACAAGGCGAAGGACGAGAGCTGGATCGTCCACCGCTACCCGGACGGCGCCGTCGAGCTCAGGAACCAGGCGACCGGCCTGTGCCTGGACGACAGCCCCCAGCACCACCTGCGCACCTTCCCGTGCGGTACCCACGCCCAGAAGAGCCCCTACCAGACCTGGCACTGACCACCCCGGGCCCGGCCTCCTCCCCGGGGGAGGCCGGGCCCACCGTCGGCGGGGGATATCCCCACCCCCCGCCCTCCGGGCAGCAGGATCGCCCCGGCGGCCGGACACGGAAATGCTGGGCATATCACCGATCCCACCGATCTCCCCACCATTGCGCAGGAGTTGCCCCATGCCCCAGCAGGCCCGGCGAAGGACCCTCGTACGGGCGGCGGCCGCCGCCGCCGTGACCATCGGCCTCCTGGCGCCGTCCGCGACGGCCACCGCCCGCCCGGACCCCGTCCAGCAGGGCCTGAACGCCCTGGTGCGGACCGACCACGTCCCCGGCGCGCTGGCCACCGTCACGGACCGCGGTGGCCGCTCCCGTACCTACACCGCGGGCGCCGAGGACGGTCGGATACGCATCGGCAGCAACACCAAGACCTTCACCGCCGTCGTCGTCCTGCAACTGGTCGGCGAAGGGAGGATCGGCCTCGACACCCCGGTCGACACCTACCTCCCGGGCCTCGTACGGGGCGAAGGGATCGACGGCAGCCGCATCACCGTCCGCCAGCTCCTCCAGCACACCAGCGGACTGCCCGACTACGAGGCCGACGTCACCGACGACATCATCCGGCACCGGTACCTCGAACCCCGGGACATCCTCGACATCGCCTTCCGGCACAAGGCCGCCTTCCCTCCCGGAACCAGCTGGGCCTACAGCAACACCAACTACGTACTGGCCGGCCTGATCGTCCAGAAGATCACCGGCCGCCCCCTCGCCGAGGAGATCGACAAGCGGGTCGTCCGGCGCGCCGGACTGCGCCACACCTACTTCCCCGCCCCCGGTGACCTGACCATCCGGGGGCCCCACCCCGAGGGCCACCACCAGGACTCGCCGGGAGCACCCGTGTACGACGTCACGGAGATCGACCCCTCCGCGGCGTGGGCGGCGGGCCAGATGATCTCCACCAACGCCGACCTCAACCGCTTCTTCACCGCGCTCCTGGCCGGCGACCTCCTCCAGCCCGACCAACTCGCCCAGATGCGCACCACGATCCCCCTCGGCGACAGCGGCGCCGGCTACGGCCTGGGCCTCATGAGCCGGACGCTGTCGTGCGGCGGCCTCTCCTGGGGCCACGGCGGTGACATCACCGGCTACGAGACCCGCGGGGGAGTCACCGAAGACGGCCGCGCCGCCAACGTCGCGGTGACCATCGACCCGGTCGACGGAGCGACCACGAAGCACGTCGAAGCGCTCGTGGACACCGCCCTGTGCCGGGGCGCGTAGCGGGCCGCCCCCTACTCCCGCACCAGCAGCGCCACCGGGAGCCCCTCCAGCAGCTCCGCCAGTGCCACCCGCCCCTCGTACGCCGCGCCCCCCGCACCCTCCGGACCCCGCACGCGCCGCCAGCGTCCCGGGGGCAGTTCCAGGGAGGTCTCCCGCCAGCCGCCCGCCGCCGCCAGACGGTGCGAGAGCCGGGTGGCCACCGCGACGAGGCCGGCCGGGCGGGCGAAGGCCAGGCAGTGGCCGGCCGCCGGGCCCCGGGCCGGCAGGGGGGCGTAGCCGGTGAACAGCCCGGGCCGGTCGCGGCGCAGCCGCAGCAGGGCCGCCGTCAGCGCGAGCTTCTCCCGCGCGAGGTCCGGCGGGGCGGCGCCGGCGTCCAGGGCGGCCAGCGCCTCCCGGGGGAACTCGGCGGGGCGGCGGTTGTCGGGGTCGACCAGCGCCCTGTACTCGTACTCGGAGCCCTGGTACACCTCCGGCACCCCCGGCATCGCCAGGTGCAGCAGGGTCATCCCCAGCAGGTTGGCGCGGGCCGCCTCCGCCAGTTCCGGCGGCAGCTCCACCGCCTCCCGGGGCACCAGGTCCGCGATGCCCGCCTCGTACCCCTCGTCGGGGTCGGTCCAGGAGGTGTGCACCCCCGCCTCCCGCGCGGCCTTCAGCAGGGCCGCCGCCAGCCGGGACTCCCGCTCGGGCACCGCGCCCAGGCCCAGCGCGCTCTGCCGGGCCACCCACGCCAGCCGCGGATCCGCCCCGGCCGAGCGGGCCGCCCCGGCCTGGCCGTTCGGCCCGTCCGGCACCCCCATGGCCTCCGGGGCCTGTGACAGCACCGCGATCCGGGCCCGGACGTCCGCGCTGCGCTTCGTGTCGTGCGTGGACAGCACCGTCCCCGAGGCGGGCCAGTCCCGCTCCAGCTCCGCGCAGTACGCGTGGAACTCGGCGACCGACACCGCCGGGTCCCCGGGCTCCCCGCCCACCTCGGTGGCCGACAGCAGCGGCGCCCACCGGTAGAAGGCCCGGTCCTCCAGGGACTTGGCGCGCAGCGCCGCCGAGGTCTGGGCGAAGCGCGCCGCGAAGGCGGGATCCCGCAGCAGCAGCGCCCGTACGCCCTCCACGGCCCGGGCCCCCGCCTGCGCGGCGGCCCGCTCCAGGGTCGCCGCCGACGGTCCCGGCCCGCCCGGGTACGTCCGGTACACGGGCGAGGCGATCAGCAACTCACGTACTGCGTCCGCCAGTTCCGGCCCGGCCCAGCGCTCCAGCAGCCCCAGCTCGGCGGCCAGGTCGACGGTCAGCACCTCCCGCGCCGCGGCCGCGGCGGTCTCCTCCCACGAGGCGGGGCCGCCGCCGGACTCCCCGTACGCGCGGGCCAGCCGCCCCGCCCCCGCCGGGTCGGTGAACACCCCGTCGATCCGGTGCAGCGCGTCGTACCCGGTGGTGCCGGCCACCGGCCAGGAAGCCGGCAGCCGCTCCCGGCGGGCCAGGACCTTCTCCACGACCACCCAGCAGCCGTCCCCGGTCGCGGCCCGCAGGCGCCGCAGGTACTGCTCCGGATCCGCCAGCCCGTCGACGTGGTCGATCCGCAGGCCGGCCACCACCCCGTCCCGTACCAGCTGGAGCACCTTCGCATGGCTCGCGGCGAACACGACCGGATCCTCCACCCGCACCCCGATCAGGTCGGTGATGGTGAAGAAGCGGCGGTAGTTGAGGTCCGTCCGGGCCTCGCGCCACCACGCGGCCCGGTACCACTGGGCGGCCAGCAGCTCCGGCATCGGCAGTCCGGCCGTCCCGGCCCGCAGGGGCAACTCCACGGCCCCGTACCGGAGCAGCGCCTCCCCGTCCCCGTCCCCGTCGCCGCCCACCACCTCGCCCGCCTCCCCGTCCCCGCCCAGCACCGGCAGCAGGACCTGCCCCCCGCCGCCCTCCCAGTCGATGTCGAACCACCGCGCGTACGGGGAGTGCGGCCCCTCCCGCAGCACCTCCCACAGGGGCCGGTTGAGCCGCAGCGGCACCGGTACCGCCATGTGGTTGGGGACGATGTCGAGGACCAGTCCGAGCCCGTGGGCCCGTCCGGCCGCCGCGAGCGCGCGCAGACCCCGCTCGCCGCCCAGTTCGGCCCGTACCCGCGCGTGGTCGGTGACGTCGTACCCGTGCTCCGAGCCCGGCACCGCCTCCAGTACGGGGGACAGGTGCAGGTGTGACACGCCGAGTGAGGAGAGGTACGGTACGGCTGCCTCGGCCGCCGCGAACGTGAAGCGCGGGCCCAGCTGGAGACGGTAGGTCGACGCCGGAACGACCGGCGTCTGAACGTCGGATTCCGATTGGCTGATTGAATACCCCAGGCTCATGAGAACGTACGTACCCAGCCCGCACGATTCCGTGCCATTACCCAATGCATCCGGGTGACTGCGCCGCGTTAGTGTCGATCAAGTGGTTGGAACCGTCAGTACCTATCGTCACGTCATCGCCCTGACCGGGCCCCTACTCCCGCTCGTCTCCTTCTTCGCCCGACTGCCCGTCGCGATGTCCCAGTTCGGCAGCGTCCTGCTGGTCGCCGAGACCAGCGGCTCGCTCACCACCGCCGGAATCGTCGGCGGCACCCTCTCCGCCGGCCAGGTGGTCTTCGGACCCGTCCTCGGCCGTCTCGCCGACCGCCACGGGCAGAGGCCCGTCGTCCTCACCGCGGCCGCCGTCAACGCCCTCGCCACCGCCGCGCTCGTCGCCGGCGCCCTCGGCGGCCTCGCGACCGCCCCGCTCGCCGCGATCGGCGCCGTCACCGGGGCCTCCGTACCGCTGATCGGGCCGCTCGCCCGCACCCGCTCCGTCGCGCTCGCGCACCGCGCGAAGGCCGACGAGCGGACCGTCGGCGCCGTGCACTCGCTCGAAGGCACCCTCGACGAGGTCTCCTTCGTCTTCGGCCCCGCCCTCGTGGGCCTCGCCGCCCTCGTCGCGCACCCGGCCGTCGCCCTCGGCTGCGCCGCCGCCCTCGTGGCCGTCTTCGGCACCGCGTACGCCCTGCACCCGACCGCCGCCGTCACGGCCGGGGCCCCTGCGCCGGAGCGCGCTGCCGGCACCCGGCCCGCCCGGCAGCCCCGCGTGGTGCACGCCGTACGCGGCTCCCTCGCCCTCCAGGGCGCCATGTTCGGCGCCTGCCAGGCGGGAATCGCCTCGCTCACCGACCGGTTGGGCGTCCCCGGACAGGCCGGCATCGTCTACGCCGCCATGGGCGTCGTCAGTGCCGCCGTCGGTCTCGCGCTCGGCGCGCTGCCCGCCCGCTTCGGGCTGCGGCTGCGCTGGCGGGTGGCCACCGGCGCCGCGCTGCTCCTCTCCGTGCCGCTGCTGTTCACCGAGACCCTGTGGCCGCTGTACCTGGTCGTCACCGTCCTCGGGGCCGCGTACGCCCCGCACCTGATCACCGCGTTCGCGCTCACCGAGCGCGTGGTCGAGCCCGCCCGGCTCGCCGAGTCGATGGCCTTCGCCGCCAGCTCCCTGGTGGCAGGGCAGGCCGCCGCGCTGGCCGTCTCCGGACGGCTCGCCGAGTCGTACGGGCCCGCCGGGGCCTTCGCCGTGGCGGTGGGCGCGGCCGCGCTGTGCCTGGCCATCGCCCTCGTGACCCGGGTGCCGTCCGCCCGGTCCCAGGCCCCGGCCGTGGGGGCGGCCCCGGCCCCGGCCAAGGGCTTCATCCCGGCCCAGCGCACCACGTCCCCCGAGGACTCGGCGGCCGGCTCCTCGACCGGCTACGCCGGCCGCTGAAGCACCACCAGACACCGTCCCGTCAGGGCCACCCGGTCCCCGGCCGCGTACTGCGGCCCGGTGCCGGGTGGCAGTACTTCCGCCCGCGCCGTGTCCACGATCAGCCTCCAGTGCGCGCCGTGCCCGGCCGGGACGGTGAAGTCCTGCGGATCGGCGCCCGCGTTGAACATCAGCAGGAACGAGTCGTCGGTGATCCGCTCCCCGCGCGTGCCCGGTTCGGAGATCGCCTCCCCGTTGAGGAACACGGTCAGCGCCCGCGCGTGCTGCGCCTGCCAGTCCCGCGCCCGCATCTCCTCGCCGTGCGGGGTGAACCAGGCGATGTCGGAGAGGTCGTCGTGCGTGCCCTCCACCGGCCGGCCGTGGAAGAACCGGCGCCGCCGGAACACCGGGTGGTCGCGGCGCAGCCACACCATCCGCCGGGTGAACTCCAGCAGCGACGGCGGCGGTTTGCCCGGCTCGGGCCAGGCCACCCAGGACAGCTCGTTGTCCTGGCAGTAGGCGTTGTTGTTGCCGCCCTGGGAGCGGGCGAACTCGTCGCCGTGGCTGAGCATCGGCACGCCCTGCGAGAGCATCAGGGTGGCGGTGAAGTTCCGCATCTGCCGCTCGCGCAGCTCCTGGATCCCGGGATCCTCGGTGGGCCCCTCGGCCCCGCAGTTCCAGGACCGGTTGTGGGTCTCGCCGTCCCGGTTGCCCTCCCGGTTGGCCTCGTTGTGCTTCTCGTCGTACGAGACCAGGTCGTTCAGGGTGAAGCCGTCGTGGCAGGTGGTGAAGTTGATGGAGGCCAGTGGTCGCCGCCCGTCGTCCTGGTACAGGTCCGAGGAGCCCGTCAGCCGTCCCGCGAACTCGGCGAGCGTACGCGGCTGGCCGCGCCACAGGTCCCGGACGGTGTCGCGGTACTTGCCGTTCCACTCGGTCCACAGCGGCGGGAAGTTCCCCACCTGGTAGCCGCCCTCGCCCAGGTCCCAGGGCTCCGCGATCAGCTTCACCTGGCTGACCACCGGGTCCTGCTGCACCAGGTCGAAGAACGAGGACAGCCGGTCCACCTCGTGGAACTGCCGGGCCAGCGTGGCCGCGAGGTCGAAGCGGAAGCCGTCCACGTGCATCTCGGTCACCCAGTACCGCAGCGAGTCCATGATCAGCTGGAGCACGTGCGGGGAGCGCATCAGCAGCGAGTTCCCGGTGCCGGTGGTGTCCGTGTAGTGCCGGGGGTCGTCCGCGAGCCGGTAGTACGAGGCGTTGTCGAGGCCGCGGAAGGACAGCGTCGGGCCCAGGTGGTTGCCCTCGGCGGTGTGGTTGTAGACCACGTCCAGGATCACCTCGATCCCGGCCTCGTGCAGCGCCCGTACCGCCGACTTGAACTCCAGCACCTGCTGGCCCCGGTCCCCCGAGGCGTAGCCGTTGTGCGGGGCGAAGAAGCCGATGGTGTTGTAGCCCCAGTAGTTGCTGAGCCCGTCGTTCACCAGGCGGTGGTCGTTGACGTACTGGTGCACGGGCATCAGCTCCAGCGCCGTCACCCCGAGCTTCGCCAGGTGCCCGATCACCGCCGGGTGCGCGAGCGCCCCGTAGGTGCCCCGCAGCTCCTCCGGGAGGTCGGGGTGGCGCATGGTCAGGCCCTTCACGTGGGCCTCGTACAGCACCGTGTGGTGGTACTCGTGGCGCGGCGGCCGGTCGTTGGCCCAGTCGAAGTACGGGTTCACCACCACCGAACTCATCGTGTGCGGGGCCGAGTCCAGGTCGTTGCGGGAGTCCGGCCGGCCGAAGTGGTAGCCGTACACCTCCTCGCCCCAGGACACCTTCCCGCTGATGGCCCGCGCGTACGGGTCCAGCAGCAGCTTCGCCGCGTTGCAGCGCTGCCCGCGCTCGGGCTCGTACGGGCCGTGCACGCGGAACCCGTACCGCTGGCCGGGCATGATCCCGGGCAGGTAGGCGTGGCGCACGAAGGCGTCCGTCTCGCGCAGCTCCACGGCGGTCTCCGAGCCGTCGTCGTGCAGCAGGCACAGCTCGATGCGCCGCGCGACCTCGGAGTAGACGGCGAAGTTGGTGCCCGCGCCGTCGTACGTGGCGCCCAGCGGATACGCCTGACCCGGCCAGACTTGCATGGCTAACGACTCTTCCCATCCTGGTCCGGCTCGGTCCGGCGCACGGTCCGGCTGGACCTGCGCGGCTCACGTCTCTGCCAGATCTTCCCCGAAAGAGGGTCCGCACGCGTGGACTTGGAATGCTGCCGATGGGTGAACCGGAGAGCTGATATGCGGGTCAACGGACTGTCCGGGCATCACATAATGGGTCAACGGACAGCCGGACCAGGGGACCTGAGGTCAAAGGGGACGGCTTCGGGCTGCGTCGGGCCGCGTGCGCGGAGTACCCTTCCGTGATCACTGGAGACGGGCGTCCAGACGCAGAAGGCGGTGCACGGGTGAGCTCGGGAGGTCTGGAGCTGCCCCCTGGTGACAGCGGTCACGAGGGTGGCCCGGTGGACGCCGCGGGCGGTTCGGGCGGTACGTCCGGCGGTGTGCCGGGCACGGCGGCGGCCGGGGCGGCGGTGTCACTGGCCCCGCAGGCGGCCGGGGACGCGCGGGCCGGGGCCGAGCTGGACTGGGGCACGGACGCGTGGAGCGAGGTCCGTACGCGGGCCCAGCGCGCGGGCCGTGCGTACATCTGGCTGAACCTCATCGAGCAGCGGCTGCGGTCGGTGGTCGGCGCGGTGCTGCGGCCCGTCTACGAGCCGGTGCACGGCGGGGACGACTGGGTCGTCGCCGCGGCCGGCCCCGCCGGGCAGGAGTGGGTGCAGCGGGCCGTGGCCGTGCGCGAGGTCAGCCGGCGCAAGGGCTACCTCCTCGACCCGGCCGACGACAACGTGCTGAGCTTCCTGACGCTCCCGCAGCTGCGGGAGCTGATGGTCCAGCACTGGCCCTGCTTCGAGCCGTACTTCGACGACCGGCGCGAGATCGAGCTGGCGCTCGACGAGCTGGAGGTCACCCGGAACGTGGTCTCCCGCAACCGGGCGCTGTCGCGGGCGGTGCTGGAGCAGGCGGAGCGCGCCTCGGCGCGGCTGCTGGAGGTGCTCGGGGCCGGCGCGGGCAGCCCCTCGGCGGACCGGCTGCCGATCGACGCCGTCGAGGACCTGGTCGGGGACCGGTACGCGGACGTCATCTCGGTCCACCCGGACCGGGTGCGGCTCCAGCGGAACCTGCCGGCGGAGGACCTGTTCGGGGGCGCGCGGCGGCTCGACGCCATCGGCATAGGTCTCAACCTGCTGGTGCAGAACTTCTCGGGCCGCAGGCTCGTCAGGCTCACGGAGGCGGGCTGCCGGGTGCGGCTGCTGTTCCTGAACCCGGCGAGCAGCGCGGTCAAGCGGCGCGAGCGGGAGCTGGGGCTGCGCAAGGGCGAGCTGAGCCGGTCGGTGGAGATGAACATCCTGCACGTGCGCAGGGTGAGGGCGGGCCTGAAGGACCCGTCGCGCTTCGACATCCACGTCTTCGACGAGACGCCGCGCTTCACCGCCTACCTGGTGGAGGGGCAGTCCTCGGGCATCGCGGTGGTCCAGTCGTACCTGCGGCGGGCCCGGGGGATGGAGGCACCGGTGCTGGTGCTGCGCGGGGGCGGGCGGGGAGTGCCGAAGGACGCCGACCACGGGCTGTTCCAGACGTACCGGGAGGAGTTCGAGTCGGTGTGGGAGGACTCGCGGCCCGTGTCGTGAGACCGGTGCGTGAGACCGGTGCGTGAGACCGGTGCGTGAGACCGGTGCGTGAGGGCCGGGCGTACCAGGCCGGGTCCGGGCCGGCACCCGGGGGGTGCCCCGGCCGGGTGTCAGTGCCTCGTGGCAGGCTGAAACGCGTTGACCGGAAACACGGGGGAGGGGCGCGTCATGGAGGCGTGGCACGGGGGAGCGCTGGTCGGATTCGACCTGGAGACGACCGGCACGGAGCCGGGGGAGTCCCGGATCGTGACGGCCGCGGTGGTCGAGGTGCGGGGCGGTGAGGTGCGCGCGCGGCGCGGCTGGCTCGCGGATCCGGGGATACCGATCCCGGGGGAGGCCGCGGCGATCCACGGGATCAGCACGGAGCGGGCCGTCGCCGAGGGCCGCCCGGCGGGGGAGGTCGCCGAGGAGGTCGCGGCGGCGCTGGTGGAGCACTGGCGCGGCGGTGCCGTGGTGGTCGCCTACAACGCGGCCTTCGACCTGACGCTGCTCTCGGCCGAGCTGGCCCGGTACGGGCTGCCCTCGCTCGCCGACCGGCTGGGCGGGGCCGAGACCGGGCCGGTGGTGGACCCGCTGACGATAGACCGGGCCGTGGACCGCTTCCGGCGCGGCAAGCGGACGCTGGAGGCGGTGTGCGGGGTGTACGGGGTCACCCTCGACGCCGCGCACGACGCGGGGGCCGACGCGCTGGCGGCGGTCCAGGTGGCCCGGGCGATAGCCGCCCGGCACCCGGAGGTCGCGGCGCTCAGCCCGGCGGAGCTGCACGACCGGCAGGGCGGCTGGCACGCCCGCTGGGCCCGTGACTTCCAGTCCTACCTGCGCCGCCAGGGCAGCCCGGACGCGGTGATCGACACGGCGTGGCCGCTACGGGGGCCGGTCCCGGCCTGAGCCCGGCCCGGGCGGGGCGTCGCGGTGCCCGGCGTGGAGTCCGGGAAGCGGGGGCCGCCGCGCACGCCGCGGTGGTGGTTCCCGTGCGGGAGCCGGGGAAGCCGGTGGTGTGTCCGGGGCCTGCGTGCAGGGGGGTGGACGAACGGCCGGATTCCGGTGCGTGGGACGACGGCGGGCCGCCCCGGGCGAGCCCTGGCCGCCGCCACGGGGCGCCGCCGTCCGGGCCCGCGCGCGGTCCGCCTGCCCGCCGCCCCGGCGGCATGCCGCGCCGTCGCCTCCCACCGCCCCGGCCGGCGGCGTGACCCTTTAGGGCCTGTCCGGTGGATCAGGGCCGGGGCCGACCTTGATCCACCGGACAGGCCCTGGTGCCGTGCCCGGGAAGGTCCACCGGGTCGTGGTGCCCGGCACGGCACCTCGCCGCGTTGTCGGACCGCGTAAGTACGTCCAGTACGAGCCGCGGTCCTCCGCCTTGCGATGCACCGCACCGGACACCGCGACCCGGCACACCTTCCCGGCCACAGCACTAGAAGGGGTGCCAGCGGGCTTCCGTGTCGCCTTCGCGGAGGGAGGCCACGCGGCGGCGGAATTCGGCGAGGGCCTTGGGGTTGGCGGGGGCGTGCTGGGCGACCCACGCGCAGCTCGCCGTCTCGCGGGCGCCGCGCAGGACCGCGCAGCCCTGCCACTCCCGTACGTCCCATCCGTACGCGGCCGCGAAGGCCTCGTAGGAGGCGGTGGGCATCCCGTACCGGTCGCGGGACAGGGCCATCACCACCAGGTCGTGTTCCCGGAGGTCCGCCGACACCGTCTCCAGGTCGACCAGGACCGGCCCGTCCGGGCCCACGTGCACGTTGCGCGGCAGGGCGTCCCCGTGGATGGGGCCGGGAGCCAGGTGCGGGGTGAGCCCGGCGACCTCGCCGGCGTAGGCGTCGCGCCGGGCGCGCAGGTACGCCGCGTCCTCGGGGTCGACGGCCTCGCCGGCCAGCCGGAGCCAGCGTTCGACCCCGCCCAGCAGGTCCCGCGCGGGCAGCGCGAAGGACGGCGCGGGCAGCGCGTGCAGCGGCCGCAGCAGCGCCGCGAGGTCCTCGGGGCCGGCCGGGCGGGTGGGTTCCGGCAGCCGGTGCCACAGGGTCAGCGGGTGTCCGTCCACCAGCCGGGGCTTCGGTTCGGCGGCCCGGACCGCCGGGATCCCGGCCTCGGCGAGCCAGCCGGCCACCGCGAGTTCCCGCTCGGCCCGTGCCAGCAGTGCCGCCTCGCGGCCCACCTTGACCACCAGGCCGCCGGCCGCGAAGACGGCGTTCTCGCCGAAGGCGAGCAGCTCCGGGCGGTCCGCCCCGGTGCCCGCGAGTCCCGCCTCCGCCAGTACGTCCCTGGCCCGCGCCTCGTCCATGCGTTCGTCTCGTCCTTCGCCGGATCGTCGTCATCGCCGTGATCGCAGTGATCACGGTGAGTCCGCCCAGTCTCGCATTCCCGGCCCGGGCCCCTGGAGGGCCGGGAATCGGCCGATGCGTCGATTTTCGGGCAGGGTGGCCCGCCCGACCCCTTTCCGATTGCACGAGACGTCTCGTCTCGTTACGGTCGGGTCATGACTTCAGCAGCCAGGCCCGCACACATCGCCATGTTCTCCATCGCCGCCCCCGGGCACGTGAACCCGAGCATCGAAGTGATCCGGGAGCTCGTCGCCAGGGGCCACCGCGTCAGCTACGCCATCCCCGCCTCCTTCGCCGAGAAGATCGCGGAGACCGGAGCCACCCCGGTGATCTGGAAGTCCACCCTGCCCACCGACGACGACCCCGAGGCCTGGGGCACCGAGCTCATCGACTACCTCGAACCCTTCCTCGACGACGCCGTCCAGGCGCTCCCGCAGCTCGCGGCCGCCTTCGAGGGCGACGAACCCGACCTCGTCATCCACGACATCACCGCCTACCCGGCGAGCGTCCTCGCCCGCCGCTGGGGCGTCCCCGAGATCTCCCTCTCCCCGAACCTGGTCGCCTGGACCGGCTACGAGGAGGAGGTCGCCGCCCCGATGACGGCGCAGCTGCGCGCCTCCGGGCGCGGGCAGGCGTACTACGCCCGCTTCCGCGCCTGGCTCGACGAGAACGGCATCGACGAGGACTCCGACCGCTTCACCGGCCGCCCGCGGCGCAGCATCGTCCTGATCCCGCGCGTCCTCCAGCCGCACGCCGACCGGGTCGACGAATCCGTCTACACCTTCGTCGGCGCCTGCCAGGGCGACCGCAGCGCCACCCAGGGCACCTGGGAGCGGCCCGCCTCCGCCGAGGGGAAGAAGGTGCTCCTGGTCTCCCTCGGCTCCGCCTTCACCAAGCGGCCCGCCTTCTACCGCGCCTGCATCGAGGCCTTCGGCGGCCTCCCCGACTGGCACGTGGTCCTGCAGATCGGCAAGTTCACCGACGAAGCCGAACTCGGGGAGGTCCCCGCCAACGTCGAGGTCCACCGCTGGGTCCCCCAGCTGGACATCCTGCGCCAGGCCGACGCCTTCATCACCCATGCGGGCGCCGGCGGCAGCCAGGAGGGCCTGGCCACCGCGACCCCGATGGTCGCCGTGCCGCAGGCCGTCGACCAGTTCGGCAACGCCGACATGCTGGCCGCCCTCGGCGTCGCCCGGCGCGTCGACGCGGAGGACGCGAACGCCACCACCCTGCGCGAGGCCGTCCTCGGCCTGCTCGCCGACCCCGAGGTCGCCGTCCGCGCGGAGGCCGTCCGCGCCGCCATGGCCGCCGAGGGCGGCACGCGCCAGGCCGCCGACCTCATCGAGGCCGCACTGTCGTAGCCACCCCCTAGGGCCTGATCCACCGGACAGGCCCTAGGGTGCGGCCATGACGAAGACAGCGAGTACGAAGAAGTACGCCGCCCTCCTGCGCGGCATCAACGTCGGCGGGAACAAGAAGGTCCCGATGGCCGAGCTGCGCTCCGTACTGGAGGGCCTCGGCCACGGCGACGTGCGGACGTACCTGCAGAGCGGCAACGCCGTCTTCAGCAGCGCGGAGGCCGACCCCACCGCCCTCGCCCGGGGCCTGGAGACGGCCATCGAGGCCCACTTCGGCTTCCGGGTGCCCTGCCTCGTCGTCGACGGGGACCACCTCGCGGCCGTCGCCGCGGCCTGCCCGTTCCCGGCGGCCGAACTGGAGGGCAGGCAGCTCCACGCCACCTTCTTCTCCGAACAGCCCGGACCGGAGCGCTTCGCCGCGCTCGACGGCGCCGCGTACCTCCCGGAGGAGTACCGGCTGGGGGACCGCGTCCTCTACCTCTACGCCCCGGACGGCCTCGGCCGCTCCAAACTGGCAGAGGCCCTCGCCCGGCCCGCCGTCGTCAAGGGCCTGGACGTCACCACCCGCAACTGGAACACCGTCGTCAAGCTCGTGGAGCTGACCCGCCCGTGAGCACGGGACGGGCTCAGTGCGCCGCCGGCCCCACGGTCCCGTGGCCCTCGGCGTCGATCCCCTCGGCCGCAGGCCGCGGCCACGTTGTCCTCCCTGGCGGTGCCACCCGGGTGGACCTGCGTCCCTAACCGGCCCCCACCGCGTCGAGCAGCGCCAGGTCACCGACGGACAGGGTGAGCGAGGCCGCGGCCAGGTTCTCCGCCAGGTGCGCCGGGGAACCGGTGCCCGGCGTCGGGCACAGGACCGGGGAGCGGTGCAGCAGCCAGGCCAGCGCCACCTGCCCCGGGGTCGCCCCGTGCGCGGCGGCCACCTCCGCGACGGCGGCCGCACCCTCGCGGGTCAGGGCCCCGCTGCCCAGCGGGTAGTACGGCAGGAAGGCGATCCCCCGCGCCTCGCACAGCGCCAGCACGTCGGCGGAGGACCGGTCCAGCAGGTTGAACGGGTTCTGCACGGCGGCGACGGGCGCCGACTCCACCGCCAGGCTCAGCTGTTCGGCCGTGACGGTGTCCAGGCCGATGTGCCGGATCTTCCCCTCCGCCCGCAACTCCGCGAGCGCGCCCAGCTGTTCGGCCATCGGCACCGCCGGGTCGAAGCGGTGCAGCTGGTACAGGTCGATCCGCTCCACCCGCAGCCGCCGCAGGCTCGCCTCGCACATCCGCCGCAGTTCCCCGGGACGGCCCGCCACGTGCCACTCGTCCGGCCCGGTGCGCACCACCCCGCCCTTCGTGGCGACCACCAGCCGCTCCCCGTACGGGTGCAGGGCCTCGGCGACCAACTCCTCGGCCAGACCGGGCCCGTAGTTGTCCGCGGTGTCGATCAGCGTCACGCCCCGCTCCACGGCCGCGCGCAGCAGTGCCCGGGCCTCGGCGCGGCTGCCGCGCGGGCCCCAGTAGCCGGCGCCGACCAGCCCGCCCGTACCGAGTCCGAGGCGGCGTACGGGCAGGTCCCCGCCCAGGAGGAACGTCGAGTCCATCATGGGCCGACCGTATCCGGGCGTCACGGGTGTGTCAGGCTCGGGGCATGCGTTACATCATCATCGGCGCCGGCGGGGTCGGCGCGACCATCGGCGGGCGCCTCGCCGAATCGGGCCGGGAGGTCGTCCTCGTCGCGCGCGGCGCGCACGCCGAGGCGCTGAAGGCGGACGGACTGCGGCTCACCACCGCCGACGGCGCCCGCGTCCACCGGCTCCCCGTGGTCACCGGCCCGTCGGAGCTGGGCGAACTGCGCGCCGACGACGTACTGCTGCTCGCGGTGAAGACGCAGGACGCCATCGCGGCCCTGGACGCGTGGGGCGACGCGGAGGTCGCGGGAGGCGGCACGGCCGCGCAGCGGCTGCCGCTGCTGTGCGCGCAGAACGGCGTGGAGAGCGAACGGCTCGCGCTCCGCCGCTTCTCGCGGGTGTACGGGGTCTGCGTCTGGCTCCCCGCCACCTTCCTGGAACCGGGAGTGGTCTCGGCCCTGTGCTCACCGCTCACCGGGATCCTGCACCTGGGGCGGGCCGCCGGCGGATCGGACGCGCGGATCCGGGCGGTCGCCGCCGACCTCGGCGGGGCGGGCTTCGAGGCGCCCGTCGTCGAGGACGTGATGCGGTGGAAGTACGCGAAGCTGCTCGGCAACCTGGGCAACGCCATCCAGGCGACCACCGGCCCCGAGCCGGACCCGGCCAAGGCGGCGCTGCTGCTGCGGGCCGTCCGGGAGGGCAAGGCCGCCTTCGACGCGGCGGGCATCGCCTACGTCACCGAGGCCGAGCAGTCGGCGGCCCGCGACGGCAAGGTCGACCAGCCGGCGGGCGTACGCGGCGGCTCCTCCTGGCAGAGCCTCGCCCGTGGCACGGGCTCGGTGGAGGCCGACTACCTCAACGGTGAGATCTCCCTGCTGGGCCGGCTCCACGGCGTGCCCACCCCGGTCAACGACGTACTGCGCCACGCGGCGAACATCTTCGCCCGCGAAGGCCTGCCCCCGGGCGCGATGTCCATCGCCGACCTCACCTCCCTGGCCGACGAGGCCGCCGCCCGCGGCTGACCGGTCCGCCGTCCCCGGCGATGGGGACGGGGACGGCGCCTCAGGCCGTCAGGGCCTGGCGCGGGGTGCGGGCCGGGGCCGCGGTGTCGTAGCGGTGGAGGAGGAGGCGGGCCAGTTCCGGGGTGGCGCCCAGGACGGGCGCGATCACGTCCGCGCCCGCCGCCTCGGCGCCCGCCGTGATGCGGTCCGGGAGGAAACCCGGGGCGATCACGTACGGGGCGACCGCCACGCGGCGGGCGCCCTCCGCGCGCAGGGCGCGTACGGCGTCCTCCGTGCGGGGAAGGGCAGCGGAGGCGAACGCAGGCCGCACGGCGCACCAACCGGTGTGCCGCCACTCCCGCGCGATTTCAGCGATCACTGCGATCGCCTCCGGGTCTGTGGAGCCGGCGGACGCGAGGACGACACCGGTCGTCGCGCGGTCCGCCGGGGTGAGGCCGAGGCCGGCCTCGGCGAGGCGGCGCTCCAGGGAGGCCACCAGGAGGGGGTGGGGGCCCAGGACGTCCGCGACCCGGACCGAGAGGTCGGGGAGGCGGACGGCCGACTCCGCCAGGACCGCCGGGATGTCGGCCTTCGCGTGGAAGGCCCTGGTGAGGAGCAGCGGCAGGGCCACCACCTCGCGTACGCCCGAGAGGTACAGGGAGGCCAGGGACTGGGAGACGGTCGGCCCGTTGAAGTCCAGGAAGGCCGTCTCCACCCGGAGCCCCGGCCGCAGCGACCGGGCCCGCCCGACGAGGGCGTGCACGGTCGCCGCGTGCCGCGGATCGCGGCTGCCGTGGGCTATGACCAGAAGTGCGCGGGACATCGGGTGCTCAGTTCTTGACCAGGAGGCCGCGGCTGCGCAGGACCCAGCGCTCGACGGGGCTGAAGATCAGCAGGTCGATGGCGATGCCGACGATCAGGATCAGGATGATCGCGAGGAACACGCCCGGCAGGTCGATGTTGTTGCGGCCGTTCTCCAGGAGCTGGCCGAGGCCGAGGCCCAGGTCGGGGGAGCTGGCGATGATCTCGGCGGCCATCAGGGACCGCCAGGAGAAGGCCCAGCCCTGCTTGAGGCCGGCGACGTAGCCGGGCAGGGCGGCCGGCATGACGACGTGCCGGGCGCCGCGCAGGCCGGTGGCGCCCAGGGTGCGGCCGGCGCGCAGGAACAGCGGCGGGACCTGGTCGATGCCGGAGACGAGGCCGTTGGCGATCGACGGCACCGCGCCGAGCAGGATCACCGTGTACATCATGGCGTCGTTGAGGCCGAACCAGAGGACGGCGGGCGGCACCCACGCCACCGACGGCAGCGACTGGAGACCCTGGAGGATCGGGCCGATCGCGGCACGGACGAACTTCACCCGGGCGACGAGCAGGCCCAGCGGGGTGCCGATCGCGAGGGCGAGGAGGAAGCCGAGGAGGCCCCGGGAGACCGAGGTCCAGATGATTTCCAGCAGGGTGCCCTTGAGCCACATCTCGGACAGGCTGTCCCAGACCGCGGACAGGGCGGGGAGCTTGGTCTCCTCGGTGACCTTCGCCGAGACCAGCACCTGCCAGACCACCAGCACCAGGGCGACGGCGAGGAGCGGGGGCAGGACCTTCTTGGTGAGGACCTCGCGCACCGGGGTGCGGTGGGTCTGGACCGCGTCGAGGGCGTCGAGGCCGGCCTCCAGGCCGGCCAGGTCGTCCGTCTTCGCCGTGGCCTTCGGAGTGGTGTCAGTGCTGGCCATGGCGGCGGATCTCCCCACGCAGGTGTTCAGTGATCTCGAGGGACAGTTCCGCGACGTCCGCGTTCTCGATGCGGCGCGGCTGCGGGATGTCCACGGTCCATTCCTTCGCGACCCGGCCGGGGCGGGAGGAGAGGAGGACGACGCGCTGGGCGAGGCGGACGGCCTCGCGCACGTTGTGGGTGACGAAGAGGACGGACAGGCCGGTCTCTTCCCAGATGCGGGTGAGTTCGCCGTGCAGGACGTCGCGGGTGATGGCGTCGAGGGCCGCGAAGGGCTCGTCCATCAGCAGGAGGCGGCTGTCCTGGGCGAGGGCCCGGGCGAGGGCGACGCGCTGGCGCATGCCGCCGGAGAGTTCGTGGACGCGCTTGCCGTGGGCGCCGCCGAGGCGGACCAGCTCCAGCAGCCGTTCGGCCTCGGGCCTGCGCTCGGCCTTGGCGACCCCGCGCAGCCGCAGGGCCAGCTCGATGTTCTTGCCGGCGGTGAGCCACGGGAAGAGGGCGTGCTCCTGGAACATCAGGGCCGGACGGCCGAGGGTCTCGATGGACCCCGCCGACGGCTTGTCCAGGCCCGCGACCAGGTTCAGCAGGGTGGACTTCCCACACCCCGAGGCCCCCAGCAGGGTGACGAACTCTCCGGGAGCGACATCGAGGCTGATGTCGTCCAGGACGAGCTGCGATCCGGCCGGGCCGGAGAAGGACTTCGAGACGTGCTCGATGCGGGCGGCGTGCGTCTGCTCCGCTACCGCGCCCTCGGCAGCCTTGGCGAGAGTGGTGGCCATGGTCGTCACCTCCTGGGGTTGCTGGACTACGGGATTACTTGGCGCCGAGGCCGGCGTCGGAGACCTCGGGCTTGCCGGCGGCCTTGAGGACCTTGTTCAGGAGCGTCAGGTCGTAGATGCCGGTCAGGTC
>NZ_JBVIRQ010000006.1:518057-570074 GCF_055575955.1 Streptomyces sp. NPDC033966 | reverse complement strand
CAGATGTGGAAGCCCGGTAACGGGTGGAGCTGACTGGTACTAATAGGCCGAGGGCTTGTCCTCAGTTGCTCGCGTCCACTGTGTTAGTTCTGAAGTAACGAACTCGCCTTGCCGGCTTGAGTTCCAACTTCATAGTGTTTCGGTGGTCATAGCGTTAGGGAAACGCCCGGTTACATTCCGAACCCGGAAGCTAAGCCTTTCAGCGCCGATGGTACTGCAGGGGGGACCCTGTGGGAGAGTAGGACGCCGCCGAACAATCATTGTGGGAAAGCCCCGCACCAGCCCTTCAGGGCTCGGTGCGGGGCTTTTCTGCGTTTACGGGCCCGCTCAGCCGTATACGCGCCGTATACTCGGACCATGTCTGATGCCATGATCCGTGTGCCGGCAGAGGTGAGAGACCGCCTCTCGGTCATTGCCGAGTCCCGTGGGACGTCCATTCGCGCACTGGTCCAGGAGTTCGCGGAGACCACGTTGACCGCTGAGGAACGGCTTGAGCGGGCGGAACGGGCTCGTGTCTACCTGGCTGAGCACTTCGGTGTGCACGTCACCGACGAGGAGAGCGAGGCAATGGGGCGGAAGATCCGCGACGCCTTCGCTCAAGAGCCTGGTGCCCAAGGCGCTGCCGCGTGATCCAGCACCACCTGGTCCTGGACACGCCTGCCTTGCTCGCGCTGTCGGGCAATCGACAGGTGTCCGCCCTGATCCACAGGGCCTACCTGGACGCCGATACATGTTTGTGGGCGCCGACGCTGTCGATCCTTGAAGCAGAGCTACAGCGGTTGGGGACCGCCGAGCAGATCGGTCAGCTCGATGTCATTCACACCGTCGACCTCGACTACCCGGCGGCCCTGGCCGTGGGGCGTCTGTGCAGGGAAGGCGTACCCCTCGGTGTCGCGGCGGCGGTGCACGCCGCCGGGCACCTGCCCGACTGGGGTGCGGGGGCATTGGTGGCGACGGTTGAGGCGAAGGCATACGACGGGCTCGGCGTGGGGGTGTTCGACCTCAATCGCTGACCGTGCTGGTGTCGTCAGAGGCGGCCGGCGGCCTTCAGGGCCAGGTAGGTGTCCGCCAGGGCGGGGGCCAGGGCGTCGGGGGTGGCGTCCACGACGTGGACGCCGTGGCGGGTGAGCTGTTCCGCCGTGCGGCGGCGCTGGGACTGGGTCTGGGTGGCCGCGGCGGCCTCGTAGACGGAGTCCAGGGAGCCGCGGGCCCCGGCCATCGCGGCGATGTGGGGGTCGGCCACGGAGGCCAGGATGACCGTGTGGCGCTGTGTGAGCCGGGGGAGGAGCGGGAGGAGGCCCTCTTCGACGGGGGCCGCGTCCAGGCTCGTCAGGAGGACCACCAGCGAGCGGCGCGGGGCGCTGCGCAGGATGGTGGAGACGAGGGTGCGGGCGTCCGTCTCGACCAGTTCGGGTTCGAGACCGGCCATGGCGTTGACGAAGGCCGGGAGGGTGTCGGCGGCCGAGCGGGCCTGGACCTGGGCGCGGGGGCGGCGGTCGTGGGCCAGGAGGTCCACGCGGTCTCCGGCGCGGGTGGCCAGGGCGGTCAGGAGCAGGGCCGCGTCCATGGCGGAGTCCAGGCGGGGGGCGTCGCCGACGCGTCCCGCCGAGGTGCGTCCGGTGTCGAGGCAGATCAGGATGTGGCGGTCGCGTTCGGGGCGCCAGGTGCGGACGGCGACCTTCTGTTGGCGGGCGGTGGCGCGCCAGTCGATGGAGCGGGTGTCGTCGCCGGGGACGTAGTCGCGGAGGCTGTCGAACTCGGTGCCTTCGCCGCGGGTCAGCAGGCTGGTGCGGCCGTCGAGTTCGCGCAGGCGCGCGAGGCGGGACGGGAGGTGCTTGCGGCTGGTGAAGGGCGGCAGGACGCGGACCGTCCAGGGGACGTCGTGGTTGCCCTGGCGGGCGCACAGGCCGAGCGGCCCGTACGAGCGGATGGTGACGAGCGCGGCCTTGCGGTCGCCGCGCCGGGTGGGGCGCAGGCGGGTCGTGAGGCGGCGGCGTTCGCCGGCGGGGACGGTCAGGGTGTGGCGGGAGGCGTCCGTTTCGGTGCCGGGGTGCCAGCTGCTGGGAGGCCAGGCGTCGCGGAGGCGGGCCCGCAGGGTGCGGGTGCCGGGGTTGGAGAGGGTGAGGTGGACGTCGGCGGTGTCGCCGAGGCGGACCGCGGTGGCACCCGTTCGGGTGAGACGCAGGCTGCGTACGGGGGCGGCGAGGGCGTAGTCGACGGCGCAGGCCAGGCCGATGGTGCCGTTGACGGCGAGGAGGCCCGTCCAGCTTGGTTCGAGGAGGCCGACGGGGAGGCTGCCGAGGGCCGCGAGCAGTGCGGCGCGTCCGGTGGGGGCCATCAGCGGGGGACGGGGACGTGGGTGAGGATCGCGGAGATGACGGAGTCGGCGGTGACGCCCTCCATCTCGGCTTCGGGGCGCAGCTGTACGCGGTGGCGCAGGGTGGGCAGGGCGAGGGCCTTCACGTCGTCGGGGGTGACGTAGTCGCGGCCGGTGAGCCAGGCCCAGGCGCGGGAGGTGGCGAGGAGGGCGGTCGCGCCGCGCGGGGAGACGCCGAGGGTGAGGGAGGGCGATTCGCGGGTGGCGCGGCAGAGGTCGACGACGTAGGCGGCGATCTCGGGGGAGACGGTGGTCTCCTCGACGGCCTTGCGGGCGGCTTCGAGTTCCCGGGCGCCCGCGACGGGGCGGATGCCGGCGGCGTGCAGGTCGCGCGGGTCGAAGCCGGCGGCGTGCCGGGTCAGGACGCCGATCTCGTCCTCGCGGGAGGGCAGGGGGACGGTCAGTTTGAGGAGGAAGCGGTCCAGCTGGGCTTCGGGGAGGGGGTAGGTGCCCTCGTACTCGACCGGGTTCATGGTGGCGGCGACGAGGAAGGGGTCGGGGAGCCGGCGCGGGGTGCCGTCGACGGTGACCTGCCGCTCCTCCATGGCCTCCAGGAGGGAGGACTGGGTCTTGGGGGGTGTGCGGTTGATCTCGTCCGCGAGGAGGAGGTTGGTGAAGACGGGGCCGTCCTGGAAGGAGAACTCGGCGGTGCGGGCGTCGTAGACGAGGGAGCCGGTGACGTCGCTCGGCATCAGGTCGGGGGTGAACTGGACGCGCTTGGTGTCGAGTGCGAGGGAGGCGGCGAGGGCGCGGACGAGGAGGGTCTTGGCGACGCCGGGGACGCCTTCGAGGAGGACGTGGCCGCGGCACAGGAGTGCGACGACGAGTCCGGTGACGGCGGAGTCCTGTCCGACCACGGCCTTGGAGATTTCGGTGCGGAGCGCTTCCAGGGAGGAGCGGGCGCTGTCCGTGGTGGCCGTCATGAGGTGCGGACCTCTCTTTCGAGGGCGTCGAGGTGGTCGGCGAGCGCGACGAGTGCCGCGTCGTCGGCGGGGGTGGTGCCGAAGAGGGTGGTGGCCGTGTCGGGTCCGGTCGCCCGGGGCCGGCGGGCGGCGACGGCGGGGACCAGGGTGGCGGGGTCGTGGGCCCGGGCGGGTGGTACGCCGACCAGTGCGGCGAGGCGTTCGCGGGCGGCGGCGCGCAGCACGGTGGCGGCGCGGTCGCGGGCGGAGGCCCTGCGGTAGAGGCGGGCGCGGCCCTCGGTGGTCTCGGAGGCGCGGATGGCGACGGGCAGGTTCTCGGTGACGAGGGGGCCGAGCCGGCGGGCGCGCCAGAGGGCGGCGAGGGCGGCGGCTGCGAACAGCTGGAGCAGGGCCCAGAGCCAGCCGGAGGGGACGAGGCCGAGGAGGCTCTTCTCCTCGGCGGGGCCGTCGGCGGGCATGTCCGCGAGGGTGGGCAGGTACCAGACGAGGTCGGGGCGGGAGCCGAGGAGCTGGAGGGCGAGGGAGGCGTTGCCCTGTTCGGCGAGGTGCTGGTTGAGCAGGGGGCGTTCGGAGCCGAGGAGGACGGTGTCGCCGCCCTTGGTGGTGCTGGGGAGCACGAGGACGGTGGGGTGGCCGTCGCTGGGGTAGCAGGCGGTGGCTCCGGGGTGGGTGGTGGTGTAGCGGAGGCCGTCGCCGGTGCCGGCGCGGCCGGCGGTGGTGGCGGCGGGCAGGGTGCAGTCGGGGTCGAGGTCGTCGCGGTGGGCGAAGGACTTCGTGTGGGTGGCGGGGGCCAGGTCGGGGAGGCTGAGGCTGCTGGGGGCGATGAGGACGGTGCGGCCGCCGGAGAGGTCGATGGCGGAGCGGACGGCGCGTCGCTGGGGTTCGCCGAGCAGGTCGGGGTCGGTGACGAGGAGGGTGGTGCGGGGGCCGGCCGCGGCGGCGGCTTCGTCGGCGCTGGTGACCACGCGGGTGGTGACGCCGCGTTCCTGGAGGAGCTGGGCGATGGCGCGGCTGCCGTCGCGGTCGGCGGAGCGGGGGTCGAGGCGGCCGTGGTGGTCGCCGGCCTGGAGTCCGGCGAGGGTGACGGCGGCGGCGAGGAGGATGCCGAGGCCGAGGAGGAGTCCGCGGGCGCGGGCCCAGCGCTGGGCGCCGGTGGGGGCGGTGGAGGTCGGGCCGGTGGCGCTCCGGGCCGGGGGTGTGGGGCCGGTCATGCGGTGGGTCCCGTCAGGAGCGGCTTGGCGCGTTCCAGGGTGAGGTCGAGGGTGCGCAGGCGGGCGTAGGCGTCGGGGTCGGCGGTGCGGCCGCCGTAGGTGACGTCGTCGAAGGCGCGGGCTGCGGCGTGGAGGTCGGCGGCGTGCGCGGGGAGGGAGAGCGCGGCTTCGGCGGCTGCCTCGTCGGCGGTGCGGCCGGGGCGGGGGTCGAGGAGGGTGCGTTCTTCCAGGGAGCGGACGACGGCGCGCATGCGTTCCTGGACGGCTTCGTTCCAGCGGCCCGCGGCGGCGTGGGCGTCGGCTGCGGTGCGGTGGTCGGCGGCGCTGCGGGGGCCTTCGTCGAAGAGGGTGCCGGTGCCGGTGGCGGTGCGGCGGGGGGTGCCGAGCCGCCACCAGAGGGCGGCGATGACGAGGAGGACCAGTACGGCGATGGTGAGGAGGCCGGCCCAGCCGCCGGGGGTGGCTCCGGAGGCGTGGTCGAAGAAGTCCCCCAGCCAGTCCCAGAAGCGGTCCAGGGCGCGCTGGAGCAGCCCGGGCTCGTCCTGGTGGTAGGCGGGCTTGGCCAGCTCGCGTTCGGCCGCCTCGCGGGCGGCGTCGCGCGGGGTGGTCAGTGGTGGCGTCTCGCCGCCGGCGATGGTGATGAGTCCCCCCGTGCTCATCGGTGCGTCAGCCTCCGGGCCGTTCGGCGGTGCTCGGGGTGCCGTAGCCGTCGAGGCCGGCGGCGCGGGCGAGTTCCAGGTCGAGGGCTTCGCGGCGGATGCGCTGGTCGATGTAGAGGAGGGTGGTGACGCCGGTCTGCATCGGCAGGGTGACGGTGGCGCCGACGACGCCGCCGATGGCGGTGATGATCAGGAAGGTCCAGCTGGGGGTGGCGGAGCCGTTGAAGAGGCTGGTCATGCCCTCGGGGGCGGCGATGAGGGCGAGCCCGGCGAAGGGCATGACGATCACCATGGCGGTGATGGTGCGGATCAGCCAGGTGAGCAGGCTGATGCCGAAGATCCGCCACCAGGCGCCCTTGACCAGCTTCGCGGAGCGCTTGAGGGAGGCGACGGCCGAGCCGCGTTCCAGCATCAGCGCGGGCGGGGCCAGCGCGAAGGTCACGTAGAACCAGGCCAGGAGCACGAAGCCGAAGGGGATGCCGAGGGCGGTCAGGACGGCGCTGCCCGCGAGGATGCCGGGGAGTGCCGGGAGCAGGACGGCGGCGACGGCGCCCAGGAGCAGGATGCCGGTGAGGGCGAGCAGGCGTGGTGCGAGGGGGCGTACGGCCTTCAGGGTGCCGGAGAGGGTGGAGGCCTGGCCGAGGACGGCGCGGCTGACGACGGGTGCGAGGAGTGCGGTGACGAGGAGCAGCCCGAGGATCTCCAGGAAGTACTGGAAGGCGTAGAAGAGGGCGGTGTTGCCCATGACGTCCACGGCCTGGGACCGGGTGAGGCTCTTGTCGGCGACGGGGAGGCCGTCCATCCAGGCGCGCTGGACGAGGAGCAGGGTGACCTGGGAGAGGGCGGCGACGACGAGGCTGATGGTGAGCACGGAGCGCCAGTGGCCGCGCAGGGTGCCGACGGCGCCGTCGAGGATCTCGCCGAGGCCCAGGGGGCGCAGGGGGATCACGCCGGGCTTGGCGGCGGGCGGCGTGCTGCCCCAGCCGCCGGGGTACTGGTACGGGGTGCCGGGCCGGGTGCCCCAGCCGGCGGTCTGCGGCTGCTGCGCGGGCGGGGCCGCGGGCTGCGGGCTCTGGCCGGTGGCGGGGCTGGACCACTGGCCGGGCGGCGGCTGGGCGGCGGACCACTTGCCGTCGGCGGAGCCGGGGCCCTGGGCGGGTGCGGTGCCCTCACCGGGTGCGGTGCCGGACGGCTGAGCGGCCGGCCGGTCGGCGTCGGAGCCCTGGCCGTCGGACGGGGATCCGGGCGCGGCCCAGCCCGGAGAGTCAGTCATCGTCGCTCCTTCACGTGCACCTGCCGTGGCGGGCGCGCTGGTCGGCTGCCATCGTGCCATGGGGGCGCTCGGATCGGACGGGCCGTCCCCGGATCACCGGGAGTCCCCCGGATCCCGTGCCGCTCGCCCTTCAATTGTCGCGCGGATCCGGGGCAGACTGGTCGTCCTGATCTCCACGCAGGTCCGAGGGGCGATTTCCAGCCCTTTTGGCTGTGGGGCAGCTCACCGCCGGGTAACGATTAGCTAATGGGATGATGTCAACCATGAAGGGACGCGTCCTCGTCGTCGACGACGACACTGCGCTGGCCGAGATGCTCGGCATTGTGCTGCGTGGAGAAGGTTTTGAGCCGTCGTTCGTAGCGGACGGTGACAAGGCACTGGCTGCCTTCCGGGAGGCGAAGCCGGACCTCGTGCTGCTCGACCTCATGCTGCCCGGACGGGACGGCATAGAGGTGTGCAGGCTGATCCGCGCCGAATCGGGCGTGCCTATTGTCATGCTCACCGCCAAGAGCGACACCGTGGACGTCGTGGTCGGCCTGGAGTCCGGCGCCGACGACTACATCGTCAAACCGTTCAAGCCGAAGGAGCTGGTGGCACGCATCCGGGCCCGCCTGCGCCGGTCGGAGGAGCCCGCGCCCGAGCAGCTCGTCATCGGTGACCTGGTCATCGACGTCGCCGGCCACTCGGTCAAGCGCGACGGCGCCTCCATCGCGCTCACCCCGCTGGAGTTCGACCTGCTGGTCGCGCTCGCCCGCAAGCCCTGGCAGGTCTTCACCCGCGAGGTGCTGCTGGAGCAGGTCTGGGGCTACCGGCACGCGGCGGACACCCGCCTGGTCAACGTGCATGTGCAGCGGCTCCGCTCCAAGGTCGAGAAGGACCCGGAGCGCCCCGAGATCGTAGTGACGGTGCGCGGTGTCGGCTACAAGGCCGGACCCAGCTGACGTGCAGCCCGGCAAGGCCCGGGGCGGCTCCCGGCGGGGAGTCCTGCGGGGCGGCCGGCTGCTCCAGGACGGAGCACCCGGCGGCCCCCTCCTGCGGCTGTTCGTACGCCTCGTACGCCGGCCGCTGCTTCCGGCTGTCCGGATCTGGCGGCGCAACATCCAGCTCCGGGTGGTCGCCGCCACCCTGCTGATGTCGCTCGCCGTGGTCCTCGCGCTCGGCTTCGTCGTCATCGCCCAGGTCTCCAAGGGGCTCCTGGACGCCAAGGAGGAGGCCGCCCAGAGCCAGGCCGCCGGAGGGTTCGCGGTCGCACAGGAGAAGGCCAACACGCCCTTCGCCGTCGACGGCCCCGACGCCACCGACAACAAGGTCGGCCGGGACGCCAGCACCTGGATGAACTCGCTCGTCAAGCAGCTCGCCAGCGGCGGACAGACCGCCTTCGAGGTGGTCGCCCTCGGCGCCGGCACCGGCACCGGCGAGCAGACCGCCCCCGGCGCCCAGGGCGTCAAGGGCGCCCGCGCCTCCGGCAACGTCGACCCCACCGCGAGCGTCCCGCTCACACTGCGCCGGTCCGTCAACCACGCCACCGGCACCTTCAAGACCTTCTGGCAGATCCGGTACACCGCCGGGGCCGGGGAGAAGCCCCCGGAGCCCGCGCTGGTCATCGGCAAGCGCCTCACCGACATCAACGGCGACCCGTACGACCTGTACTACCTCTTCCCGCTCACCCAGGAGGAGGAGTCCCTCAACCTGGTCAAGGTCACCATCGCCACGGCCGGCGTGTTCGTGGTCGTGCTGCTCGGCGCCATCGCCTGGCTCGTGGTGCGCCAGGTCGTCACTCCGGTCCGGATGGCCGCCGGGGTCGCCGAGCGGCTCTCGGCCGGGCGGCTCCAGGAGCGGATGAAGGTCACCGGCGAGGACGACATCGCCCGCCTGGGCGAGGCCTTCAACAAGATGGCCCAGAACCTCCAGAACAAGATCCAGCAGCTGGAGGACCTGTCCCGGTTGCAGCGCCGGTTCGTCTCGGACGTCTCGCACGAGCTGCGGACCCCCCTCACGACCGTACGCATGGCCGCCGACGTCATCCACGACGCCCGCGTCGACTTCGACCCCGTCACCGCCCGCTCCGCCGAACTCCTCGCCGGACAGCTCGACCGCTTCGAGTCGCTGCTCTCCGACCTGCTGGAGATCAGCCGCTTCGACGCGGGCGCCGCCGACCTCCAGGCCGAGCCCATCGACCTGCGGGACGTCGTACGCCGCGTCATCGACGGCGCCGAACCGCTCGCGGAGCACAAGGGCACCCGGATCCGGGTCCTCGGCGACACCCAGCCCGTCATAGCGGAGGCCGACGCCCGCCGCGTGGAGCGGGTGCTGCGCAACCTCGTCGTCAACGCCGTCGAGCACGGCGAGGGCCGCGACGTGGTGGTCCGCCTCGCCTCGGCAGGCGGGGCCGTCGCCGTCGCCGTCCGCGACTACGGCGTCGGGCTCAAGCCCGGCGAGGCCACCCGCGTCTTCAACCGCTTCTGGCGGGCCGACCCCGCGCGGGCGCGCACCACCGGCGGTACCGGCCTCGGCCTGTCCATCGCCGTCGAGGACGCCCGCCTGCACGGCGGCTGGCTCCAGGCCTGGGGCGAGCCCGGCGGCGGCTCCCAGTTCCGCCTCACCCTGCCCCGCACCGCCGACGAGCCCCTGCGCGGATCCCCGATCCCGCTGGAGCCCGAGGACTCCCGCGGCAACCGGGCCAGGGCCGCCACCGAGGCCGCCGGGCGCGCGGGCGCCGCAGGCGGGCCCGGCACCCACCCCGACGGGCGCACCGAGCGCCCCGACCGCGACCCGATACCGCCCAGGCCGGCGGTCACCACCGCCCTGCCGGTGCCCGCCGACCCCACGGCGCTGCCCGGCAACGGCTCCCGCGTCGTGGCCAGGCCCGCCGACCAGAGCGCAGCACAGGAGGATGGATCCGGTGGAGGACGCTGAGCGCGCGCGGGCAGGCGGCCGGGGCGCACGGAGCGAACGGACCCGGGCGGCCGGGCGGCACCCGGGCACCCTGGTGGCGCTGGCCCTGGGAGCCGTCGGCCTGCTGGTCGGCGGCTGCGCCTCCATGCCCGACCGCGGCGAGATCCGCCGGGTGGAGGCCTCGCAGGGCGTCGACTCGCAGGTCCGCGTCTTCGGCGTGCCGCCGGCCGACAAGGCCAGCCCGGCCGACATCGTCGACGGCTTCCTCGAAGCGATGACCAGCGACGACCCGCAGCTCGCGACGGCCCGCAAGTACCTCACCCAGAGCGCCGCGGAGAACTGGCGGCCGGGCTCGGCCGTCACCGTGCTCTCCGCCGGCCTCGGCCGGGTCCCCGCCCCGGGCGACAAGGAGTCCGAGGAACCCCGCTGGAAGATCTACGGCAAGAAGCTCGCGACCGTGGACGAGCGCAGCGCGTACCAGCCGGAGACCGGCGGCGGACGCTACGAGGAGTACCTCCAGCTGGTCCAGGTCAACAAGCAGTGGCGGATCGCGACCCCGCCCAGCAACCTCGTCCTGAGCGAGTCCGACTTCCAGCGCATCTACAAGCCGGTCAACAAGTACTACTTCGCGGGCAACACCCTCGTCGCCGACCCGGTGTACGTGCGCCAGCGCACCGACCCCGACTCCCGTATGGACCCGACCACGCAGACCGTGCAGTCGCTGCTGGCCGGCCCGTCCAAGTGGCTCGGCCCGGTCGTCTCCACCGCGTTCCCCACCGGCAGCGAACTGCGCGAGGGCACCAAGTCCCTGTCGTACGACGGCCAGAACACGCTGCGCGTCCCGCTCAACGGCATCGCCGCGAACGTCGCGCAGCCGCAGTGCCAGAAGATGGCCACCCAACTCCTCTACACCGTCCGGGACCTGACGACCTCCAAGCTCGACCGGGTCGAACTGCTGCGCTCCGACGGCAAGTCCTCGCTGTGCTGGGTCACCGGTTCGGCCGCCGCGGCCGTCGCCAACCGGCCGCCGTCGCCGGAGCACCAGTACTACGTGGACAAGGACGCCAGGCTCGTCCGGATGATGCTCGACGCCAACAGCGAGGAGCAGCAGCAGGACAAGCCGGAGCCGGCCCCCGGCCCGCTGGCCACCGCCGCCGGTTTCAAGGTGGGTTCCGCGGCCGTGACGTACGACGAGAAGCGTGCCGCGGTCGTCTCCGAGGACGGGCACAACCTCTTCGTGGTGACGCTGACGACGGCGGGTCCCATGCCGCAGCAGCCGCTGCTGACCAGCAAGTCCGGGAAGCTCACCGCGCCCAGCTGGGACGCCCAGGGCGACCTGTGGATCGCCGACCTCGACCCGCAGACCCAGGGCCTGTGGCGGGTGCCCGCCGGTACCGGCACCCCGCAGAAGGTGGACGTCGCAGGACTCGACGGCGGGAAGATCAGCGGGCTGAAGGCCTCCTCGGACGGGGTGCGCATCGCGCTCCTCGTGGAGAAGGAGGGCACCCGCAAGAACCTCTTCATCGGGCGGATCGAACGGCCCGAGGGCAAGGGCGACTCCCCCCGGATCTCGGTGCGCGAGCTGCGCCCGGCGGCCCCGCAGATGGCGGAGGTGACGGCGATGAGCTGGGCGCCGCGCGGCCGGCTGCTGGTGGTGGGCCGGGAGAGCGGCGGGGTGGACCAGGCCCGCTACATGCTGTCGGACGGGTCGATGGTCGCCGCGAGCCTGCCCGGCGCGACGGGGCTGAGCGCGATCGCGGCCTCGGAGGACGAGGGCAAGCCGGTGGTGGGGTTCGGCGAGGACGGCATCGTGTGGCTGCCCTCGGGCGCGCAGTGGCGCACGGTGGCGGCGGGCGGCCGGCTGCCGGTCTACCCGGGCTGACCGCCTGCCCCCGGGTAGGCCGGCTGCCGGTCCACCCGGGCTGACTGCCTTCCACCCGGTCTCCCGGGGCTGCTCGTCCACAGGGGTCGCGGGCTTCCGCCCGGCGCGGCAGGGTGGACGCGTGCGGGAGTGGTGGCGGGAGCTGGCCGGGCTGGTCCTGCCGGCGGACTGCGCCGGCTGCGGGGCCGCCCGCGTGGTGCTGTGCGCGGCCTGCCGGGGCGCGCTGAGCGGCGCCGGCGCGGGGCGGGTGCGTCCCGCGGTGCGGCGGGCGGGTCCGGCGGGGCTGCCCGCGGTGTACGCGGGGGCCCGCTACGAGGACGCCGTACGGGCGGTCCTGCTGGCGCACAAGGAGCGCGGGGCACTGCCCCTGGCCGGCCCGCTCGGAGCCGCTCTGGCGGCGGCGGTGGCCCGTGCGGGCGCCTGCGGGGCGGCGGGCGGGGCGGAGCTCGTGCTGGTGCCGGCGCCCTCCGCGCGGCGGGCGGTGCGGGCGCGGGGGCACGACCCGGCGCGCCGAATCGCCCTGGCCGCGTCCGGGCGGCTGCGCGGGGCCGGTGCGGCCGCGCGCGTGGCGCCCGTACTGCGGCTGCGGCGGGCCGTCGCGGACCAGGCGGGCCTGGGGGCCCGGGAGCGGCAGGAGAACCTCGCGGGGGCCCTGGAGGTGCGTCCGGACGGGGTCGCGCTGACGGCGGGGGCTCGGATCGTGCTGGTGGACGACGTGATCACCACCGGAGCCACGCTCGCGGAGGCGGCGAGGGCATTGCGCGCGGCGGGTCTGCGGGCGGAAGCTGCTGCCGTGGTGGCGGCTCCGGCCGGTTCCTTCGCGGCGAACGGCGACAACGGCGACAACCCGGACAGAGCAAAAATCTTGTGAATAGATTTGGAACCACTGGGGAATGCGCATCGTTGCAGGTAGTAAGAGGGAAGACCCACCTGATCGGAGGTACGTTCCGGTAGCGGGTGCCGACAACCGGCTTTGAGAGATATGTTCGGTTGTGAGGAACTGGCGAACCTTCGGCCCCGGGTATCGGAGCAGCAGTCCGTCCGTTTATTGGAATCTTCGTGTGCAGTACCTGTGAGGGGGGCTCTCTCTACTCCGAAGTCGGTGGGATGTAGATCTTGCCGATGGGGGAGGAGGAGGTGAAAGTCGCCAAGTCCGAGGCTCCGGTGTTCACCGGGGCCTGGTGCGAAAGGGAGGCGCTCCGCCGTTGAGGGCGGGGGTCTCCGGGAACGGAGTTCTGCGTGGACATCGTCGTCAAGGGCCGCAAGACCGAGGTGCCCGAGCGGTTCCGCAAGCACGTGGCCGAGAAGCTGAATCCGGAGCGGATCCAGAAGCTCGACGCCAAGGTGATCAGCTTGGACGTCGAGGTGTCCAAGGAGCACAACCCGCGCCAGGCCGACCGTTCCGACCGCGTGGAGATCACCCTGCACTCGCGGGGCCCGGTGATCCGGGCCGAGGCCGCTGCCGCAGACCCGTACGCGGCACTCGACCTGGCACAGGACAAGCTGGAGGCCCGGCTGCGCAAGCAGCACGACAAGCGCTTCACCCGCCGTGGCACCGGACGGATCTCGGCGGCCGAGGTCGCCGACCGCGTGCCGGGCGTCGCAACCCTCAACAGCAACGGCGAGCCGGTCTACGAGGACATGGAGGAAGGGGTCCCGGTCAAGCGGATCGGCTCCCTGGAGGTGCAGGGCGAAGGCCCGCTCATCGTCCGCGAGAAGACCCACTCGGCCCGGCCGATGTCGCTCGATCAGGCTCTGTACGAAATGGAACTGGTCGGCCACGACTTCTATCTGTTCGTCGACTCCGAGACAAAGATGCCCAGCGTCGTCTACCGGCGCCACGCCTACGACTACGGCGTCATCCACGTGGACCCCGACGGGGCGTCCAGCTCGGAGCCCTCGGGAGCGGGCGCGGGCGGCGCGCTCGGAGGCTGAAATTCAACCATTGCCCCTGCGGAACGCCCCGCGTTCCGCAGGGGCACCTGCATGACTCGAATGAGCCATATGGATTCCGCCAGAACCCCGTCCCGTAGCGCGGGCATGGAATCATGTCGGGCAGTCAACCTGCGGCCGACCCCGCCGGGTTGGCCCAGCAGCTCAGCACATGCAGGGGGAGGAACGATGGCGGACAGCTTCGGGCCGGCGCGCGACGACGACGGCGCCGACTGTCATGGGGCGCAGGACCCGGCCGGGGAGCCGATCCGGGTGCTCGTGGTCGACGACCACGCCCTCTTCCGGCGCGGACTGGAGATCGTCCTCGCCCAGGAGGAGGACATCCAGGTCGTCGGCGAGGCCGGGGACGGGGCGGAGGCCGTGGACAAGGCCGCCGACCTGCTGCCCGACATCGTGCTGATGGACGTACGGATGCCCCGGCGCGGCGGGATCGAGGCGTGCACCTCGATCAAGGAGGTCGCCCCTTCCGCGAAGATCATCATGCTGACGATCAGCGACGAGGAGGCGGACCTCTACGACGCGATCAAGGCGGGTGCCACCGGCTACCTCCTCAAGGAGATCTCGACGGACGAGGTCGCGACGGCGATCCGCGCGGTCGCGGACGGCCAGTCGCAGATCAGCCCGTCGATGGCGTCGAAGCTGCTCACCGAGTTCAAGTCGATGATCCAGCGCACCGACGAACGGCGGCTGGTCCCGGCGCCGCGGCTGACGGACCGGGAACTCGAAGTCCTCAAGCTGGTGGCCACGGGCATGAACAACCGGGACATCGCCAAGCAGCTGTTCATCTCCGAGAACACCGTGAAGAACCACGTGCGCAACATCCTGGAGAAGCTCCAGCTGCACTCCCGGATGGAAGCCGTCGTGTACGCGATGCGGGAGAAGATCCTGGAGATCCGCTGACCGCCCGCGGCGGCCGGACGCGGACGCCCGGGGTGCGCGCCGGCCGGCCCGTCGCCGTCAGGCCCCCAGCGCCGCCAGTTCCGCCGTGATCGCGGCCGCCTCCGCCGGCGACTGTGCGCGCTCGACGCGGACCGCGTCGCAGCCCACCCACAGCGCCGCCTCCCGCAGGGCCTCCGCCATCGCGCCCGCCGCCTTCGGCGTCGTCAGGGAGACCTGGCGGGCCACCAGCGTGCGGCCCTCGCGGGCCGGGTCGACCCGCCCCTGAAGCCGCCCGCCGGCCAGCAGCGGCATCGCGAAGTACCCGTGTATCCGCTGCGGCTTGGGCACGTACGCCTCCAGCCGGTGCGCGAAGCCGAAGATCCGCTCCGTGCGCGGCCGGTCCCAGACCAGCGAGTCGAACGGGGACAGCAGGGTCGTACGGTGGCGGCCGCGCGGGACCGTGGCCAGCGCCTGAGGATCCGCCCAGGCGGGCTTCCCCCAGCCCTCGACCTCCACCGGCACCAGCCCGGAATCCGCGATCACCGCGTCGACCTGCTCGCCCTTGAGGCGGTGGTAGTCCGCGATGTCGGCGCGGGTACCGACCCCCAGCGACTGCCCCGCCAGCGCGACCAGGCGGCGCAGGCACTCGCCGTCGTCCAGGTCGTCGTGGAGCAGCGCGTCCGGGACGGCCCGCTCGGCCAGGTCGTAGACCCGCTTCCAGCCGCGCCGCTCGGAGCAGACCACCTCACCGGTGTCGAGCAGCCACTCCACCGCGATCTTGGTCTCGGACCACTCGAACCACTCGCCGCCGTTCTTCGCGCCGCCCAGCTCGGTCGAGGTCAGCGGGCCGTCGGCCTTCAGCCGGTCCAGCACCGCCCTCGTCGAGCGGTCCTTGTCCTCCAGGACGTGCCAGCGGTGCCCGCGCGCCCGACGCGACCGGCGGCGGAACGCGAAGTGCGGCCACTCCTCGATCGGCAGGATGCACGCCGCGTGCGACCAGTACTCGAAGGCGTGGCTGTCCGACCAGTACGCCCTCTCCACGGCCTCCCGGCCCACCGCGCCCAGGCGCGCGTACGGGATCAGCTCGTGCGAGCGCGCCAGGACCGAGATGGTGTCCAGCTGCACGGCGCCCAGATGGCGCAGCACCCCCCGGACCCCGCCCCGGCGGTCGGGCGCCCCGAGGAACCCCTGCGCGCGCAGGGCGATCCGGCGGGCCTCGTCGGCGGACAGCGAGAGCGTCGTCATGCCGCGACCCTAGAGGGTGGCACTGACAGCGGGCAGGTACGGCAGCCGCGAGGGCAGGCCGAGGTCCGAGGGCAGCAGACCGGCGACCCAGCAGTCGCGCAGGGTGCCGCCGAGGTCGAGCGCGCCGCGCAGCGTCCCCTCGAACCGGAAACCGGCCTTCTCCGCGGCGGCCCGGGAAGCCGCGTTGCCCACGGCGGCGCGCCACTCCAGCCGGCCGGCGCCGACCTCGGTGAACAGCCACCGCGCGACCCCGGTGGCCGCCTCGGCCACGTAGCCGTTGCCCCGGTGCTCCTTCGCGGCCCAGTAGCCGATCTCGTACCCCTGGGGGCCGCGCACGTGCACCCCGATGGCGGCCACCAGCGGTCCCTCGGCGCCCTCCGCCCCGAGCCGCACGGCGAAGCCGTACTCGCGGTCCTCCAGCCAGGCGCTCCGGGAGACCCGCGTGACCCAGTCCTCGGCGTGCGCCCGCTCGTAGGGGGAGGGCACCATCGTCCAGCGCTGGATCTCGGGGTCCTGGCAGGCGGCGTACACCTCGTCGGCGTCCGAGGGGGCGAAGGGGCGCAGCAGGAGGCGCCCGGTGGTCAGAGTGACGGGTTCCATGAACGGATTGTTGCCGCGCCGGAGTAACCCGGGCGAGGGGTTTTCGTCCACACCGGCACCGAATCCGTCCCCCGTACGTTCTCATTCCGGGCGCCCGTGCCCTGCGGACACGGCGGACCTCCCGACGCGACCACGTCCTCGCTTACGATGGCCGTTGCGGTGGGGCCCACCTGCCGTGCCCGTGTACGTAAAGTGCCCAGGCCCGACCGGCAAGGAGACCAGCCTCAGTGTCCGTCTTCAACAAGCTCATGCGTGCAGGCGAAGGCAAGATCCTGCGCAAACTGCACCGCATCGCGGACCAGGTCAACTCCATCGAAGAGGACTTCGTCAACCTCTCCGACGCCGAGTTGCGCGCGCTCACGGACGAGTACAAGCAGCGCTACCAGGACGGCGAGAGCCTGGACGACCTGCTGCCGGAGGCCTTCGCCACCGTCCGTGAGGCCGCCAAGCGCGTCCTCGGCCAGCGGCACTACGACGTACAGATCATGGGCGGCGCCGCGCTGCACCTCGGCTACGTCGCCGAGATGAAGACCGGCGAGGGCAAGACCCTCGTCGGCACGCTCCCCGCGTACCTCAACGCCCTCTCGGGCAAGGGCGTCCACCTGATCACGGTGAACGACTACCTCGCCGAACGCGACTCCGAGATGATGGGCCGCGTCCACAAGTTCCTGGGCCTGTCCATCGGCTGCATCCTGGCCAACATGTCGCCGGCCCAGCGCCGCGAGCAGTACGACTGCGACATCACGTACGGCACCAACAACGAATTCGGCTTCGACTACCTGCGCGACAACATGGCGTGGTCGCAGGACGAGCTGGTGCAGCGCGGCCACAACTTCGCCGTGGTCGACGAGGTCGACTCGATCCTCGTCGACGAGGCCCGCACCCCGCTGATCATCTCCGGCCCGGCCGACCAGGCCACCAAGTGGTACGCCGACTTCGCCAAGCTGGTCACCCGCCTGACCAAGGGCGAGGCCGGCAACCCGCTCAAGGGCATCGAGGAGACCGGCGACTACGAGGTCGACGAGAAGAAGCGCACCGTCGCCATCCACGAGGCCGGTGTCGCCAAGGTCGAGGACTGGCTCGGCATCGACAACCTCTACGAGTCGGTGAACACCCCGCTCGTCGGCTACCTCAACAACGCGATCAAGGCCAAGGAGCTCTTCAAGGCCGACAAGGACTACGTCGTCATCGACGGCGAAGTCATGATCGTCGACGAGCACACCGGCCGTATCCTCGCCGGCCGCCGCTACAACGAGGGCATGCACCAGGCGATCGAGGCGAAGGAAGGGGTGGACATCAAGGACGAGAACCAGACCCTCGCCACGATCACCCTGCAGAACTTCTTCCGCCTCTACTCGAAGCTGTCCGGCATGACCGGTACGGCCATGACCGAGGCCGCCGAGTTCCACCAGATCTACAAGCTCGGCGTCGTCCCGATCCCCACCAACCGGGACATGCAGCGCAAGGACCAGGCCGACCTCATCTACCGGACCGAGGTCGCCAAGTTCGCCGCCGTCGTCGACGACATCGCGGAGAAGCACGAGAAGGGCCAGCCGATCCTCGTCGGCACCACCTCGGTCGAGAAGTCCGAGTACCTCTCGCAGCAGCTCTCCAAGCGCGGCATCCCGCACGAGGTCCTCAATGCCAAGCAGCACGAGCGCGAGGCCACGATCGTCGCCCAGGCCGGCCGCCGCGGCGCCGTCACCGTCGCCACGAACATGGCCGGCCGCGGTACCGACATCAAGCTCGGCGGCAACCCGGACGACCTCGCCGAGGCGGAGCTGCGCCAGCGCGGCCTCGACCCCGAAGAGCACATCGAGGAGTGGGCGCACGCCCTGCCCGAGGCGCTCGCCAGGGCCGAGGCGGCCGTCAAGGCCGAGTTCGAAGAGGTCAAGGAGCTCGGCGGCCTGTACGTGCTGGGCACCGAGCGCCACGAGTCGCGCCGCATCGACAACCAGCTCCGCGGCCGCTCCGGCCGCCAGGGCGACCCGGGCGAGTCCCGCTTCTACCTCTCGCTGGGCGACGACCTGATGCGCCTGTTCAAGGCCCAGATGGTCGAGCGCGTCATGGCCATGGCCAACGTGCCGGACGACGTCCCGATCGAGAACAAGATGGTGACCCGCGCGATCGCGTCCGCGCAGTCGCAGGTCGAGACCCAGAACTTCGAGACCCGCAAGAACGTCCTGAAGTACGACGAGGTCCTCAACAGCCAGCGCGAGGTCATCTACGGCGAGCGCCGCCGCGTCCTGCAGGGCGAGGACCTGCACGAGCAGGTGCGCTTCTTCATGGACGACACCATCGACGCCTACATCTCGGCCGAGACGGTCGAGGGCTTCGCCGAGGAGTGGGACCTCGACCGGCTGTGGGGCGCCTTCCGGCAGCTCTACCCGATCAAGGTCACGGTGGACGAGCTGGAGGAGGCGGCCGGCGACCGCGCGGGCATCACCGCCGAGTTCATCGCCGAGTCCGTCAAGGACGACATCCACGAGCAGTACGGGGCGCGTGAGAAGGCCCTCGGCTCCGAGGTCATGCGCGAGCTGGAGCGCCGCGTGGTCCTGTCGGTGCTGGACCGCAAGTGGCGCGAGCACCTCTACGAGATGGACTACCTCCAGGAGGGCATCGGCCTGCGTGCGATGGCCCAGAAGGACCCGCTGGTCGAGTACCAGCGCGAGGGCTTCGACATGTTCAACGCCATGATGGAGGGCATCAAGGAGGAGTCCGTCGGCTACCTGTTCAACCTGGAGGTCCAGGTCGAGCAGCAGGTCGAGGAGCTCCCGGTGCAGGACACGGCCCCCTCCATGGTGAAGGAGCCGGTCCCGTCGGCCCGCCCCGAGATCCGCGCCAAGGGCCTGGACGCCCCGCAGCGCCCGGACCGCCTGCACTTCTCCGCCCCGACGGTCGACGGTGAGGGCGGCGTCGTCGAGGGCGACTTCGACTCCGACGCCGCCGGCGACGGCATGACGCGCGCGGAGCGCCGCAAGGCCCAGAAGGCCTCGGGCGGCCGCCGCCGCAAGAAGTAACGCGATACGAAGCAACACCCGGCCGGGGCCGGACACCGAAGGGTGTCCGGCCCCGGCCGCGTTGCCGACTCGCGGTGCGGGCCCGCCCTCTCCCCCTCGAGGGGCGGGGGCCGGGCGGTAGTTGCCCACCCGCCTCCGGGTGCAGGTCCGGGGGCGGGGGGAGCGGTGTCGTGGCGGGGCGGTCTCGCAGCTGGTTTGGGGGTTTCCCGTCAGTCCCATCGTCCTTCCGTGTCGTGCCGGCCTGTCAAGGGCGCTCCCTGCGGTCGCGTCACTTCGTGATCGCCTTCGGCGACCCTTGACAGCCCGTCCCGCCCCGGAAAGCCGAAAGACTGCCGGGAAGCCCCCAAAAGAACGGTCACGGGGCAGGAGAAGGCAAGCGGCTCCCTCAGTGACGATGCGAGGGGTCGGGCCTTGGCCGGCCGGGCATCCGGGCCCGTGATGCCGGATTCCGGGCCCGGGGCGCGACATGCGCACGAGAGGTTGATCAGAGCAACCTGCGGAGCCCCCAGGCGCCCCAGATCGCTACGCGCTCCTGTCGTCTCGGCGTCCGACGACCGTCCGGGGCTGATACCCGCACCAGAGGTTGATCAGAGCAGCTCAGGGATCGGATGGGCGCGTGAGATCGCTACGCGCTTCTCCCGTCTCGGCGTCGGACGGCCGTCTGGGGCTGGGGTGGGCGGGAAAGGGGCGGGCGAGCGCTTTCGAGGGGCGAATGGCGCCTCTCGCAGGGCCTTCGGCGGCTTGTCGGAGTCTGAGAGTGTCCTTTTCAACCGCAGACTCCGAGAGGGGGCCTTCCACCCTCGCCAAGGCCTCCCAGATGGGTACAAAAGGGGCGAGTTGGTCTCCTGTGTGGCCTATGGCCAGCTCAAGGCGGCCGCCGGCCGCCGAGATGGGAGAAGCGCGTAGCGATCTGGCGCGCCCATGCGCTTCCCGCGCTGCTCTGGTCGTCATTTGGTGCGGGTATCAGCCCAGGACGGTCGACGGACGCTGATAAATGAGAAGCGCGTAGCGATCTGGCGCGTCTGGGGGCTCCGTAGGTCGCTCTGATCAGCCTCTCGTGCGGGTAGTCGCGCCCCGGCCCGGAAGCGCGACCTTTGAGGGCCCGGATGCCCGGCCGGCCAAGGCGCAGCCCCGTCGCCTCATCGCTGAGGGAGCCGCTCCTCCTCCCCTGCCCCGTGACCGTTCTTTTGGGGGTTTCCCGGCAGTCTTTCGGCTTTCCGGGGCGGGTCGGTCGGTCAAGAGTGGAGCGAAGCGACATCGCGTAGCGACGCGACCGAAGGGAGCGCTCTTGAGGGACCGGCCCGAACCGGAAGGACGATGGGACTGACGGGAAGCCCCCAAGCCTCCCTGAGACCGCCCGAGGGGGTGCCGCTCCCCGGGCCGCCGGGCCGCCGGACCGCCCCCCCCGGCCCGCAGACAAGGAGGTGGGTGGGCAGCCGCCGCGCGGCCCCCGTCCCTCGAGGGGGAGATGGCCGGCCCCCACCGTGAGCACCCCGCGTGCGGAGAGTGACCGTGGCCGTCGGCCGCGGGTGGGGCCGCGTGGGGCCGGGAGGGTGATGCGGGGGTACTCCATCGAGCTCTTCGGGGCGGGGGTTCCGGCGTCCACCTGAGGGGCGTTGCGGGGGTGTTCGGGGGCTTTGGGGCGGGGGGTCGCCACACGGATAGGTGAACCTCGGCGGGGTGGGTTCAGGGGCCCGGCGGCGGTTGCGGAGCGTGTTCGGCGGTCGTAGAAAACCCGCATCAAGTTACCGCCTGGTACCGCCGGGCTCGGTCTGATCGGGGGAATCACCATGGACACCACCACGCGCGGCACGGTCGGCGGCGAGGGCAGTCGCAGCAGGCCCGGGGGGTCCGGCAGGAGCCGGCCCGCCGGGCGGCGGGACCAGCGGCGTCCGGCGGGGGTGCCGCGGCAGGTGCGCAGGCTGGCCCCCCACGACTGGTTCGCGGAGCGCCTGCTGGCGGTGCTGAGCGGCCAGCGGCCCGTCCACTCGCTGCTCGGCCTCACGGTGGGCGAGGCGTACGAGCAGCTGGTCACCCTCGCCCCCGCGGGGCCGCTGCGCGACCGGTTGCGCCCGGTGCTGCGCCACTGCGGCCGTTTCCACCCCGGCCCCGGGGTGATCGAGGCCTTCGCCCGCATCGCGACGGGGGACCGGGTCTCGGCGATGGCGTTCCGGCTGGAGCAGGGCCCCGACCGGCGGTGGCGGTGCGCGGCGGTGGAGGTCCGGGGCCCGAGGCCGTAGGCCCCGCCCCCGGGACCGGGTCGTATCCTGAGGGCGTTTTCCGACTACCGAAAGCAGCCGGCCATGCGCGTGTACGTCCCCCTGACCCTCCCCGGGCTCGCCGAGGCGCACGAGGCGGGGGAGTTGGGGCCCGCCCCGCTCCGTGCGTACGCCGTCACGCCCGGGCTGCGCGAGTGGTACGTGTCGGACGACATCGAGGAGCTGGAGTACGCGGCCCTCAGCCGGGCGGCCCTCGCCTCGCTGCGCATGCTGGCCGCCGACGCGGCCGCCCCCCGCCGGCGGGTCGTCGTCGCGGTCGACGTCGACGAAAAGGCCGCCACCGCCGTGCCCGGGCTGGACGAGGCCACCCTCGGGCAGGTCACCCTCGCCGCGGCCGTGCGGCTGAAGGTGGCCGCCGCCGTGCACGCCGACGCCGATGACGCCGAGGGCGACGTCGCGGCCGCCGCCGGGGCCCTCGCGGCCGCCGATGCGGGGGACGGCGACGCGCAGTTCACCGTGGACGGCGCCGAGGACCACGAGCTGCTGTGGTTCGGCGTCCAGGAGATCCCGGGGCTGCTGGGATGAACACCGGGACGAAGGCCGGTGCAGCCCACATCGTGTGGGACTGGAACGGCACTCTGCTGCACGACATCGACGCCGTCATAGCCGCGACCAACGCTTCCTTCGCCGAGTTCGGCTTCGACCCGATCACGCTGGAGCGGTACCGCGAGCTGTACGTCGTGCCGGTGCCGAAGTTCTACGAGCGGCTGATGGGCCGGCTGCCCACGGACGCCGAGTGGGCCGTGATGGACGAGGCGTTCCACCGTCACTACTGGGCCGCCGCCGAGGACGCGGGGCTCGCCGAGGGGGCGCGGGAGCTGCTGCGGGGCTGGCAGGCGGACGGGCTCACCCAGTCCCTGCTGTCCCTCGCGCCCCACGAGAAGCTCGTGCCCCTGGTCCGCGAGCACGGCATCGACGTGCACTTCCTGCGCGTCGACGGGCGCGTCGGGCCCTCGCACACGTCAAAGGCCGGGCACCTCGTACGCCATATGGCCGCACTGGAGGCAGCCGGTGTGACCGCCCTCCGTACGGTCCTGGTGGGGGACGCCGTGGACGATGCGACGGCCGCGCGGCACGTAGGGGCGCACGCCGTTCTGTACACGGGCGGATCGCACAGCCGGGCCAGCCTGCAGTCCGCCGGGGTCCCGGTCGTGGACACCCTGGCCGAGGCCGTCGCCATGGCCCGTGAGCTGGCCGGATAGGCCGGTAACGGACCGTTCCGGCCAAGGCTCTGGCCAGACTGTCCAGGTTTTACCCCCGGTTTTGTACAGATGCAGTGAATGACGACCGGGGGGTAGGGCGAGATAGCCTTGTACCCGTGATCAGCGCGATAGTCATCGGGGGCACTGACGCCCCCGACCCGCGCCCGGCGCGTCTCCGCGGCCGGGCCTTCGCTGATCCCCGCCGCCGGGACCTGTCGATCACGGTCGAATCCCTCTCCGGCGGCTCTCCCGACGCCGCGGCGTCGAAAACCGATCCGGACGGACATCCCGCCTCATCGCGGCGCTTTGTCATTCCTTCCTTCACCACCTACGTCACGCAATGGCGCGCGACAGGAGCCAGAGGACATGCAGACCAAGCTGGACGAAGCAAAGGCCGAGCTGCTCGCGCGGGCGGCACGGGTAGCTGAGAACAGCCCGGCCGGGGGGCTACTTCCGACTGGGTCCGAGCACGGTGAGCGCCCCGATCAGGGCACGACGCTCTCCTACCTCCAGCGCTACTACCTGCACACCGCCCCCGAGGACCTCGCCGACCGGGATCCGGTCGACGTGTTCGGCGCGGCGCTCTCCCACTACCGGCTCGCCGAGACCCGGCCGCAGGGCACCGCGAACGTCCGCGTCCACACCCCCACGGTCGAGGAGAACGGCTGGACCTCCAGCCACTCGGTCGTCGAGGTCGTGACGGACGACATGCCGTTCCTCGTGGACTCCGTGACGAACGAGCTGTCCCGCCAGGGCCGCGGCATCCACGTCGTGATCCACCCGCAGGTCGTCGTGCGCCGTGACGTCACCGGCAAGCTGATCGAGATCCTCGGTCCCGACTGCGACGCCCACGGTCCCAAGACCGCGCGCCCCCACGACTCCCTCGTCGAGTCCTGGATCCACGTCGAGATCGACCGCGAGACCGACAAGGCCGACCTCAAGCAGATCACCGGAGACCTGCTGCGCGTCCTGTCCGACGTCCGCGAGTCCGTCGAGGACTGGGAGAAGATGCGCGACGCCGCGCTGCGCATCGCCGACGAGCTGCCGAACGAGCCCACCGCTCCGGACCTGCGCGAGTACGAGCTCGAAGAGGCCCGTGAGCTGCTGCGCTGGCTGTCCGACGACCACTTCACCTTCCTCGGCTACCGCGAGTACAACCTCGTCGACGGCGACGCCCTCTCCGCCGTGCCCGGCACCGGCCTCGGCATCCTGCGTTCCGACCCGGTCCACCACGGCCAGGAGGACGCGCACCCCGTCTCGCCGTCCTTCAACCGGCTGCCCGCCGACGCCCGCGCCAAGGCCCGCGAGCACCGCCTGCTGGTGCTGACCAAGGCCAACAGCCGCGCCACTGTGCACCGTCCCTCGTACCTGGACTACGTGGGCGTGAAGAAGTTCGACGCCGACGGCAACGTCGTGGGCGAGCGCCGCTTCCTCGGCCTGTTCTCCTCCGCCGCGTACACCGAGTCGGTGCGCCGCGTCCCGGTGATCCGCCGCAAGGTGTCCGAGGTCCTGGAGGGCGCGGGCTTCTCGCCGTCCAGCCACGACGGCCGCGACCTGCTCCAGATCCTGGAGACCTACCCGCGCGACGAGCTGTTCCAGACCCCGGTGGACAAGCTCCGGGAGATCGCCACCTCCGTGCTGTACCTGCAGGAGCGCCGCCGGCTGCGGCTGTACCTGCGCCAGGACGAGTACGGCCGCTACTACTCGGCGCTCGTCTACCTGCCGCGCGACCGCTTCACCACCGGTGTCCGGCTGCGTCTGATGGACATCCTGAAGGAGGAGCTCGGCGGCACCAGCGTCGACTTCACCGCCTGGAACACCGAGTCCATCCTCTCCCGCATCCACTTCGTCGTCCGCGTCCCGCAGGGCACCGAGCTGCCCCTGCTGACCGACGCCGACGTCGAGCGCGTCGAGGCCCGCCTGGTCGAGGCCGCCCGCTCCTGGGCCGACGGCTTCGGCGAGGCGCTGACGGCCGAGCTGGGCGAGGAGCGCGCCGCCGAGCTGAGCCGCAAGTACGGCACCTCCTTCCCCGAGGGCTACAAGGCCGACCACTCGCCGCGTGCGGCCGTGGCCGACCTGTGCCACCTGGAGAAGCTGTCCGCCAGCGAGCGCCCCTTCGCGCTGTCGCTGTACGAGCCCGTCGGCGCGGGCCCCGGCGAGCGCCGCTTCAAGATCTACCGCACGGGTGAGCAGGTCTCCCTCTCCGCGGTCCTGCCGGTCCTCCAGCGCCTGGGCGTCGAGGTCACCGACGAGCGGCCGTACGAGCTGCGCCGCAGCGACCGGGTCAGCGCCTGGATCTACGACTTCGGTCTGCGGATGCCGCTGTCCACGGGCAACGGGGGCGCCTACCTCGGCGACGACGCGCGCGAGCGGTTCCAGGAGGCCTTCGCGGCCGTGTGGACCGGCGCCGCCGAGAACGACAACTTCAACACCCTCGTCCTGGGCGCCGGCCTCACCTGGCGTCAGGCCGTCGTGCTGCGCGCCTACGCCAAGTACATGCGCCAGGCCGGCTCCACCTTCAGCCAGGACTACATGGAGGACACCCTCCGCAACAACGTCCACACCACGCGGCTGCTGGTCTCGCTCTTCGAGGCGCGGATGTCGCCGGGCCGCCAGGCCGCCGGCACCGAGCTGATCGACGCGATGATGGAGGAGCTGGACGGGGCCCTGGACCAGGTCGCCTCGCTCGACGAGGACCGCATCCTGCGCTCCTTCCTGACGCTGATCAAGGCGACCCTGCGGACGAACTTCTTCCAGCTCGACGAGGCGGGCGAGCAGCACTCGTACGTGTCGATGAAGTTCGACCCGCAGGCCATCCCGGACCTGCCGGCCCCGCGCCCCGCGTTCGAGATCTGGGTGTACTCCCCGCGCGTCGAGGGCGTCCACCTGCGCTTCGGCAAGGTGGCCCGAGGCGGTCTGCGCTGGTCCGACCGGCGCGAGGACTTCCGTACGGAGGTGCTCGGCCTGGTCAAGGCGCAGATGGTCAAGAACACGGTGATCGTGCCGGTCGGTGCCAAGGGCGGCTTCGTCGCGAAGAACCTGCCGGACCCGTCGGTGGACCGCGACGCGTGGCTCGCCGAGGGCATCGCCTCGTACAAGATCTTCATCTCGGCGCTGCTGGACATCACCGACAACATGGTCGGCGGCGAGGTCGTGCCGCCCAAGGGCGTGGTCCGCCACGACGAGGACGACACCTACCTCGTCGTCGCCGCGGACAAGGGCACCGCGACCTTCTCCGACATCGCCAACGGCGTCGCGGAGTCGTACGGCTTCTGGCTGGGCGACGCCTTCGCGTCGGGCGGCTCGGCCGGCTACGACCACAAGGGCATGGGCATCACCGCCCGCGGCGCCTGGGAGTCCGTCAAGCGGCACTTCCGCGAGCTGGGCCACGACACCCAGACCGAGGACTTCACGGTCGTCGGCGTCGGCGACATGTCCGGCGACGTCTTCGGCAACGGCATGCTGCTCTCCGAGCACATCCGCCTGGTGGCGGCCTTCGACCACCGGCACATCTTCATCGACCCGAACCCGGACGCGGCGACCTCGTACGCGGAGCGCCGGCGCCTGTTCGAGCTGCCGCGCTCCTCGTGGGCGGACTACGACACCGGGCTGCTGTCGGCGGGCGGCGGGATCCACCCGCGCAGCGCCAAGGCCATTCCGGTCAACGCGCAGATGCGGGCCGCCCTCGGCATCGAGGCGGGCGTCACCAAGATGACCCCGGCCGAGCTGATGCAGGCGATCCTGCAGTCCCCCGTGGACCTGCTGTGGAACGGCGGCATCGGCACGTACGTCAAGGCGACCGCCGAGACGCACGCCGACGTCGGTGACAAGGCCAACGACGCGATCCGCGTCAACGGCTCCGACGTCCGCGCCAAGGTCGTCGGCGAGGGCGGCAACCTGGGCCTGACCCAGCTGGGCCGCATCGAGTTCGCCCGCACCGGCGCCGGCGGCGAGGGCGGCAAGGTCAACACCGACGCCATCGACAACAGCGCGGGCGTGGACACCTCCGACCACGAGGTGAACATCAAGATCCTGCTGAACTCGGTGGTCGCGGACGGCGACATGACCGTCAAGCAGCGCAACAAGCTGCTCGCCGAGATGACCGACGAGGTCGGCTCGCTGGTGCTGCGCAACAACTACGCGCAGAACACGGCCCTCGCGAACGGCGCCGCCCAGGCCCCGAGCCTGCTCCACGCCCAGCAGCGCTTCATGCGCCGCCTGGGCCGGGACGGGCTGCTGGACCGCCAGCTGGAGTTCCTGCCCAACGACCGGCAGATCCGCGAGCTGCTCAACACCGGCAAGGGCCTGACCCAGCCGGAGCTGGCGGTGCTCTTCGCCTACACCAAGATCACGGTGGCGGACGAGCTCATCCACACCGGGCTGCCGGACGACCCGTACCTGCGCCGCCTGCTGCACGCGTACTTCCCGGGCGCCCTGCGCGCGAAGTTCCCGGAGCAGATCGACGGGCACGCGCTGCGCCGGGAGATCATCACCACCCTGCTGGTCAACGACACCGTCAACACCGGTGGTTCGACCTTCCTGCACCGTCTGCGGGAGGAGACCGGCGCGTCCACGGAGGAGATCGTCCGGGCGCAGCTCGCGGCCCGCGAGATCTTCGGCCTGGCCGACGTGTGGGACGCGGTCGAGGCGCTGGACAACAAGGTCGCGGCCGACGTCCAGACGCGGGTGCGGCTGCACTCGCGGCGCCTGGTGGAGCGCGGTACCCGCTGGCTGCTGAACAACCGGCCGCAGCCGCTGCAGATCACCGAGACCATCGAGCTCTTCGGGGCCCGGGTGGCGGAGGTCTGGTCGGAGCTGCCGAAGCTGGTGCGCGGCGCGGACCTGGAGTGGTACCAGTCGATCATGGACGAGCTGACCGGCGAGGGCGTGCCGGAGGAGCTCGCGGCGAAGGTGGCCGGCTTCTCGTCCGCGTTCCCGACGCTGGACATCGTCGCCATCGCGGACCGGACGGGCGTGGACCCGCTGTCCGTCGCCGAGGTGTACTACGACCTGGCGGACCGCCTGGACATCACCCAGCTGATGGACCGCATCATCGAGCTGCCGCGGTCGGACCGCTGGCAGTCGATGGCCCGCGCGTCGATCCGCGAGGACCTGTTCGCGGCGCACGCGGCGCTGACGGCCGACGTGCTGGCGGTGGGCAACGGCTCTTCCACTCCCGAGGAGCGCTTCAAGGCGTGGGAGGAGAAGAACGCGGCGATCATCGGCCGGGCGCGGACGACCCTGGACGAGATCCGGGGTTCGGACGACTTCGACCTGGCGAACCTGTCGGTGGCGATGCGGACGATGCGTTCGCTGCTGCGCACGCACGCGTAGCCGCCCGCGCGACCGGTGACGGTACGGGCCGGGCCCGGGACCCCTTGGGGGTTCCGGGCCCGGCCCGTTCGTGTGTCTTGGGGTGCGGCTATTTCCTGCCCGAGGTGAAGGCCTCGTAGGCGTCGCAGACCTCCTTCGAGGGGCCGTCCATGCGCAGTACGCCCGACTCCAGCCAGATCGCCCGGTCGCAGGTCTCGCGGACCGTGCCGATGGAGTGGCTGACGAGGAAGACGGTGCCGGCCCGGGCGCGGAGTTCTTCGATGCGGGCCTGGCTGCGGCGCTGGAAGGCGGCGTCGCCGGTGGCGAGGGCCTCGTCGATCATCAGGACGTCGTGGTCCTTGGCGGCGGCGATGGAGAACCTCAGCCGGGCGCCCATGCCGGAGGAGTACGTGCGCATGGGCAGGGAGATGAAGTCGCCCTTCTCGTTGATGCCGGAGAAGTCGACGATGCCCTGGTAGCGCTCGCGGATCTGCTGTTTGGTCATGCCCATCGCCAGCCCGCCGAGGACGACGTTCCGCTCACCGGTGAGGTCGTTCATCAGGGCGGCGTTCACTCCGAGGAGGGACGGCTGGCCGTGCGAGTAGACCGCGCCCCGGGCCACCGGCTGGAGCCCGGCGATGGCCTTGAGGAGGGTGGACTTGCCCGAGCCGTTGGAGCCGATCAGGCCGATCGCCTCGCCCTTGTGGGCGGTGAAGCTGACGCCCTTGACGGCATGGACCTCGCGGACGCCGGGGGCGGGCTTGCGGGAGAAGATCCGGCTGAGCGCGGCGGTGGCGCCGCCCTTGCGGCCCCCGCCGTGCACCTTGTAGATGACGTGGACCTCGTCCGCGATGACGGTCGGGACACGCGTGTCGGTGTCAGCCACGGCCGTACTCCTCCTCTGCCTTCCAGAAGTAGACGAACCCGCCGACGCCGGCGAGCAGCGCCCAGCCGATGGCGATCGGCCACGCGTGGTGCGGGAGCGAGCCCGCCTTGAAGCTGTCGATCAGCGCGAAGCGCATCAGGTCGATGTAGACGGCCGCCGGGTTGGTCTTGAGCAGCAGCGAGACCCAGTGCGGCAGGTCGTCCGTCTTGAGCATGGTGTCGATGGACCACATCACGCCGGACGAGTACATCCAGGTGCGGAGCACGAACGGCATCAGCTGGCTGACGTCCGGGTTCTTGCTGCCGATGCGGGCCATGACCATCGCGCAGCCCGCGCAGAAGACGGCCATCAGGAAGAGCGCCGGAACGGCGATCAGCCAGGAGGGGGAGGGGGTCTGGCCGAAGGCCAGCAGCAGCACCACCAGGGCCGCCATGGTGACGAGCAGCTGCTGGAAGAGCTGCACCACGGAGGAGATGGGCAGGCTGGCGCGGGGGAAGTGCAGGGCACGGACCAGGCCGAGGTTGCCGTGGACGGCGCGGGTGCCGGCGTTGACGGAGCTGCCGATGAAGTCCCAGACGAAGACGCCGGTGATCAGGAACGGCACGTAGTCGGGGACGCCGTGGCTGGCGTGCATGACGATGCCGAAGACGAAGTAGTAGACGGCCGCGTTGAGCAGCGGGGTCATCAGGTGCCAGACCTGGCCCAGCTTGGCCGTGCTGTACGTGGCGTGCATCCGGGCGGTCGCGTACGCCGTCACGAAGTGGCGCCGGTTCCACAGCTGCGCGACGTAGCGGGGCAGGGAGGGGCGGGCGCCGCTGACGGTCAGGCCGTGGGCTGCCGCCAGCTCCGCGGGGCTGAGCCGCCCCGGCGGTGTGGTCAGGGTTGTGGTCATGGATCGCTCTCGCCGGTTTCGTCGTCGGGACGGGGCCGTATCGTCGCTACGGGCGAGGTTAGGCGTCAGGACGTCGCAACGCAACCGTCTCGTCGTGACGGGTGGGTGGCGTCGTGCCCGGCTATGCTCTGTCCATGACCAAGGAGCCTGCCGCCGCCCCGCCCGCCCGCCGCGCCCCCGCGGGCGCCGCCGTCCTGCGCGAGGACGTGACCGAGGCGATCCGCGCGGCGGTGCTGGAGGAGCTCGCCGCGGTGGGCTTCTCCCGGATGTCGATCGAGGCGATCGCGCGCCGGGCCGGGGTCGGCAAGACGGCGGTCTACCGCCGCTGGAAGTCCAAGCTGCACCTGGTGCTCGACCTGATCGGCGCCTTCGCCGCGGACGGGCTGCCGGTGCCCGCCACGGGCTCCCTGTACGGGGACGTCCGCGCGCTGCTGGAGGTCATGTCCCACGTGCTGCGCCACCCGGTGGCGTCCGCGGTCATCCCGGACCTGCTGGTGGAGGCCTCCCGCAACCCCGAGATCGCCGACGCGGTGCGCGGCGCGCTGCTCGAGGGGCAGCGGCGGATGGCCGAGGGCATCGTGGCCGAGGCCGTCAACCGGGGCGAACTCCCGCCCGGTACCGACCCCGGCCATGCCCTCGACCTGGCGATCGGCCCGCTGTACTGGCGCCAGGTCGTCGTCGGCGACGGCACGCCCGCGGCCTTCCTGGACGAGCTGGCCCGCTCGGCGGTCGCCGGCCTGCGGGCGGACCGGGGCGCCGGCCAATAGTCCTCGCCGGGCCCCGGGCGGTCAGCCCGGGGCCCGGTGGGGGTCAGTGGTTGTCGCAGTTCGGCACGTTGCCCGCGCAGTTGGTGGGCCTGTTCCTGGTGATCTCGCTCTTCTCGTTCTCCACGACGGCGGGGGCCACGTTGTTGACGCCGCCGCCGTCGTCGCCGGCCCGGTTCTGCTTGATGACCGCGTGCTTGAGCTTCAGCACCGGGGCGGGGGAGTTGAACACCGGCTCGTTGTTGATGCCGCCGCCGTCGTCGCCGGCCTGGTTCTTGAGGACCTTGGTCTTCGACAGGGTGGCCCGGCCGTAGTTGTTCAGACCGCCGCCGTCGTGGCCGGCCTTGTTGTGGCGGATCTCGCCGCCGTGGACCTCCAGGGTCCCCGTGGGGTTGTTCTGGATGCCGCCGCCGTTCCGGCCGGCCCAGTTCTCGATGATCTTCGTGTCCTTGATGACCGCGTTGCCCGGGTTGCCCTCGGAGCCGTTGTAGATCCCGCCTCCGCTGCCCGTCCTGGCCACGTTGTTCTCGATGCGGCTGTCCTTGACGTCCAGCGTCCCCACATTGATGATGCCGCCACCGTTCTGATCCGCCGAGTTGCCCGACACGGTGGTCTTGACGAGGGTGAGGGTCGATCGCTCGTTGATGATGCCGCCGCCGACCGCGTCCGAAGAGCTGGATTGCGTGACCGTGTTGGCCTGCACGTAGCTGTTCACCAGGGTGGCCCTGCCGCCGCTCAGGTTGGCGATGCCGCCGCCGGACACGTTGGCCCGGTTGCCGGCCACCGTGCTCTTCTCCACGCGCAGGGTGCCCCCCAGGTTGAGGACGCCGCCGCCGTCGCTGGGGACGTGGCCACCTGTCAGGGTGAGCCCCCGCAGCGTGAGCGTTCCTGACGCGGCCACTTGGACCAGCCGGAACAGCGTGCCCCCTTCGGACCGGATGAGCGTGGAGTCGTCCCCCTTGATGGTGACCTTGCCGGTGATGGCCGGCAGTGCGTTTCCGCTGTTCGCGAAGTCGTCGGCGAAGGGGTAGGCGCACCGTTCGGCGAGATGGATCGTGCCGCCGTCGGGATTCGCGTTCAGCTGTTGGACCGCGGCGATGAGCGCCGCGGTGTCGGCGCACCCCACCGTCACGTTCAACGGCGCGGCCTGGGCCGGTGCGGCCAGGACCGGGGTGGCCGTGGCGCACAGTCCGAGGCTCGCCACCGTGGCGGAGCAGGCGAGGAGGAGGCGCAGCTTCATGGGCTTTCCTTCCACTGTTGCCCAGGGGCCGCCTCGGCCGGACAGGCCGGGCCGCGCCTGGATGACATGTGGGTTGATACCGGTCGATCCGGGGGGAAACCCGGCGTCCGGCCGCACCGCACCACGAAGTCCACGCCTGTGGTTTTCCCCGCTAGCCCGCACGGCCGAAGTGGTCGGATGATCGGAAGGGCCCGCCTACGGCCAGAGGCCCGCCGCGAGGGGGGTCAGGTCCGGGGCCGAGGCCGCGGGGGCGGGGCGGCGGTCCTCCAGGGGGGTGATCGCCGGGACCGGGGTGGGCTGGCCCAGGAAGACGTGGCGGACCACGCGCTCGGCCGCGTGGCCGTCGTCGTACGAGCAGAAGCGCGAGCGGAACGCGGCGCGCAGCTGGGCCGAGCGGGAGCCCCGCCAGTGGCCGGTGGCGAAGATGTCCACCAACTCGTCCTCCGTGCGGGCGATCGCGCCCGGGGGACAGGAGCGCAGGTCGAAGTAGGTGCCGCGGGCGGCCTCGTACGCCTCCCAGTCGTCCGCGTGGATCACGATCGGCCGGTCCAGGGACGCGTAGTCGAACATCAGGGACGAGTAGTCCGTGACCAGCGCGTCCGAGGCGAGGCACAGCTCTTCCACCGACGGGTGGGCGGAGACGTCCAGCAGCCTCGGGTGCGGGTCCCGGGCGGACTCGGTGCCCGCGTACGTCAGGTGGGCGCGGGTGAGGATCGTGAAGCGCGGGCCCAGGTCCCGCAGGACCCGCTCGAAGTCCAGGTGCTCGGGCCGGCTGCGCCGGTAGTCGCGGTGGGTCGGGGCGTACAGGATCGCGGTGGTGCCCGGGGCGATGCCCAGGCGCTCGCGCAGGGCCAGCACCTCCTCCTGGCCGGCCCGGTGGAAGGGGTCGTTGCGGGGGTAGCCGTACTCCAGGGTGGTGTAGGAGGCGGGCACGGCCTTCTCCCACACGAGGGTGGAGTGGCGGTTGGAGGAGAGCAGGTAGTCCCACTGGTCGGCGCCCCGCAGCAGCCCCTCGAAGTCCGTGGTCGGGGTGGCCGCCGGACGGTCCTGGAGGTCGAGGCCGACCCGCTTGAGCGGCGTGCCGTGCTGCGTCTGGAGCAGGATCTGGCCGGGCCGCTTGACGAGGGCACGGTCGAAGTTGACGTTCGTCGTCAGGTACCCGGCGCGGGCCAGGGCGCTCCAGTACGCGGCCGAGCCCGGCCGCAGCAGGGTGGTCTCGGGCGGCAGGGTCGGGGCGTGGCGGGGGTCGCAGATCCACGCCGTGCGCATGCGCGGGGCCAGCTCGCGCAGCTTCGCCTCGATCGCCGCCGGGTTGCAGGCGTAGCCGCCGTGCCAGTACGCGGAGAACACCGCCAGCTCGGGCCGCAGCGGGAGCAGCCGCTGGACGCGGTAGTGCAGCCGCAGGGTGCTCTCGCGCAGCCCCCGCCACACCGCCGAGCCGGCGCGGCCCGCGGCCAGGGCGCCCGCGCGGACGGCCGAGGCCAGCCCGTAGGCGCGCCGGAGGCCCAGCCGCATCAGGGTGTGCCGGAGCCGGTCCGTGCGGGACAGCGACAGCGGCAGGGACCCGGGGCCGCCCGGGACGCGGTGGCGGCGCAGCAGGGCCGAGGCCCGCGCGAAGAACTCGGCGCGGGCGGCGCGCGGGAGGCGGCGCGGGTCCGCGTACACGGCGCAGAAGTGCTCGGCCATCCGCCGGTGCACCGCGGGGCGCCAGCGGTCCAGCTCGGGACGGGCGGCGAGGTGGCCGAAGACCCGGTCGTACTGGTCGAAGACGTCGAGGTGGCGCCGGCTGGTGGTGGTCAGGATCGAGCCCGTGCGGCGCTGGCGGTAGTGGACGCAGACCCGGTCGAGGACGGCCACGGACTCGGCGGCCAGCAGCGCCGGGTAGGTCCAGGGGGTGTCCTCGTAGAGGCCGGGCGGGAACTCCAGGCCCTCGCGCTCCACGTACTCGCGGCGGTACGCCTTGTTCCACACCACCATCAGCATGCCGAGCAGGGCCGGGCGGTCGGCGAGCCGGAAGCTGGCCGGGCCCTCCTCGGACAGCCGGTGCGCGAGCCGGTTGCGGACGGTCTCGCCGGTCCAGAAGGCGCGCGCGTAGTCGTAGACCAGGACGTCGGGGGAGCCGGTGGCCTTGAGCCGGTCGGTGATCGCCTGGAGGGCGCCGGGGGTGAGGGTGTCGTCGCCGTCGAGGAAGAGCAGGTAGTCGCCGGTGGCCCGGGCCAGACCCGCGTTGCGGGCCGGGCCCAGGCCCAGGTTGTGCGCCAGGTGCACCGCGGTGACCCGGGGGTCGCGGGCCGCGTACTCGTCGATGATCGAACCGCAGGCGTCCGGGGAGGCGTCGTCGACCGCGATCAGTTCCAGATCCGGGTACGACTGGGACAGGACCGAGTCCAGGCTCTCCTGGAGGTACGCCTGAACCTTGTACGCGGGCACGATGACGCTGAACCGGGGCACGGCACATCCAGGGGTCGGCGCGGGCATATTGCCCAGGAACCGCGGGCTCGGCGATCGGGTTACGCTGCGTGTGGCATTCGGGTTACGCAGCGTCAACACCCCATGTCGGACCCGGCCGTTCCGGTGGCCGTGGGTTACTTCACGGCGCCGGCCATCACCCCCGTGGCGAACTGCCGCTGGAAGGCGAAGAAGACCAGCAGCGGCACCACGATCGACAGGAACGCGCCGGGCGCCAGCACGTCGATGTTGTTCCCGAACTGCCGCACCTGCTGCTGGAGCGCCACCGTGACCGGCGGGTGCGCCGAGTCGGCGAAGACCAGCGCCACCAGCATGTCGTTCCACACCCACAGGAACTGGAAGATGCCGAGCGAGGCGATCGCAGGACCGCCCAGCGGCAGCACCACCCGCGCGAACAGCCGCAGTTCGCCCGCCCCGTCGAGCCGGGCCGCCTCCAGCAGCTCGCGCGGGATCTCCGCGAAGAAGTTCCGGAGCAGGAACACCGCGAAGGGCAGCCCGAAGGCGGTGTGGAACAGGACCACCCCCGCCGTGGTCTCGAACAGGCCGATGGAGCCGAAGAGTTCCGACACCGGGATCAGCGCCACCTGCACGGGGACCACCAGCAGCCCCACCACGACCAGGAACAGCCAGTCCCGGCCCGGGAACTCCAGCCAGGCGAAGGCGTATCCGGCGAACGCGCCGAGGGTGAGGACGAGAAGCGTCGCCGGGACGGCGATCGCCACCGTGTTCAGCAGCGAGCCGGTGATGGTGTCGTTCTCCAGCAGGTGCGCGTAGTTGGACGCGGTCAGCCGCGAGGGCTCGGTCAGCACCTGCCACCAGCCACCGCGGTTCAGGTCGTCCGGGGAGAGGAGGGAGGACACCAGCAGCCCGAGCGTGGGCAGCAGCCAGAACAGCCCGGCCAGGACCAGGAAGGCGCGCAGCAGCACGCTCCCCGCCAGGCGCCGCAGGACACCCGGCGGAGTCCTCGGCGGGGTGCCCGGCGGAGTGCTCGACGGAGTGCTCATCGGGAGGCCTCCTTCCGCATCCGGCGGATGTTCACCAGCATCACCGGCACCACCAGCACCAGCAGCAGCACCGCGATGGCGCTGCCGAGCCCCGGATCGGCGTCCGTCCCGAAGGACGTCCGGTACAGCTGGAGCGCGAGCACGTTCGCGTCGTCCTGCACCGCGCCCGGCGCGATCACGAACACCAGGTCGAACACCTTCATCACGTTGATGACCAGCGTCACCAGGACCACCACCAGCACCGGCGCCAGCAGCGGCACCGTGATCCGGCGGAACACCTGCCACTCCCCGGCCCCGTCCACCCGCGCCGCCTCCAGCAGCTCGCGCGGCACGGCCGCCAGCCCCGCCCCGATCAGCACCATCGCGAACCCGGCCCACATCCACACGTACGCCCCGATCACCGCCGGGGTCACCAGCACCGGGCCGAGCCACTCCACCCCCGCGTACGCCGCCCGGAAGTTCGACTCCGGCAGCCGCAGCCGCGCCCCGTCCGCCTCCGCGGGCAGCGTGAAGGTGCCGTCGGGGCCGGCCGTCGCCGAGGCCACCACCCGGCCGTCCTTCACCGCCTGCACCCGCATCCCGGACAGGCCCGACTCCGCCGCGTCGACCACGTTCGGCAGCCCGCCGCCGCCCCGGGTGAAGTCCTGCCAGACGGTGCCGGTCACCTTCCCCGGCACCGCCCCGGCCCTGCCCGCCGTACGGGTCCCCGGGGGCAGGGCCTCCGGCGCCACCCCGACCAGCGGGAGCAGCACCGGCTCGCCCGCCCGGACCGTGCCCCGCGTCACCAGGGCGCCGCCGGCGGCGGGCTCCAGCGGGGAGTCCCGGCCCGGACGGGCCCCCGGGAAGGCGGAGGACTCCGCGAAGGTGTCGTGCACCCCGACCCACACCGCGTTGGCCACGCCCCGGTGCGGGTCGTGGTCGTAGACGAGCCGGAAGATGATGCCCGCCGCCAGCATCGAGATCGCCATCGGCATGAACACCAGCAGCTTGAACGCGGTCCCCCAGCGCACCCGCTCCGTCAGCACCGCGAAGACCAGCCCCAGCGCGGTCGCCGTCGCCGGGGCGAACACCACCCACACCGCCGTGTTCCGCAGCGCCGTGCGGATCACCGGATCGCTCAGGATCTGCCGGTAGTTGCCCGCCCCGACGAAGGTGTCGCCGGAGCGGTCGAAGAGGCTGCGGTAGAGGGAGTAGCCGATGGGCTGCACCACGAGCGCGCCCAGCAGCACCAGGGCGGGCAGCAGGAACACCGCCGCGACCAGCCGCCGGCGCGTCACGTCCTTGCGTTGGGCCCGGGGCCGGGCCCCGGCCCTGGCCGTCGCCGCCACGGCTAGTTCCCGTACGCCTTGGCCGCTTCCGCCTCCAGCCTCTCCTGGATCCCCGCCAGGTCCGACGGGTTCGCCAGGAAGTCCTGGAGCGCCTTCCACTCGCCGGTGCCCGGCGTCCCGCCGAAGGCCGCCGGAGCCTGGTCGGACATGTCGAAGCGGAAGTCGTCGCCCGCCGCGATCAGCGCCTTCGCGATGCCCCGCTGGATGTCGTTCGGGTACGCGGCGAAGTCCACCGCCTTGTTCGGCGAGACGAACCCGCCCTCCCGGGCCTGGATCGCCGCCGCGTCCGCCGACGCCAGGAACGTCAGCAGCGCCTGCGCGCCCTTGCCCGGCTTCAGCGCCACCGCCACGTCGCCGCCCGACACCACCGGCGCCTTCGCACCCACCGCCGGGAAGGGGAAGACCAGGGCGTCCTCGCCCACCTTCGCCTTGGTCTGCGCGATGTTCACGGCCACGAAGTCGCCCTCGAAGACCATCGCCGCCGCAGGCCGGTCCCCGCCCGTGAAGGTCTGCGTCACCGACTTCGGGAACTCCGTCGCCAGCGCCCCGGCCGGGCCGCCCGCCAGGAAGTCCTTGCGGCCGAACAGCTGCCCCAGGGTGGTCAGCGCCTGCTTGACGCTGTCGTCCGTCCACTTGATCTCGTGCCGGGCCAGCCGGTCGTACTTCTCCGGACCCGCCTGCGAGAGGTAGACGTTCTCGAACCAGTCCGTGAGGGTCCAGCCGTCCGCGCCCGCCACCGACACCGGCGCGGTGCCGGACGCGGAGAGCGTGTCGGCGACCGACAGGAAGTCCTTCCAGGTCGCCGGGGGCTTCACGCCCGCCGCCTCGAAGGCCTTCGCGTTGTACCAGACCAGCGACTTGTTGGCCGCCTTGTAGTAGACGCCGTACTGGGTGCCGTCCACCGCGCCCAGCTTCCGCCAGCCCGGCGAGTAGTTCTTCTCCAGCTGCGCCCGGGCCTCCGGGCCCACCGGCTGCGCCCACTTGTTCTGCACCGCCGCCGCCAGCGCCCCGACCTGGGGGAGGAGCGCCACGTCCGGCGGCTGGCCGCCCGCGACCTTGGTGCCGAGGAAGGTGACGATGGGGTCCTGCGCCGGGACGAAGGTGACGCTCGCGCCCGTCCGCTTCTCGAACTCCTTCAGCACCTTCGTGAAGTTCGCCTGCTCGGGCCCCGTCCAGACCGCGGCGACCTCCAGCTTCTCGCCGGGCAGTTCCGGTAAATCGACGGTGTGCGCGTTCTGCTGCCCGGACGGCGTGGACCCGCCCGTGCCGCCGCCGTCACCGCCCCCGCCGCCGCAGGCGGTGAGCGCGAGCGCGCCCGCCGCGGCCAGTGCCGCCCAGAGTCTGGCCGCCGTACGTTTCGTGTGGCCGGTTCCGTGCTGTGTCCGCATGGTCGCCCCCGATGCCGTCGTGCCCGTGGTGTGCCGCGTGCCACAAGGTCTACGCCGACCCGCGCACCCCCGCAATAGCGCGCGCCGGAGAGCCGGGACGGGTCAGGGGGTCTGCGGGAACGGCACCGGTATCGCCGAGACCAGGTGGGAGGCCCGGTCGAGGGCGCTGGCCAGCAGCGCGAGGTCGGTCGGCCCGTTGCCCAGCTCGCGCACCGGGCGGCGGGCCGGCGGATCGCCCATCCGCTCCCACTCCACCGGCACCACGGTCGGCCTCAGGGTCGCCGTGCGCGGGATCCGGCCGGTTACGCGGCCCGTCTGGAACGGCACCGCACGGCCGTCGGCGTACAGCAGCCGCCCCCGGCCCGGCCCCGGCTGGTCGGGCGCGTCCAGCTCGACCCGCAGCGTCGCCAGCCGGGCCGGCTCGGTCTCGGCGGTCCGCTCCGGGCGGGCGCTGGCCACCACCAGGTGCACGCCCAGCCGGGTGCCCTCCCGGGCGACCCCCTCCAGGATCCGCACCACCGAACCGGCGGCCGGCCGGCCCGGGCTGCCCAGGGCCGGGGCCACCAGCGCGTCGAAGTCGTCCACCAGCACCACCAGCCGGGGCAGCGGGGTCGGCCCGGCCGCCGGCTCCGTGCGGGTGGCGGCGGCGCGCAGCCGCAGGGTGCCGGTGCGCGGGGAGTCGAGGTCCCCGTTCAGCTCGCCGGGGGCCGGCCGGCGGGGCGAGACCATCCGGTCGGACAGCTCGCGGCGGGCGTGCCACTCGGTGAAGGGGACGCCGTCCAGCAGCTCGTGGCGGCGCTTGAGCTCGGCGCCCAGGGCCTGCGCGAACTCGCGCATGCGCAGCGGGTCGGAGGCCACGAGGTGGGCCGACACGTGCGGGAGCTCCGTGCACGGCAGGAGGCCGTCGCCGCGCTCGCCGCCGGCGCCGTCGAGGAGGAGCAGGCCGAGGCGGTCGGGGCGGGCCGCGGCGGCCAGGGAGGCGGCGATGGAGCGCAGCAGCTCCGTCCGGCCGCTCCCGGCGGGACCCTGCACGAGCAGGTGCGGGCCGTCGTGGACCAGCTCGGCGCCGACGGGCCCGCGCCGGCCGGAGCCGAGGACGATCTCCGCGAGGCCGCCGACGCCCTGGCCCTGATCGGTGGCCTCGGCCCAGCGGGCCATCAGGGAGGCCGGGGTGGCACGGGCCAGCCCCAGCTCGTCCAGCAGCCGGGACGCCGCCGGGAGGGTGGCCGCGGCCGGGCGGGACGCGCCGCCGCCGGGCTGGGCGCCGTCCGCGCGCAGCGGGGCCAGGGCCCGGGCGAACCGCTCCGCCCAGGCCGCCGAGACGCCGTCGGCCACCGCCGTGCGGCCGGCGGGGACGGGGCGTCCGCCGCTGACCGCGAAGCTGCGTACGGCCGTGGCCACATCGCCGCTGAGCAGGGCGATCCGGCCGCAGTCGCGGAACGCCGGGGTGGCGGCGCAGGCCGACTCGTACGTAGCCGCGACCGGGGAGGCGGCGGTGGCGGCCGGGGTCTCCGCGAGGACCAGGAGGTGGATGCCGGCCGCGGCCCCGTGCGAGGCGAGACGTCCGGTGAGGTCGCGCAGCGGCGCGCTGTCCGGGTCGCCGTCCAGGACCACGAGCGTGCGCGGGCCCTCGTACGCGGCGGCGGCCTGCCGCAGCGCCGCCGGGTCGGCGGCCGCCCAGTTGGTGCCGAGCGGGCCGTCCTCCAGCCGCCGGGTCAGTTCGGCGGTGCGGGCGGCCGCCTGGTCGCGGTCGTAGGCCAGCAGCAGCCGGCAGTCCTGGCCGTGCGCGGGCCGGACGTGGGGCAGCCAGCCGAGCCAGCCCCAGTCGCGGCGGCGCTCCGCCACGGGCCGGGCGCGGTCGGCGGCCAGCAGGACGATCTCCAGCCGGGTCGGCGAGTGCAGTCCCGCGAGCTGGGCGACCACCGACCGGGCCAGCCCCGTCAGCCGGGCCCGGGGTCCGGCGATGCCGAGCGAGCCGCATTCGGGGAACGCGGCCCGGCTGCCCGCACCGAGCCCCGCCTCCAGGAACCGGGGGTGCCCGGCCCCGCGCGACCACAGCCGTCCGGTGGGTCCGAGCGCCGCCAGCAGCAGCGCCGCGGGGTCGTCCTCGTCCGGAGCGGCCTGCGCGGGCGCCTCGGGCCCGGCCGGCTGCCCGGGGGCGTCCTCGTCGCCGCGTACCCACTTGCGGGCCCACGCGCCGATCCCGCCGCGGCGGCGCGGCCTGGCTCCGCCGTCCGGGTCGGTGCCGGGGTACGCCTCGGGCCCGGCGGCGGGCGCGGGGCGGGGGGTGTCGGGGCGGGGGGTCTCCCGGCCGAGCTCCGGGGCGGGGTGCGGGCCGGCTGCCGGGGCCTGCGGGCCGGTACGGCCGCCGGGGGTACGCGGGCCCGCGCCCGGCTGCGTTCCGCCGGAGGCGCCGTCGGCCCCCGTGCCATTGCCGGAGGCGGCCGGCAGGCCGAGGTGGCCCTCCAGGTCCGGGACCACCGCCAGCGGCCGTTCGCCGCCGGCCGGGGCGAGCCGGAGCGTGGACTCGCCGATCCGCAGCAGCGCGCCGGGCGCCAGCGGGACCGACGCGGCCCCGACGTCGGCGCCGTCCAGCGTGGTGCCGTTCGTCGAGCCGAGGTCGGCGACCGTGACCCGGCCGTCCGCCAGCACGGTCACCGCGCAGTGCAGCCGCGACACGTCCGGGTCGTCGAGCGGTACGTCGGCGTCCGCCGAGCGCCCGATCCGCACCGACCCGGCGTGCAGCAGGTGGACCCCGCCCGCGTCGGGTCCGGCCACCACGTGCAGCTGCGGGGTGGCCGGGCCGTCCGCGGCCGGGACGGCGGCTGTGTCCGGTCCGGGGACGTGCAGGTGCAGCACCGCGCCGTCCACCAGGGGCGGTTCGCCGAGTACGGCGCGCTGCGGGTCGAGGCGGCGCGAACCGGCGTACAGCACGGTGGTGCCGCCGGTGTCGGGGCCGCCCGCGGCCGCGGCGAGTCCGGAGGCGACCGCGGCCAGCGCGGTCCCGGCGGGCGCGGTGACGAGCACGTCACAGCCGGCGGGCGCGGTGGCGGCCTGGTGGCCGCTGCGCGACCCGAGGACGGTCAGCCGGATCTGCATCGCCGTCAGCGGTCCCTTCTGCGCGGAGCGCAGTGCGCGGTGCGTGCGTGCGCCCGGCAGGGGGACGGCGGCAGCTGCCCCGCCCGATCGACCCCCCGCCCGGCACGGACGCCTCGTCCGTTCAGGTCTGCCGGAAGGCGGGGCTCCCGTCCCGGCCGTTCCGTACGGGTGCATCCTCGCACCTGTCGCCCGCAACACGCCCGGCACCCGCCAATAAATGATCTTGGATTCGGGTGGCGCGGTTCACCCACCGGTACGAATGCGGCCACCCCGTCGGGGGAAAACCGGGGAAATGAGCCCCCGGCATACCCCGCAAAACTCACCCTTCGCACATATGTGCGGCAACCAACCTCCGTCGACCCGCGTCTTCCATCGGGACACCCCCTAGAGTTGGGCCGGAAACCCACTCGGCGGAATCAGCCGGAAAGACGACAGCAGGGAGCGCGAGACGTGCGGCCAGTCGGCAGCAAGTACCTGCTCGAGGAGCCGCTCGGACGCGGCGCCACGGGCACCGTCTGGCGCGCCCGCCAGCGGGAGACCGCCGGCGCGGAAGCCGCCGTCGCTGGCCAGCCCGGCGAGACCGTGGCCATCAAGGTCCTCAAGGAGGAGCTGGCCCAGGACGCGGACATCGTCATGCGCTTCCTGCGTGAACGCTCCGTCCTGCTGCGCCTGACGCACCCCAACATCGTGCGCACCCGCGACCTCGTCGTCGAGGGCGACCTGCTCGCCCTGGTCATGGACCTCATCGACGGCCCGGACCTGCACAAGTACATCCGGCAGAACGGCCCCTTCAGCCCGGTCGCCGCGAGCCTGCTGACCGCCCAGATCGCGGACGCGCTCGCCGCCAGCCACGCCGACGGCGTGGTCCACCGCGACCTGAAGCCCGCCAACGTGCTGCTCGACGAGACCAACGGCCAGATGAAGCCGATGCTCACCGACTTCGGCATCGCGCGCCTGGCCGACTCCCCGGGCCTGACCCGCACCCACGAGTTCGTCGGCACCCCCGCCTACGTGGCCCCCGAGTCCGCCGAGGGCCGCCCGCAGACCTCCGCCGTCGACATCTACGGCGCCGGCATCCTCCTCTACGAGCTGGTCACCGGCCGCCCGCCGTTCGCCGGAGGCACCGCGCTCGAAGTCCTCCACCGCCACCTCAGCGAGGAGCCGCAGCGGCCCCCCTCCGTGCCCGAGGCGCTGTGGATCGTCATCGAGCACTGCCTGCGCAAGGAGCCCGACGAGCGCCCCAGTGCCGAGAGCCTGGCCCGCGGCCTGCGCGTGGTCGCCGCCGGCATCCGCGTCCACTCCTCGCCCGACGAGGTCGAGGCCGCCCTCGGCGTCGCCGCCCTGCTCGCGCCCGACCCCTCGCCCGCCCCGGTCCCCGGCGCCCCCGTGGCTCCCGGCTCCGCCGCGACCGCGCAGGCCGAGGCGTACGACCCGAACGCGTACGACCCGAACGCCATGACGAGCGTGCTCCCGCCGGTCGGCGGGGCCGACGCCACCACCGTGCTGCCGGCCACCCCCGGCGCCTCCGGCGGCGCGCCCGACCCGACCTCCGTCATGCCCCCGGTGCAGCAGCCCGACGCCCCGCACCCGTGGCAGTCGCAGATGCGGGCCGCGCGCGACCGCAACGAGCAGACGCAGATGCACTACCTCGACCCCTCCGAGGACCCCCTGCGCCGCCGCCCCCAGCGCCCGGCCCCGCAGATGCCGCCGCCCCCGCAGCAGCCGCCCCGGCAGCAGCAGCAGTACCGCCAGGCTCCGCCGCCGCCCCCGCAGCAGCAGTACCAGCCGCAGCCCCCGCCGCAGCAGTACGCGCAGCAGCCGCCGCAGCACTACCAGCCCCAGCAGTACCAGCAGCCGCAGCCGCCCCAGCAGCAGCCGCAGTACCGCCAGCCCCAGCCGCCGCCCCAGCAGCAGCCGCCGCAGCCGCCTCCCGCGCCGCAGCAGCGCCGGCCGCAGCCGCCCCCGCGCGAGCCCCGGCCGCCGCGCGAGCCGCGCCGCCGCAGCGCCAACCCGGTCTGGATCCCGGGCCTGGGCTGCCTCAAGGGCTGCCTGGTGCTGATCCTGCTGCTCTTCGTGGGCGGCTGGCTGGTCTGGGAGCTCACCCCGCTCCAGGAATGGATCGGCACCGGCAAGGGCTGGTGGGACCAGGTCTGGAGCTGGGGCACCGACATCGTCGACTTCATCGGCTCCGTCGGGGACACCGCCGGAAGCAGCGGCAGCGGCTCCTGAACCTCCGCCGGAGGGCCCCCGAGGGCCCTCCGGAGCCTCCCGTAGCGCCGACCTTGTGGATTTGTCGACATCCAGGACGTGATTTCGCCCGCAGAAGTGAAGGTCGCCGCGATCCGGCGACCCCAACACCCACTCGGCCGCGTAGTTTTGGTCCGTTACGCCAGCCGCTGAGGGAGCAGTCGTGGCACGGAAGATCGGCAGCCGGTACACCGCCCACCAGATCCTGGGGCGCGGCAGCGCGGGCACGGTGTGGCTCGGCGAAGGCCCGGACGGCCCCGTCGCCGTCAAACTCCTGCGCGAAGACCTCGCCTCCGACCAGGAACTGGTCGGACGCTTCGTCCAGGAACGCAGCGCGCTCCTCGGACTGGAGCACCCCCACATCGTCTCCGTACGCGACCTCGTCGTCGACGGCAACGACCTCGCCCTCGTCATGGACCTCGTACGCGGAACGGACCTGCGCACCCGCCTCGACCGCGAGCGCCGGCTCGCCCCCGAGGCGGCCGTGGCCATCGTCGCGGACGTCGCCGACGCGCTGGCCGCCGCCCACGCGGCCGGCGTCGTCCACCGGGACGTCAAGCCGGAGAACGTCCTGCTCGACATGCAGGGACCGCTCGGCCCAGGCGGCGCGCACCCCGCGCTGCTCACCGACTTCGGCGTCGCCAAGCTCATCGACTCCCCGCGCCGGGCCGCCGGCGGCCGCAGCACCGCCCCCACGACCCGGATCATCGGGACCCCCGACTACCTGGCCCCGGAGATAGTGGAGGGCCTGCCGCCGAGGGCGGCCGTCGACATATACGCCCTGGCCACGGTGCTGTACGAGCTGCTGGCCGGCTTCACCCCCTTCGGCGGCGGCCACCCCGGCGCGGTGCTGCGCCGGCACGTCACCGAGACCGTGGTCCCGCTCCCGGGCATCCCCGACGAGCTGTGGCAGCTGATGGTCCAGTGCCTGGCCAAGGCCCCCGCCTCCCGGCTGCGCGCCTCCGAGCTGTCCGTCCGGCTGCGCGAACTGCTGCCGCTGCTGGCCGGGATGCCGCCGCTCGACGTGGACGAGCCGGACGACGCCGACCCCGAGCCCGAGCCGGAACGGGAGCCCGACGCCGCCGCCGACCCGGTGCGCAGGCGGGGCGTGGTACCGCTGGTGCCCGGCTCCGCCACCGACTCCAACCGGGACACCCACACCTCCATGCGGGTCCCGGGCCCGGACGAGCTGGCGGGCGGGGCACTGGGCACCGCCCGCGTCCCCCGCCCGGCCGGCGGGCACCGGCCCGGCTCCGCCCGGCACCGCGCCGAAGCCGAACGCAAGCGGCGCCTCGTGCTCTCCGCGTCGGCGCTGGCCCTGGTGGCGGCGGTGGGCCTGGGCAGCTGGATCGCCGTCTCCGGCGACGACCCGGCACCCCCGCCGCGCGACGGCAAGGGCCGGCAGTCGGCCCCGTCCCAGCCCAGGTAGGCCGCCGGGCGCCCCGGACTACACCGCGGTGAGGTCCGGGTGCCAGCGGCGGGCGACCTCCGGGTGGGCGCGGACCCAGCCCTTGAGCTCGTTGCGGCCGTACTCGGCGTGCAGCGGGTTCGAGGCGTCGTGCGCCACGCCCGGCGCCGAGCGCAGGTAGTCCCCGGGGACGGTCTCCACGACCGCGTCCAGCCTCGGGTTGTAGAAGAACGGCACCGAGAACCGCTCCACCGCCCCCGGAGGGCTGACCACCCGGTGGTCGGTGGCCCGCAGGTACCCCTCGGTGGCGATCTCCAGCAGCTCGCCCAGGTTCACCACGAACGCCCCCGGCCGTGGCTCGATGTCGACGTAGCCGCCGTCCCGGACGACCTGGAGCCCGCCCACCGAGTCCTGGAGCAGCAGCGTCAGGAAGCCGTAGTCCTTGTGCGCGCCGACGCCCTGGTCGGCGCCCGACGGGGCGGACCCGGGGTAGCGGATCAGCTTCGTGTGCAGGTGGGGGCGGTCCGCGAAGGCCGCGTCGAAGAAGTCCGCGGGGGCGCCGATCGAGGCCAGCAGCTCCCGGAGCAGCCGGTGCGCCACCGCGGCCAGCCGCTCCTGCCAGCCCAGCACCGCCTCCTTCAGCTCCGGCAGCGCCGCCGGCCACTGGTTGGGGCCCTCCAGCCACAGGTACGCGGGGTCCTCCGGCCCCAGTACCGGCGCGGGCCGCTCCGCGCCCACGTCCAGCTGGTCCCGCCAGTCGGAGGCTCCGCCGGTCAGCTCGTGGCCGATGCGGGTGTAGCCGCGGAAGTGCGGGGAGTTCAGATTGCTCACGGCCAGCCGGTCGGCCTCCGGGAGCGCGAAGAAAGCCCTGGTCAGCTCCAGGATGCGGGCGGTTTCCGCCTCGGATATGCCGTGCCCGGTCAGGTACAGGAAGCCGGTGTCCCGGGCCGCGGCGTGCAGCTGCTTCAGGAAGTCGGCGCGCTCTGCGGGATCGTCCGCCCGCGAGAGGTCGATGACGGCGAGGGCGGGTGCGGACGGGGCGGCGGAGGAGGCGGCGTAGGAGGAAGGAGAAGAGGGGTGCGCGGACGGCATGACGGCTCCGTTTCGGATGTCACAGGGTCCTGTGCCCCAGAGATGGCGGGGCGTGCGGAGGGAGCCCGCCTCCGGCAGGGATGGCGCCGGGGCGGCGTGGCCGCGTGCAGGACCGAAGTCGGATCGGGGGTGATCAGGCTTGTGCTGGGTCCGGCGGCAGACAGCTCGTCGTGGTCACACGCATGTGGTCCACATGGCGGCGCTTCACGAGTAGAACGGTCATACGAGGAGCGTACGCCCGTATCGGCGCTCCTCTGTACGGTCCGATCCGGCCTGCCCGGACAGCGCCGTCCGAGGACCGGCTAGGCTTGACCCGTGGCAGTCGTCGATGTTTCCGAAGAGCTGAAGTCCCTCTCCTCGACCATGGGGTCGATCGAGGCCGTCCTGGACCTCGACAAGCTGAGGGCAGATATCGCCGTGCTCGAGGAGCAGGCCGCCGCGCCGTCCCTGTGGGACGACCCGGACGCCGCCCAGAAGATCACGAGCAAGCTTTCGCACCTCCAGGCCGAGGTCCGCAAGGCCGAGACCCTGCGCGGCCGCATCGACGACCTCGCGGTGCTGTTCGAGCTCGCCCAGGAGATGGACGACGCGGACACCCTCGCCGAGGCCGAGGCCGAGCTGACGTCCGTGCGCAAGGCGCTGGACGAGATGGAGGTCCGGACCCTGCTCTCCGGCGAGTACGCCGAGCGCGAGGCCCTGGTCAACATCCGCGCCGAGGCCGGCGGCGTCGACGCCTCCGACTTCGCCGAGCGCCTCCAGCGCATGTACCTGCGCTGGGCGGAGCGCCACGGCTACCCGACGGAGATCTACGAGACCTCGTACGCGGAAGAGGCCGGCATCAAGTCGACCACCTTCGTCGTCAAGGCCCCGTACGCCTACGGCACCCTCTCCGTCGAGCAGGGCACCCACCGCCTGGTGCGCATCTCCCCCTTCGACAACCAGGGCCGCCGCCAGACCTCCTTCGCGGGCGTCGAGGTGCTGCCGGTCGTCGAGACCAGCGACCACGTCGAGATCGACGAGTCCGAGCTGCGCATCGACGTGTACCGCGCCTCCGGCCCCGGCGGCCAGGGCGTCAACACGACCGACTCGGCCGTGCGCATCACGCACATCCCGACCGGCATCGTCGTCTCCTGCCAGAACGAGCGCTCGCAGATCCAGAACAAGGCCAGCGCGATGAACGTGCTCCAGGCCAAGCTGCTGGAGCGCCGCCGCCAGGAGGAGCAGGCCAGGATGGACGCCCTCAAGGACGGCGGCAGCTCCTGGGGCAACCAGATGCGGTCCTACGTCCTGCACCCGTACCAGATGGTCAAGGACCTGCGGACGGAGTTCGAGGTCGGCAACCCGCAGGCGGTCCTCGACGGCGAGATCGACGGCTTCCTCGAGGCCGGCATCCGCTGGCGCAAGCAGCAGGAGCAGACCGCGTAACGCGTGAGCACACGAGCACGAGGAAGGGCCCGGACACCAGGTGGTGTCCGGGCCCTTCCCCATTACGTGTGATCCACGCGATCACACGGTGATGCCTGCTGATCGGGACGCGACGCGGCCTACGCGGTCCGTGCCACCAGCGCCAGCGCGGCCACCAGCACCACCAGAAGCGCGATGAGCGTCGCCGGATTCAGCCCGGCGAAGGGGCCCTCCTGCTGGAGGCGCTCCCGGTTCGCCCGGCACACCGGGCAGCGGCCCTGGCTGACGGGTGCGGCGCAGTTCGCGCACACGAGCCGGTCATATGTCATGCGCTCCTCCTCTCGTCCCCTCGTCATGGTCAACGGCACGGGGACGCGGTCCGTTCCCCCTACCACTGTGCCAGCTCCGCCGACATTCGGCGCGGCCCGTCCGGGCAATCACGGTCCGGCTCCTCCTGCACCCGGGGATATATCGGGCAACTCCGGATGCCGGGTCCCCACCCGGCGTCCGGTCGCGTATGGTCACGGTCACCTACTCCCGGCGACCGTGGTGCTCCCGTGATCCGATTCGACAACGTCTCCAAGTCCTACCCGAAGCAGAACCGGCCCGCACTCAGAGATGTCTCCCTCGACATCGCCAAGGGCGAGTTCGTCTTCCTGGTCGGCTCCTCCGGCTCCGGCAAGTCCACCTTCCTGCGGCTCGTCCTGCGCGAGGAACGGGCCACCCACGGCCAGGTGCACGTCCTCGGCAAGGACCTCGCGAAGCTCTCCAACTGGAAGGTCCCGCACATGCGGCGCCAGCTGGGGACCGTCTTCCAGGACTTCCGCCTGCTGCCCAACAAGACGGTCGCCGAGAACGTCGCCTTCGCCCAGGAGGTCATCGGCAAACCGCGCGGCGAGATCCGCAAGGCCGTACCGCAGGTCCTGGAGCTGGTGGGCCTGGGCGGCAAGGAGGGGCGGATGCCCGGTGAGCTGTCCGGCGGCGAGCAGCAGCGCGTCGCCATCGCCCGCGCCTTCGTCAACCGCCCCGCCCTGCTGATCGCCGACGAGCCGACGGGCAACCTCGACCCGCAGACCTCCGTCGGCATCATGAAGCTCCTGGACCGGATCAACCGGACCGGCACCACCGTCATCATGGCCACGCACGACCAGCAGATCGTGGACCAGATGCGCAAGCGCGTCATCGAACTAGAACAGGGCCGGCTCGTGCGCGACCAGTCGCGCGGCGTCTACGGCTACCAGCACTGAAAGGCCCCTGAGACGTCATGCGCGCCCAGTTCGTCATGTCGGAGATCGGCGTCGGCCTCCGCCGCAATCTCACCATGACCTTCGCGGTCATCATCTCCGTGGCCCTGTCCCTGGCCCTGTTCGGCGGCTCCCTGCTCATGCGCGACCAGGTCAGCGCCATGAAGGGGTACTGGTACGACAAGGTCAACGTCACCGTCTACCTCTGCACGAAGAACGACGCCCTGGACGCGGCCGGCGCCGCCGCCCCCGGCGCCGCCGCCGGAGCGCCGGCAGCCTCCGCCGGCGCCTCCGCGGGCAGCGGCCGGCCCTGCTCCAAGGGGGCGGTCACCCCCGAGCAGAAGACGGGCATCGAGTCCGAGCTGAAGAAGATGGACCTCGTCCAGACCGTCATGTACGAGTCCTCGGACGAGGCCTACAAGCACTACAAGGAGCGCTTCGGCCACACGGCCCTGGCGTCCGTCGTCACCCCCGACCAGATGCCCGACTCCTTCCGGGTCAAGCTGAAGAACCCGGAGAAGTACGACGTCATCACCTCCGCCTTCGCCGGGCGCGACGGCGTCCAGTCGGTCGCCGACCAGTCCACCGAGCTCGACAACCTCTTCGCCCTGCTCGGCACCCTCAACTGGGCGGCCCTCGGCATCATGCTCGTCATGCTGATCGTGGCCCTGCTGCTGATCGTCAACACGGTGCGCGTCTCGGCGTTCAGCCGTCGGCGGGAGACCGGCATCATGCGGCTGGTGGGAGCGTCCGGCTTCTACATCCAGGTGCCGTTCATCATGGAGGCGGCCGTGGCCGGCCTCATCGGCGCCGTCTTCGCCTGCGCGATGCTCGGCACCGGCCAGTACTTCGTGATCGACCACGGCATCGCGCTCCGCGACAAGCTCCAGCTGATCAACTTCATCGGCTGGGACGCGGTCCTCACCAAGCTGCCGCTGGTGCTGGTCATCGGTCTGCTGATGCCCTCCCTGGCCGCGTTCGTCGCGCTGCGCAAGTACCTGAAGGTATGACGAGCGCCTCCTGCGCTCTGTGGTCAACCAGGCTTGCCGCGGCGGGGCTTGTCCTAGACTCGGCGGCATGCCGGGTCTGCCCGCCCTCTGTCTCCGGCCCCGCGACCTGCGTCGCGGGGCCGTTCTGACGCTGGTCTTCCTCGTCTGCGTGGGCACCGCCGCGGGCACGGGGTGCTGGTCCCCGCACGAGACGGACGACACCAGCCGCGCCTACCTCGCCGGCGGCCCTGTACCGGAACTCTTCTCCCCGGGGCCGGGCCCCGGATCCGGCTCCGGGACGGCCGACCGGGAGGCCGTCGCCCGGGCCGCCGCCGAGGCCGTCGCCGAGGGGAAGTCGGGCAAGAAGGCCGCCCAGGAGGTCGTCAGCCGCAGCGGCGACCGCTGGGGCACCGTCTACGACCGGGGCGAGTACGCCGCCTTCGCCGAGGAACTCGACGGCCGCTGGACCGGGGTCGGGCTCTGGGCAGGACTCCGCCGCGACGGCCGGATCGAGGTCGACCGGGTCCAGCCGGACAGCCCCGCCGAGCGGGCCGGCCTGCGCGCCGGGGACCGGCTGCTGAGCGTGGACGCCCGGAGCGTGACCGGGCTGGCGGTGGCCGACGTGGTGGCGCTGCTGCGCGGGGAAGCCGGCACCCCGGTGGTGCTCGGCCTCAGCCGGGACGGCGCCGCCGACCGCACCGTGACCGTCCGGCGCGCGCAGCTGCGTACCGAGCCGGTGACCGTACGCCGCCTCGCGGGCGGCATCACCGTGATCAAGGTGGCCTCCTTCACCCGGGGCTCCGGGGAGCGCGTCAGGACGGCCGTGCGCGAGGCCCCGCCCGGCGGCGGGGTCATGCTGGACCTGCGCGGCAACCCGGGCGGGCTGGTCACCGAGGCGGTGGCCGCGGCCTCCGCGTTCCTGGACGGCGGGCTCGTGGCGACGTACGACGTACGCGGCTCCGAGCACGCCCTCTACGCGGACCCGGGCGGGGACACCGCCCGCCCCCTGGTGGCCCTCGTCGACGGCGGCACGATGAGCGCGGCCGAGCTGGTCACCGGCGCCCTCCAGGACCGGGGCCGCGCCGTGACGGTGGGCACCCGCACCTTCGGGAAGGGTTCGGTGCAGATGCCGACCGAGCTCCCGGGCGGGGCGGTGGCGGAGCTGACGGTGGGCACGTACCGCACCCCGGCGGGCCGCAGCCTCGACGGCGGGGGCATCACCCCGGACCTGGCGGCCGGCGACGGGGCGGAGGAGCGGGCGCGCACGGTATTGGGTGGCCTAGGGGTGGGGTCGTAGTGCGAAAATGACCGCACTATGGCTAAGGAAAAAGGGCGCAAGCTGATCGCCCAGAACAAGAAGGCGCGGCACGACTACGCGATCATCGACACCTACGAGTGCGGGATCGTCCTGACCGGCACCGAGGTCAAGTCCCTGCGTCAGGGCCGGGCCTCGCTGGTGGACGGCTTCGTGTCGGTGGAGGGCCGCGAGGTCTGGATGTACAACGTGCACGTCCCGGAGTACAGCCAGGGCACCTGGACCAACCACAGCGCCCGCCGCAAGCGCAAGCTCCTCATGCACCGCGAGGAGATCGACAAGCTGGAGCGCAAGGCGGAGGAGTCGGGCCACACGGTCGTCCCGCTGTCCCTGTACTTCAAGGACGGCCGCGCGAAGGTCGAGATCGCGCTGGCGAAGGGCAAGAAGGAGTTCGACAAGCGCCAGACCCTGCGCGAGAAGCAGGACACGCGCGAGACGCAGCGGGCGATCTCGGCGGTCCGGCGCAAGCAGCGGGGCACGGTTTAATCTCCTGGCACGTGGTGGTCCACTTCGCGTACCATGGCGTCAGCACCCGCCGCTCGCGGTGGGGGCACCGTGTGTAGTACATAATTCAAAAGCGTGAAACATGGGGATGATCGGTTTCGACAGCGGCTGTCGATGCAGGGGAAGCGAGCCGAGGAAGCGGCAATGATCTCGCTAACCACATGTCGCAAAAAATAATCGCCAACTCCAAGAGCGATAACTCCCGCTTCACCCTCGCTGCCTAATAACAGTGAGCTGAAGCCTCTGTGAGGAGCGTCAGCCCGGAAGTGGTCCCGGTCCGGATCCTGGCGTCAACTAGGGATCTTAAACCTCTAGCCCCGGTCACGGGGGTTGGAGGGAAACCAAACAGTGACTGAGCCCGTCGGAGACTTGTCCGTGTGATCTCCGGGGCCGAGAAAATCGCAGCGGACTGCGCTCGGAGAAGCCCTGCTTCTGCACCGTTGGACGCGGGTTCGATTCCCGCCATCTCCACTCATCCCATGTGGGCGAAGGCCCCGCAGCCGGCTGGCTGCGGGGCCTTCGTCATGCCGGGTGGGGGGTTCCGTCAGCAGTACGGGATCTTGTTGAGGTTCAGGGCGTAGCGGGCGGCGATCCAGCCGCGGCCGTCGGCGAGCTTGTACCAGATCGAGTTGTCGCCCACGGTCTGGCCGTTGACCTTGCACTGGACCGCCACGACCGTGTTGGCCGCGATCTTGCCGGTCTTGCGGTAGCCCGTGCCGGGGCCGGAGCGGATGCCGAGGCCGCGGCCGTGGCCGGAGGGGATGACGCGGGCCTTCGAGGTGGCCTTGTGGTCGTCCTTGCCGCCCTTGCCGTGGTGGTCGTCCTTGCCGTGGTGGTCGCCGCACTTCTTGCAGGTGCCGCCGGGCTTGCCGTCCTTGCCGGGGTCGCCCTTCTCGCCCTTCTCGCCCCTCGGGCCGGGGAGGCCCTGGGGGCCCTGCGGGCCGGTGGCGCCGTTCTTGCCGTCGTGGCCGCGGGGGCCGCGCCGGCCGTCCTTGCCGTTCTTGCCGGGGTCGCCCTTCTCGCCCTTCTCTCC